>CAZMOU010000057.1:0-24277 GCA_964567835.1 uncultured Chitinophaga sp. | reverse complement strand
TGGCGATGGCCTTCAAGATCGTCGACGATCCCTACGGCCAGCTCACCTTCATGCGGATCTACCAGGGCTCGATCAAGAAGGGCGAGGCCTACATCAACCAGCGCACGAGCCAGAAGCAGCGCTTCAGCCGCATCGTGCGCATGCACGCCGACAAGCGCGAGGAGATCGAGTCGGCGGAGGCGGGCGACATCGTCGCCGTGATGGGCGTCGACGCGGCCAGCGGCGACACCTACGCCGCCGACCAGAAGTACTGCACGCTCGAGAGCATGTTCGTGCCGGAGCCGGTCATCAAGATGGCCATCACGCCGGTCAACCGCGACGGTCTCGACAAGCTCGGCAAGGCGCTGCAGCGCTTCACGCGCGAGGATCCCACCTTCCGCATGAGCACCGACGAGGAGACCGGCGAGACGCTCATCGCCGGGATGGGCGAACTCCATCTCGACATCTACGTCGAGCGGATCAAGCGCGAGTTCAAGGTGGACGTGGCCGTCGGCGCGCCGAAGGTCAGCTACCGCGAGGCGCCGACGAAGGGCACGGCCTACGACTACAAGCACAAGAAGCAGACCGGTGGTTCGGGACAGTACGCGCACATCGTCGGCCATCTCGAGCCGCTCCCCGAGGACGAGGCGGAGACCTTCATCTTCGAGGACGCGGTCGTCGGAGGCCGCGTGCCGCGCGAGTACATCCCCTCGGTGGAGAAGGGCTTCCGCGCGGTGCTCAACAAGGGCCCGATCGCCGGCTTCCCGATCGTGGGGGTGAAGGCCACGCTCGAGGACGGCTCCTACCACGACGTCGACTCCTCCGACATGGCGTTCCAGATCTGCGCCAGGGCCGGCTTCCGCGAGGCCTTCCTCAACACGAAGCCGGTGCTCCTCGAGCCGATCATGAAGATGGAGGTGGAGGTGCCCTCCGACTTCCAGGGCGCGGTCACCGGCGAGCTCAACAAGCGGCGCGGCCTGATCATCTCCACGGAGACGGTGGGCAACACGTCCACGATCATCGCCGAGGTGCCGCTGGCCGAGACCTTCGGCTACTCGACCGACCTGCGGAGCATGACGCAGGGGCAGGGGGTGTTCACGATGGAGTTCTCCAAGTACCGCCCCACCCCCGGCAACATCCAGAAGGAGATCATCGAGGAGAAGAAGAAGGCCGACCTCGCCGCGGCGAAGTGAGTCGCGCGGACACCTCCTCGAAGGCTTCGTGACCCAGCAGGGGCCCGGTCATGGCGAGTGCCATGGCCGGGCCCTTCTCTTTTTTTCCGACCCGGTCGGGCCGGTCGCGGCCCGCCCCCCGGGCATCGGCGCCCTTTGGGGGGGGGTGACCAATCCGGGAAAGCGGGGGGGCTGGCTTGAGTGGGTAACCTTGCGGTTTCGAAAGGTGTGTGTATCGTGGGGCTGTTTGGGGGGGACCGTCGGTATCCGCCCGGCCATCCGTGGTCGGCGCCCCGCGGGCATGCGGGATTCCGGACGGTCGTGGATCCGCAGCGGCCCGACACACGGAGTACCACGCCATGGCTCGCTCGATGGCTCGTCTGACCGTGGGAAGCCTCCTGGCGACGCTCGTCGCCGCCACGTCGGCCCTCGGGGGGCCCGTATCGAACGGCCCGGTGAGCGGGAACGCCCCCTCCGGCCTGTCGTGGCAGTCGATCGCGACCGGCACGGCGCTGCCGGTCGTGGTGAACGGCGTGGCCACGTCGATCCCGGGTGCCTACGTGCTGTGGAACGTCCGCAGCGGCCAGTTGCAACTCGAACCCAACGGCCTCAACCTCAACAGCTTCAGCCTGGTGTACGCCTCCGGCACCGGCGCGGTGACCGCCACGACGCCCGGTCCGTTGTCCTATCCGCAGGGCACGAGCCCCGCGACGCTCCAGGTGTCGGGCACGGCCTCCGCCGCGGCCAAGCGAGCCCTCCCCGCCGGCACCTGGAACAACGTCACCGTCTGGGGATCCCGGATCGGCGGCACCGTCAGTCGGTCGCCGACCGGCACTCCCACGCTGGCGACCGCCGGCGAGAACACGGCGTCGACGAACGGCTGGCTGAACGCCACCTGGTCGTTTCCCTCCACGCTCGTCTCCTCCGGCAGCGTCGCGAACATGATCGTCTCCGACTGGCGGGGGCAGGGAGTCGTGGGCAGCCCGAACGCGAACGTCATCGGGTTCGGCGAGTACCAATCGACCTTCACCTACACCACGAGCGGGACGCAGACGCCCGGCGCCCAGGTGGGGGCCGTCGTGCCGACGGGGCTCTTGTCGCTCGCGTGGAACACCATGAGCGGCACCTGGGATCACGACGGCCAGGATTGGACCGACGAAGGGGCCCTCCCGCAGCGCTTCCACAACCTCGATCGGGTGACCTTCGGCGGTGCCGCCGGGGGCACGGTCACCGTGACGGGAACCCAGTCCCCGAGCGCCTTCGCGGTCTCCGCCACCTCGGGCACCTACACCTTCGCCGGTGGTGCGATCGGCGGCTACGCGAATCTCGCCAAGTCGGGCGGCGGGACGGCGGTGTTCGCCTCGGCCAACACCTGGACCGGCGGGACCACGCTCTCCGAGGGCACGCTCCGCGGCGGGCACGACGCCGCCTTCGGCACCGGGACGCTGACCCTCGTCGGCGGCACGGTCGCCTCCGCCGACGGCGGCGCCCGCACCTTCGCCAACCCCGTGTCGATCGGGGGCGACGTGACGATCGGCGACTCCGTCGGGACCGGATCGGTGGCCTTCACCGGTGCCGTGGGACTCGGCGGGGCGCAGCGCACCGTGACGACCGTCGCCGACACGTCGTTCTCCGGCAGCGTCTCGGGCGGCGGTCTCACCAAGGCCGGCCCGGCCACGCTCGTCGTCGGCGGCACCGGCGGCTTCTCCGGCACGGTCGCCGTGGACGCGGGCACGCTCGCCGTGGGACCGTCGGGCGTGCTCTCGACCGCACAGGTCACCGTGGCCCCCGGCGCCACCCTCTCCGTGCTGGGCCTCGTGCAGTCATTCGGCGGGACGGTCACGGTCGACGGCACGCTGTCCGGCATCGGGACGATCGAGGGGGACACGACGATCCGCGGCGTCCATTCTCCCGGGACCACGGCGCCCGGCGCCGGGACGTTCCTCGGCGACCTCTTCTACCAGCAGGCCGGGATCGCGGTGCCGCGCGTCGACTGGCGGCTGAACGCGAACACGTCGGTGTTCCAGGCCGGCACCACCTACGACAAGCTCGTCGTCCAGAACGATCTCGCGTTCCAGTCGAACACGACGATGAATCTGGCCTTCGACCGGCAGGGGAGCACGGTTTCCTGGGCCGACCCGTTCTGGTCGCAGGACCGGACGTTCACGGTGTACGAGGTGGGCGGGGCGACGAGCGGGGCCGCCCGGCTGCAGCTCGACCCGTCCCAGTCGTACCAAGACTCCACCAACCAGCCGCTGAACGCGATCCGCCCCGACGCCCGCTTCGGCATCCGGCAGCAGGGGCAGAACGTGACGGTGGTGTACTACGCCACCCCCGAGCCCTCGACCTGGGGGATGGCGGCCGGTGCGGCCGGCATCGCCGCTCTGGCTGGATGGCGCCGCGGGGCACGTCGCCACCGGCCGCCGTGCCGGGCGGCCTGACCGGCCAAACATTTCCCGCCGTCCTGTGCGGAGCCGCGTCGCTCCACGTCGCGAGGACAGCGGGCGGGCGCCGGCGCCGATGGTCAGGGGAACGGTTGCCGGTCACTCCCCCTGGGTGAACTCCGCGACGATCCGATCCCAGAGGTCGATCCGGGCCCGGAGCGAGTCGCGGGCGACGGCCGACGCCTCCGCCCATCTCGCCGGGTCGTTCCCACAGAGGCTCGCCACGATCCGCCGGCAGGCGGGACCGTGCTTCTCGTCGTCGGCCTCGATGTGGCGCTCGAGGTAGTGGCGGAGCCGGTCCCAGGCGGCGGGATCCTCGTGGGCGAGGTTCGCCACGAGCGGACGGAACATCTCCGGGATCACGTCCTCGCGGCCGAAGGTGAAGGCGGACACGATCCCCAGCGTCGATCCGGAGTCGATGACGGCGAAGGATCGCCGCACGAACCCGGCCGCCGCCGCGGGCACGCCGGCCGTGACGAGGGCCGAGTCGAGCGGCTCGCCGGCCCGCACCCGCTCCACGAGCCGCTCCATCGGGCCGGTGTCGGCGCCGGTG
Organism: uncultured Chitinophaga sp.; assembly: GCA_964567835.1. Lineage (GTDB taxonomy): Bacteria > Planctomycetota > Planctomycetia > Pirellulales > UBA1268 > QWOP01. The sequence continues at coordinate 20,129 of CAZMOU010000057.1, read as the reverse complement.
CGCCGCATGGCATCGAGGTACATCTCGAAGTGGGAGGCGTGCGTGCCGTCGGGGAGGGTGTCCGATTCCTCGTCGAGCACGATCTCGTTGACGAGCCGCCTCGCCTCCCGGTCGGGGGTGGGCACCCAGGGGATCGTGCAGCAGGTCAGCTTCGCCTGGAGCGCCTTGAGGAGGCTCTGGAAGTCCCACACCGCGAAGACGTGGTGCTCCATGAAGCGTCGCAGCCGGTCGGGGGAATCGACGAGCCGGTAGATCGGATGGCCGAGGAGACGCTGCCGCAGGTCGCCGAGATCGACCGACAGGGGGGAATGCGGAGGCGTGGCCGGGGCGGTGGGCGTGGCGGTGGCAGGCATGGTGGGACCGGCGGCGGGGCTGGAGGGGGGGCCGGACGCGGGGCGGGAGGGGCCTGGGGAGGCCCTGGGAATGAAAAAACCGGCGGCCCGGGAGACCCGAACCGCCGGTTCATTTGTAGTCAGGACCGGTGCCGTCGAGGAGGACGGCGGAGGTCACTCGAAATCGTTCTCGGAGATGGGCTTGGCGTAGTTGGGGCCGCTGTAGATGCCGGGCGAGATGCCGGGATTCGGGAACATGATCCCGGCTCCGCCCACCGTGTTCGGGGTGAGCATGTGGCAGTAGATCCGCGGTTCGATGTTGTCGCGGATCGTCTGGGTGCGCCCGTCGCAAAAGCCGGCGACGACGAGCCCGGCGTGCCGTGACGACGGCGTGGCGTGCTGATTCAACGGGAGGCTCACCGCGTCGCCCGCGGTGACGTTCACCAATCGCGCCGCGGCGGTGGTGATCAATCCCGAGCTGGGCAGGGCGGCGCCAGGGTTCTTGGGAACGGCCCCGAATCCGATGATCGGCGACAGGGCGGCTGACGAGTTCGCGGTGGTGTCGTAGGCGCTGTTCGGGGAGAAGCTGTAGTTGACGGTCGCAGCCGGGGGCAGTGCGTCGTAGAACGCCTGGGGATTGAAGAGCGGGCCGTTCCGCTCGGCGAGGAGGAGCGTCTTGCCCGAGCCGTCACCGCTGGTGATGTAGTCGATGCTGTTCTTGGCAGCCGTGTAGCCGCCAGCCCCCCCGAGGCCCACCGTGTCCATCATCACCGCGTCATCCCGGAACTGAATGAGCGGGGAACCGATCAAACCGGGCCCGACGTTGCCCGCGTAGCCGATCGAGGGGGCCGCCTCGAGAGCGGGGGCCGACGTCGGGCACTTGAAAAGCGCCGACGAAGGGGCGCCGGCGACGTAGGCCATGCCGCCGGGATTGTTCTCCCACAGTTTGTAGGCCTCGAGCATCTCCACCTGCGGAAGGATCAGGACCGGCCACGAGACGGTCGCGCCGGCGGCGGCGGCCGTCGCGTTGGGATGGGCGTTCCGCCAGCCGGGGATGAACTTCCGCGCACCGTCGAAGAGGGTGATCGCGGTGCCGATGTTCTTGACGTTGTTCAGACACTGCGTCCGCCGTCCCGCTTCGCGGGCGGCCTGGACGGCCGGCAGGAGCATGCCCACGAGCGTCCCGATGATGGCGATGACGACGAGCAGTTCGACGAGCGTGAAGCCCGACCGGCTCCGCTGGAGAGTGGTGCGCATGGGAAGCCTCGTGAGAGCGGTACCCGTGGCCGTGGGTCCGCCGGATGATGGGAATGGAACCGGTCGCCCCTGCAGGCCACCGGGGTGGGTGGGGGGAAAAAATCCCCCGGGATCGCCACGGTCGCCCTGCATGCCCCTGTACGCAATTGTCGGGTCGGGGGTGCGATTTGTCCAGCCGCGGGGGCCCTGCCGGGCGCAGATTCCGGAGGCGGAGGAAGGGGCTTGCCGCCCTCACTTTCCCCAGGCCGGCGTGGCTGGGCCGGGCCGGATCGTGCCGCGGTGGGCGTGGTGGGGGCGACTCGCGGCCAGCCGGGAACGGCAGCCTCCGTGCCGCCGCCAGGGGCCGCGTCAGCGGCCCTGCCTGCGACGCCGCCGCCAAGTGGAAAGTCCGACCCATCCGAGGCCCGCCAGACCCATGCAGTAGGTCGACGGTTCGGGGACCGCCTGGACGTAGACACCCATCTTGTAGGGGCCGATGCTCGGCGTGCCCCAGGCGATCTGCCCCGCGTAGGTGCCGTTCACCCAGTTCGCCGACTGGGGGGCGAAGTGGAGGGGATTGGACGGGTTCGAGTTGCCCTGGGTGTCGAGGTGGGTGCTCGCGAGCCACTCCACCACCGACGCGCCGGTCATCGAGAGCACGATCCAGTAGTCGGAGTTGGCCACCAGCGTGGGGGGGGAGGCGAGGGTGAAGGTGTACGCCTCGCCCGATCCTGCCGTCGGGTTCGTGAACGTGGCCACCTGCGATCCCGGCACCCCTGCCGCGGAGTCGTAGAGATCGACGCGGATCGCCGTCAGGTCGGCCGGCACCGTCCCCAGCATGAGGACGACCGACTCGATCTTCGCCTCGTAGCCGAAGGTGTTGAACTGGTTCGCGAGCCAGATCGAGTCCGAAGCGAAGTCCGACGCGTCGGTCGTCAGGTCGTTCGACGTGTAGAGCACGAGCGGGGCCGCGTGGGTCGTTCGTGTGGCGAGCGCCGCCACCGAGGCCAGCACGGCGGTCCAGAGGACCATGCCGCGGAAGAACGACGCGAACACCGGAAAGTCAGCGCGGACCATCGTGATTCCCTTCACGTGCGGTGCGACAGCGGAACTGAGACGACGAATGACGGGCGCTAGGCAGACCTCGAGCCGAGGATGGGGCGGCGGCGTGGCGACGCTCCCCGCGGGTGACGCTCCGCGGTGGGGCGGCCTGGGTGTCGCGGTGGGGCCGGCAACCTGGCGCGGTGCCGCTGCCGGCGTCCTCCCGTTCCATGCGTCGGCGTTCGCCCCGGGGCGTTGCAGGTCGGCGGTGGCGGCGCGGGTGGGAAGGATCCTCCCCGCGGGGGTTCCTCTCGCCGGCCGCCCGGCCGATCCTGGCACGGTGCGGACGCGGCTCCCCGACGGCGCGGGGCATGATCGTCGGGGTGGCTGCCGGCCGGGGGGCCCGCCGGGAGGGTGCCGCCCCGCTCCCGCGTCTGGCGACACCCGCGCCTTGAGTGATCGGGAGCCGGTCGGGTCGAGGTCGGGCGCGATGTGCCGCCGGGCCGGTCCGATCTCCGTGCCGGCTCGCGGAGGACGCTCCCCGGTTCGCGGGGTCCGCCCGGCGGTCGTGCTCGGCGCTCCTGCACCGCGGGGCGATCGCAAAGAAATCGCACCCCGGGTGACCAGCCGGGGTCAGGAAGGGATGCCGCTCCGCCAGGCGATGCCGCTCCGCCGGGCGAGGCCGCTCCGCCGACGGGATGGGGCGGCACGCTCCGCCGGGAAGCGCCCGCTGGTGAACCGTCGACCGGCAGCCACGGCCGGCGTTCGATCGGTGGGTTGGCGACGCGGCGTGGCATCACGTGGATCACCGTCGGGGAAGGATCCCGGCACGAGTGCCGCGAGCGGATGGAACGTGGATGGAAACCTGCGCGATGGACTGTCGCGGCGAAGGGACCGCCCGGGGGACACCGGATGCCGGAGATGCCGGGCGCCGAAACCGGGATGGCCGCCGCGGCTGGCTCTCGTGATCCGCGGACGTGTGGAACCTCCTGTTCCGCGCTGCACCGCCGGCCGCGCTCTCCCGGAACTGCCCCGGGCCTCTTCGCCCCGGGAGCCGACCCCGCCCTCGTGGGGCAGGGTTGGGTGTGCCGTTCGGCGCCTTTCGCTCGATCGGGCTCTCGGGGACGCTTGGATGTCGACGGGGATGAGGAGTCGGTCTCGGTGATCGCCGCGGGGGAATGTCGGTCGCTCGGTACGCCGTCGGGATGAGTGGGGAGAGGAGAGGGTGCTCTCGATCGGCGGAGCGGGGCGGTTCGTCACGGAATCGCGTGCGAACGCGATCAGTCAAGGTCGGCCGAGGCTTCAGTCGGCGAAACGCCACCCCGAAAGCCGGGATCGGACGGTCGGGTCGAGAGTTCGTCCGGTTGGGGTGGGGTGTGTGGCCGGTTCATGGAGGGGCCGCCCCGCCCGGCGGATCGCCGGCGGCGGCGGAGCCCCATCACGCAGGAGAAGGACAATCCCGCCGCACCCATCCAGTAGGTGGAGGGCTCGGGCACGGCGTAGATCTGCATCATGAGGGGCGCGCCGTCGGACTGCGGTTGCCAGGAGAATCCGCTGCCGGTGTTGAAATAGCGTGCCGTCGACGTGGCGGCGCCGGCTCCCGTGACGGGCGCGTCGGTGCGTCGCCAGAGCGCCGTGCCGGTCGGGTCCTGCATCACCACCCAGTAGGACAGGTTCGGCGGGAGGATGGCGGAACTCGTGAAGGTGTTCGTGCCGCTGACGAGCGGGGCGGTGGGGATGAGCGTGGAGAGCTTCGTCGTGCCGGGGACCGAGCCGCCGTCGTTCCAGATGGAGAGCGACACGCTTCCCGTCGGCACCCCCTGCAAGAGCACCTTGACGGCGGCGAGCTGGTAGCCGTCGGTGATCACCGGGAAGAAGAACTTCCCCCCCCAGGACGAGTTGACGTTCACGCTGGCGGAGGTGGGTGGTGGGTCGGAGGTACTCGGCGTGGTGCTGTCGTAGAACAGCTTGAGCGGGACGCCGCTGGCGCGGGCGGCGGCGCCGGGGAGCGACGCGAGCACGACCAGGAGCGCGAGGAGGCTCGTGCGAGTGGTGTGAATCGTGGAGCGGGAGCCGGGCATCGAAGATCCTTTCCGCATGCCCCGCGCGGCGCCTTGCTCCGCCGCGACAGGGCTGTGGCCATCGTGATGCCGATGAAGCGATGCATCCGCCGCGCCGGAGGCTGCTTGCGATGCGGCAAGCGAGGCGCAAGTGCTTGTGGGCAAACATCGTGCGAACACCCGAGGCGCCGGGTGTCGCGATCGGGGCCCGCTGCAGGCCTCACCACCATGATGGGGGGCCGTTGCTGAAAGGGGCCCTCACGCTCCGGAAGTCCAATCGATAATTGGACTTACGACGCCTTTCGCAGCGCGTGCGAGCCTCCCCGACATGGTGGGGAGGGTCAGGCGGGAGAGAGGGCCCGCCAGGGCCGTGGCACGAGGAGGCGAAGCTCGACTCGTGGATGCAGACGATGGGCGACCGACCGGGTGCGCACCGCCCGGCTCGGGAACCGGTCAGCCGATGGTCCGACGGCGGCGTTCGAGGACCGCGGCCGCGCCGGTGACGAGTGCCAGCACGCTCCCCAGGCCGGCAGGATCGATCTCGGGGACGCTCGCCTGGGAGGCGGTCAGCCGCATCATGTAGGGGCCCCCTTCCGAAGCGTTCCAGATGGCGCCCGAGTTCGACCCGTCGGCCCACCGCTGCGAGGCTCCGGGGCCGCTGGCGCTGCCGGAGGTATACCGCCAGAAGCCGGCGTTCTTGACCACGATCCAGTAGGAGGTGAGCGGCGCGAGGATCGGGGAAGCGCTCATCGTGAAGAGGTTGTTTCCGGTCTGGAACGTCCCCGGATTGTTGAACGACTTGAGGAACGTCCCGGGGACGTCGCCGATCGGGTTGTTCGAGTAGAGATCGACCTGCATCGTCCCCAGCGGGGCCGCCGCGAGTTGCAGCACGACCGAATCGACGGCGTAGGTGTCGCCGTCGGTCTTGAACTGGTTCGAGAGCCAACTCGTGGCGTCGGCCGTGCTCGAGCCGTCGGGGGAATTCCCGGAGATGCTGTCGTAGAGCGTCACCGGTGCGGCGTGGCAGACGCCGCCGATGATCGCCGCGATGACGAGCCCGAGCACCCAGGTCCTCCAGCCGCCGGAACGGGAGCGTCCTTCGCCGGAGGCGAGGCTGGCTGCGATGGAGGGGTGGGCGGCGGGAGCGATCATGGCTGGACCTCGGAAAAGCGAAGGAAACGAGTGCGGGACCGAGAGCGGATCAGGAACGTGGCCGGAGGTTCGGGACAGGTCGGAACGGTGGCCGGGGCGCCGGTCCGCCCCCGGGGAGGGCCACCGTCAAGGGCGTCACGGCGGCCGTGGTTAGGGGAGACGGCACGCGGGAGGCGATCCCGGCTCGGGTGCTCACCATGCGGGGGCCATCGGTGCGGCGATCGGGGCCGTTCGCGGTGGAGACGGTCACTGGCCCATCACGCCGCTGCAGCGATCGTGGCGCGGAGGGGGGGGACGCGCTCTCCGATCCCGACACGCCACCTGACTGGCGTGGCACCGCGGCCTGCCCCACGGCGCTGGCTGGCGGGGCGGACCGTTCGCCGGGACATGGGCCCGTGGCCGGGTGACGCCGCGCCGCGGCGCTGGGCGGCCACGCACCCCGGCCGCGCACTCCGGTGCCCGTCGGGCATCGTCTCTGGTGCGGCCGTGGTGCCATCGCTTCACTCCGGATATCGAAGAGGCTGCCGCGGCGTCCGGACGTCGTCGACGGCTCCGATGCCGTGCCGACGTGCGAGCGCCGCCTCACCCGATCTCCCGGACAAAGCAGCGCGCGTGCCGGAATCGGCGCACGACGCCGCGCGACCATGAAGAACCCTTGCGTGACAACGACTTGCAGCTTGCTTGCCCTTCGGACAGGCTCGCGGTCGTCGCCCGACCCACCAGGATGGTGGCCGCGCGGGGAGGGGCGTCCCGGGCCTTTTCTGGCAAAAAAGGCCTGATTTCAGCCCCGATCGCGGCCCCGTCGCAGGATCTGCGACGGCAGGCACCCGTCCGATCGTCGATCACCATTTTTGTGGTGGTGACGCGGGATGCTGCGCGGAAGAGGAAGACCTGTGGCGTTCGTCAGGTCGGCGGCGGATGCCGGCGCCGGCGTGCGCGACGGTGGCCGAGTAGGCGCCCGCGCGGGGCCCCGCCGGAGGCCGGAGCGATTCCCGTCGCGGGCCTGCCACCCGATTCAGCGCGGCACGAACGAGTGCCGCACGGTGACCTGGCGCACCTGCCGGCTCGACGGCTCGTAGCAGCGGATGCGGATCTCGATCCCCCGCAGTGCCGCCGGATACGGGGGGAGGGTCTCGAGTTCCGCACGATCGTCGACGAGGCCGTTGGCGGCGACCGGATTACGGTTGTCGTCGACGGTGGCGTCGTCGAGGCCGTTGGCCCCCTGGTCGGTGAGCGTGTCCCCCAGCACGACGTCGTCGTTGATGCCGTTGGACTCGTAGTGGGTGCTCCAGGTGTCGTAGATGCACGCGCCCGCGGCCTTGTTGGGTGGGCGCAGGCCACTGCGGATCTCGCCGAGATCGGCGAAGCGGGGGGGGTGGGGGGATCCCGCCACCATCGAGGTGACGACCGGCCCACCGGCCCACCCGAGATCGACGTACGCGCCGGCGGCGCTCCCGGCCACGGCACCGTTGAACGCCGGATCCCCCGGTACCAGGGCCAGGTCGTCCTGGACCTGCACCGGAGCCGACGGGTCGAACACGCGGACGTCGAAGGCGATCACGTTCGTGAGGATCACATCCTCGCCGACGCGCGGATGGAGGCCGGCAGCGGTGAAGATCAGGCCGTCCGGGGGGCCCACGGGGGGCGAGGCCTGGTAGGTCGCGGTGGGGAAGACGAACGTCGGCGCCGACAGCCCCGTGGCGAAGGGGGGAAAGCCGTCGACCGGGGCGTCGACCACCCCCTGCGTGTTGTGCATGAAGCGGTTTTCACGGCGCGTGAGATCCGCGAGCGTGTTCGGCAACAGCAGGACCGGGGGGAAGCGGCCGTCGGACATCTTCACCGACAGGTCGAAGCAGTCGAAGAACCCGTTCCAGGAGGAGAAGGCGGAGTAGCTGTTGGCTGGCCGATTCCCGTCCGGATTCACCGGGTAGCCGCCCGCCGGGTCGAACACCACGGCGTTCGGATGGGTGTCGCCGTAGAAGGGCGCGAGGCCGACGTACCCCACCACGAGCAACTGCCGCCGGTAGAGCGTGTAGGTCTGGACGCCGCTCACGCCGGCGGTCGGCCGCAGGAACCAGGCCACCTCCGCCAGTTGGCTCTCCATCGACTTCGTGACGGAGGGATTGGCGGGATCCGTGTCGAAGCGGCCGATGAAGGGGGTTTCGGTGTTGCGCGTCGTGAAGAGGAGGACGTCGTCGACGTCGGCGGCCGCCACGGCCGATCCCGAGGTCACGGCCACCGAGTCGGAGAGCGGCCCCTCGACGATCTCGAGATACCCCTCCCCCGCCTCCACCTCGAGCGGCGGGAGCGTCCGTGCGGTGGCCCCGGCGAGGTCGTTCCGCAGCCGCCAGGAGACGGTGCGCATCCGGTTGTCGAGTTCGATCATCGAGCGGCTGTCGGACACGGCCGTGCCGAAGGCGCCGAAGACCTGCGCGATGGCCCCCATGAGGATCAGCGTGCAGGTGGTGGCCACCAGCATCTCGACGAGCGTCATGCCGACGCGGGCGGCGGGGAGTCTGCGGTCGGAACGGCTCATTCGATGATCCTCCGCAGGAGGACGGCATCCCAGACGTTGTGGTCGTGCCCCGGATCGTGGGCCACCGGGATCGAGCGGTCGATGACGTAGAACGCGCGGTGGTAGCGGACCGAATCGGGGTCGCCCGGCGTGGTGCTCGTCGACGGCGCGACCGCCTCGCGGAGGGTGATCCAGACGCCGAAGAGATGCGACCGGGTCGTGGCGGTGTTCGCCAGGCGCGTCGCGGTGTAGGTCTCGTGGACCGGGTTGAACTTCTGTGCCTCGGCGAGGGCCGCGTTCGTGTCCTTGATCGGCATCGCCGTCGGGGCCGCCGTCCCCGAGAGGGCGAGCAGATCCCGCACGTTCCGGGCCGGCTTCTCCCACAGGCGGGCGCCGTTGTTCGGCGGCGTGCTCGCCGGGTCGTCGGTGCGCGTCTTCACCGGCCCGTCCGGCTCCCCCTTGTCCTTCGCGAGTGACCCGGCCACGACGGCGTTCCAGACGTCGTCGGCGACGACGGTGTTCAGATTCACCCGGCCCGGTTCGCGCCAGGCGGAGAGCTGGTTGACCGGCGTGGTGACCGGATCGATGCCGGCGAGCGTCGCCAGATGCTTCGCCGGATCGGAGGTCGTGCCATGGATGCCGGCGAAACGTGTGGGAACGGTGACGGCGTCGAAGAGGGGGGGGTTCTTCAGCGTGCGCAGGAGCCCGGGGAGGTAGTTGTCGTCGGTGGCGGCCGGGGCGAGCGAGGGCTTGGTGTAGTTCTTGAGGAGGTTCGCCGAATCGAGCCGGTGGACGAGGAGCAGCTCGGGGGAGCCGTTCAGGGGGCGATTCGGCCAGTGGAACCAGACCGGGTTGTCGTTCGGCGCCGCGCCGGGGGAGAGCGGCCGCAGCCGCACCGGGCTCTCCGGCACCGGTGCCGGGAACTGGCTCTTCCAGAAGGCGGTCGCGCCGCTCGCGACGCGCGTGGTCCGTGACGGGACCGCCGTCGGCGGGATAGTCCCGGTCACGGGATCGGGCGTGCGGTTGACGACCTGCACCTTCGCCTCGTCGACGATGCGGTAGATCGGCATGCCGGTCAGCTGCGCGGTGGTGAGGTTCGACGGGTCGCTCGCCGGATCGAGGGCCCACGCGGCATCCCCCTTGGCGGTCCCCTTGGCGACGGTCGCCGCCGGATCGGTGAGACGTTCGAGGTAGATCGTGGCGTCACGATTCACGCCGAGCCCGCCCGGTGTGCCGGGCACGCGCAGCGACGGGAACGTCACCTCCGTCGCCGCCGGATCGACGATCACCGGCGGCGTGAGGGTGTTCGTGCCGCGGAGGCAGAGCCAGCCGTCGGCGCCGATCCGCGGCGTGGTGGTGACCGAGATCGAGGCGGGGGCCACCTCGCTTCCGCCGGAGGTGGTGGTGTCGAGGCGGACGTAGCTCGTCTGGCCGCCGGCCACGATCCGCAGCCGCCACACCGGGTAGACGTTCGGATCGAGGGAATTGACGAGCGTGTCCCCCGACTTGCGTCCCAGGTCGACCCGGTCGAGCGGGCCCTTGGCGGGATTGGCCGGTTCGTTGTCCTTGTAGGCGTCGAGGGCGGCGTCGACCGGCTCGGCGGCGATCGAGACGTGGGCCTGCCCGGCCCCGGGGGTGGCGTAGGCCTTCGCGTTCCAGGGGCGGTGGAGCATGACGAACAGCTCCCCCGTGGTGCCGTCCTCCCAGGCGCTCGTCTCGGTGATGACGATCTCGGGGCGTTCGGTGCCGAAGACGAGCCTGCGGTCGGGCACGCCCGCGTCGACCTTGCTCGCGTCGCCGTCCACCTGCCAGCCGTTGGAGGGATCGGCGTCGTACTCGAAGGGGGTCATCGTCGAGTCGGCGTCGCGGTACTCGACGACGTTCGCCGCCCACTGCGCGCACTTGGCGGCATCGAAGCCCTTGGTGCCGTCGGGGTCGTTCGAGAGCAGCCAGAGGAGCAGGTAGAGATCCTGGAAATAGGCCTGGCGCTGGAGGTAGTAGGGGTCGTTCGGGGCATAGCCACCGGCCGGTTTCTTCGCCGTGAGGGGGCGGTTCAGGTCGAAACGCTCCCCCCGGGCGATCTCCCGTCCCATGAGCCCCGTGAAGGGGCGCGAACCGGCGGCGGTGCCGATCGAGGAATAGAACTCCTTCGCGTCGCCGGAGAGGTTGCTCCAGAGCGTGCGCTGCGAGGCGGCGATGGTGGTGGCCGCGGTGCCGGTGACGGCGGTCGTATCCCAGCTGTCGGTCGTCAGACGGAGCCTCGACTCCTCGCTGAACGACCCGAGGATCGCCTCCAGCCGCGGGGGGAGCTTCGCCGAGTCGATGTCGTAGGGGCGGAGGATGTTCTCGAGTTCGGAGAGGTTGAAGAGGTTGCCGTTGGGATTGGTGAGCGCCGTCTCGCTGTTGAGCCAGGAGTTGCGCGGGGCCCGGGTGTCGAGGCGGATCTCGTAGGGGTCGTCGCGCGTCTCCACGTCGGCGGCGTCGTTCCGCGACCACTCCGCCTTGGCGAAGGCCATGCGTGGCACGACACCCGACCCGTTGGCCGCCACCGAGACGATCTTCATCCGCCCGTGGAGATCGGGGGGGGAATTGTAGGCGGCGCGGGGCTTGGGGATCGTGCCCGCCGGCGAGGTGGTCTTCGTCCAGTTGAAGGCGTCGCCGTCGTCGGTGTTCCACCACAACGGGGGCACCCCCTCGTTGCCGCTGGTGCGCAGCGCGTCGGACGACTGGCTCGACGGGTTCGCCGCCGAGCGGTGGTCGTTGACCGCGCTCACGAGGTCGTTCTCGAACGGCTTCCCGGGACGGACCGGAGGGAAGCTCCGCGCCTTGTTGATCCCGATCCGGCAGTCATCGGTGGTGAATTGCTTCACCGGTCCCCAGAAAGTGGCCACCGGGTTGCCGTAGCGTCCCTCGATGTTCACCGTCTGCGGCGTGGTGGGGAAGTAGACGCTGTTGTCGGTCGTGAAGAACCGGCTGCCGACGCCGTAGCGGCCGCCCGCCTTGTCGGTGTCGTTTCCGTTCATCCTGGTCTTCGTCACGCCGGTGCGGATGTAGGCGGCCGGATTCTCGATCGGACGGCCGTTGGCCTTCGCCAGCGGGGTGTTCTTGTCGTAGTACTTGGGGGGATAGAGGACGTCGTCGTCGAGGAAGAGCCGGTCGAGGGCGATCTCCGGCGGGCCGTAGCCCGAGCCGAGCGGGAGGCTCGAGAAGACGCCGCCGGCAGCCGGAATCCCCGCCCCGGACGGCCACAGCGCGTGGGTGCCGGAATTGGGGCCGGAGGGATAGATCGTCTGGGCGAGCGTGCCGTGGGCGTTGACGTTGATCCGGCCGTCGAGATCGACGACGAGCACCGACGCATGGAGCAGCACCTGATCGCCGTTGGGGGCGATGACGGTGGGCAGGCCGAAGTCGACGAAGAAACCGTCGGGCTTTCCGTCGTTGTCGTTGTCGGCGCCGTAGGCGAAGCCGGAGAGTTGGCCGAGCACCGCCGCGGCGGTGCCGGTCTGGACGTAGCCGACCTTCTTGACGATCGACGACGCGATCGACCGCAGCGACGGCGTGTGATCGGGAGACCCGTCGGAGGGGGCGACGTGGGCCAGGAAGGGATTCTGGTCGTCGAAGCCGTCCCAGGGCTCGTTGGGGGAGTTGCGCGAGCCGTCGCCGGCGAACTCCCGGCCGTTGATGACGAGCTTGCAGACCGTGTCGGCGATCACCGCCTGGTAGGGGCGGTTGCGCGGCTGGTTGTCCACCTGGAGCCGATAGGTCTTGTCGCCGTTGTCGGTGACGCGGAGGATCCGGTGGCTGCTCGGCTCGCGACCGGGGCCGAGGATCGTGATCACCCGGCCGTTCAGGTCGCAGGGCTGGAACGGGCTCGGAAGCGCCGAGGTGATCGTGACCGACGGGAGCGTGAGCAGCGGCGCCTGCTCGTAGACCGCGCGGTTGCCCCCTTCGCCGTTGACCCAGCTGGCCTCGGCGAGGAGCGTGTCGTAGCCGTATTTGTCGGCGAGGAGCGACTCGAGAGGGACGATCGTGACGCCGGCGGGCGGGGGGGTCGCGACCTTGAAAGGAAGCGTGCGCCCGGGCGGCTTCGTCGGTTCGATGTTGCCCCGGAGGACGCGGAGCATCACCGTGTCGAGGAGTTGGGAGTGGGGGAGGCGCACGTTGTCGCTGCGGAGCGAGAGGCGCGCGAACGACTTCGCCGTCTCGCGCGAGCGCGTGGCCACGACGAGATAGGCCGCTCCGAGCATCATGAACAGCGTGAGCATCGACAGGACGACGAGGAGGAGCACTCCCCGGCGGCGCCCGTCGACGGGCGGGCGGCTGATGCGTGGCGTGGCGTTCATGGTGGATCTCGTTCCCGATGGGCCGCCGGACGCTTGCCCGTTCCGGCGGCGGTCATTCCCCTGGTTCGTCGTCGTGTCGTCCCTCACCTCGTGTAGCCGCTCCCCCCCTCGACGACGATCATCTGCTCCGCCATCCCGACCGAGTCGAGGAGCACACGGACCGTCGAGCCTGACGTCGGCTTCGGACTCGCGAACGTGACGTAGGCCCGGATCGCTCCCCCGCCCGCCGTGTCGTCGACGCTCGCCATGACGATCTGGCTCCAACGCTGGTATTGGGTGTCCTTGGCCCTCTTGCTCGGGTCGTAGATCACCACGCCGGGGCGGATGATCTCCTTGAAGGTCCGGCCGGCGGGGATGTCGGCCACGTTCATGGTGAGCGACTGGGTCGCTTCGTCGAACAGGGCCGGCACGGTCGTCAGGCCGGCGGCGTCGGGTCGCGGACGGTTGTGGAACACGACGACGGTGAGCTTGGCGACGTCGCCGGCGGCAGGGATCCGCAGGTCGCTGAAGTTGTCGGCGAGGGCCAGGGAGAAGAGGCTCGTCATCCTCCCCTGGAAGGCCCGGGCCCCGCCCGCCACGACGTTCACCGGCGGGTCGTCGGCACCGGGCCCGGCGGTGATCACGAGGTCGTCGCGTCCCTGGCCGTAGAGGCCGGCCGCCTGCCAGGGGGCGGCCACGGGGGGCAGGGCCGTGGGCGTCGTCGAGTAGACGCCGGTGGTCTTGAGCGCGGCGCCGACGGCGTTGGGGAAGTTCGCGTTGGCCGGGTTCCAGCGGGCGAGGGGCGCGAGGCCGTTCTCCGCCTCGTCGCGGAGGATCGCCGGATCGAGGATCCACACGGTCCCCGGGGCGGCGGCCGAGGTACCGGAGAGGATGACCGAATCGGCGCGCGTGAGGCCGAAGGTGATGGCGTCGGCGAGGCCGTTGGCGGCGGCGGTGGCGGCCCGGTCGAGGACCACCGCGCGCGCGGCCTGCGACTGGCCGGCCGGGACGAGCGAGACGACGCTCGTCAGGCCGACGGCGAGGATGCCGATCGAGATCAGCACCTCCATGAGGGTGATGCCCCTACGGGCGGCGTGCGTGGGCAAAGGTCACCTCCCTCCCGCGGGAATCTCGGAACGGATGAGCGCCTGCGAGGCGACGACGTTCGCCTGCCCCGGCAGGCACTCCGCCGTCTTCACGATGCCGCTGGCCGGATCGATGCCGATCCAGAAGGAATCGCCATATTCCCAGTTGAATCCCGTCGAGTCGTCGGCGGCGGTCTTCGTCGATGCCGACCAGGGATCGTTGAGCGCACGATCGACGCGGCCGACGAGGATGAACACCGGCCCCGTGAAGCTCTGGCGGCGCGATCCGTTCGCGTCCTCCGTGAAGATCTGCCGCACCCGGCCGGTGGCGTCGAAGAGGATCGTCACCGCCGAGATCGCCGTGCCGGGCGTCATGAAGCGGCCGTAGGTCGAGTTGCCGTAGCCCGACCAGGCGAGGTCGATGCACCGGCCGTCGGGGATCGTGAAGGCCTGGCCGCTGCGCACCGGCTGGCGCAGGATCTCGAAGGGATGGGGGACGCCCGACGTGGGCCAGGGGGTGTTGCGCTCGGTCTGCCCGGCGAGCTCCCCGGCCGAACCGAAGCCGTTCCAGCCACGGAGTTGCACCTGGGTCCCGCCGTTCGTGATCTCGTACCAGGGGCCGCTGCCGTCGAAGCGGACGAGGTCGCCGTTGGCGATCCTCCGCGCGGCCGGCAGCGTGCCGTCGGACCAGGTGACGTCACGCTTGAAGCCGGTGTTCAAAAGCGGGTTGGCGGGATCGAACGGGATCGTCACCGTCGACCCGATCGACTCGCCACGGTAGACCTGCGGCACGCCCGACTGGAAGAGGTCGATGGCGTAGGTGGCGGCGGGGTTCGTCGGCGGGCGCACGAACGACACCCCGGCCCACTCGGGGCGGCCGATGGCCCGCGACTGGGCCCGGGCGACGAAGGTCGAGGCGACGCGGGCCGCCTCGCGGCTGCGCCGGTTCTCGGTCGTGCTCGCCACGTTGGGCAGCACCGTCACCGCGAGCAGGCCGATGATGGCGACGACGACGAGGAGCTCGACGAGCGTCATGCCGGCGCGGCGGTGATGGGCGATGCGGGCCATGGCGGCCACCTGACTACTTCGTGACGAGGTCGTGGTTGGTGATGTTGTCGCGGGCGGCGCGGGCGGCACGCGGGTCGGCGGCGTCGACCGCCCCGGCCCACTGTCCGACGGCGCTTCGGCGGGTCGTGCCGACGGCATTGGCGAGGCCGGGGAACGGCGTGGCCGGATTCGTCCCCGGGAGCCAACCGTTGGGCGCCGCCACGGACGAGGTCACCAGGCCGTACTCGCCGCCTGTGAGGCCGCCGGGCGGCGGATCGTCGAGGGAACTGTTGACCCCGCCTGAATAAATCAGCGGGACGAGCGCGGTGTCGTAGCCGCTGGCGTCGGTCGTGGTGCCGAGCGGATCCATCGGGTCGGGGGGCGGCTTCGAGCCCGTCGGGAGCGTGCCCGCGGCGATCGCCGCGGTGACGGAGGACTGATTCTGCTGGACGACCGACCAGTCGGCGCCGGCGGGCCAGCGGATGAACGAGATCGGCCGGCCCCAGCCGTCGAGGAACTCGGAGGCCCCGTCCTTGTCGAAGTCGCCGATCTCGTCGCTGCGGAACTGCTCCACCGCGTCGGGGGCGAAGCCGCCGCGGATGACGATCATGGCGAGGCACTCGGCGCTCTCGTAGGCCGGGGTTGGCCCTGCCGCCTTGATCGACAGATACCGCAGGCTCGCCGCCGAAGGGGTGTAGCCCGTGGCCGGGATCACCTGCTCGTATCCGCTCACCCCCACGTCGGCCCATTGGTCGGGCATGTCGAGCGTCATCAGCATCCGCTTCCAGCAGAGCTGCTTCTTGGCGACGTCGGTCTTCTTGTCGCCCGCCAGCGCGATCGGCGAATAGCGCTTCTCCACGTAGCTCTCGTGGAGCGGGATCACGATCTCGTGGAGCTTGCGGATCGTGCTGCGGGTCTTGTCGATCTTCGACCGCTGCCGGGCGCCGTTGAGCCCCGAGAGGGTGAGGCTCGCGAGGATCGCCAGGATCACGATCACCACCACGAGTTCGACGAGCGTGAACGCCCCCCGCGGGCCGCCGGAGGCGGGCCGGGCGGAGCGACGGCGATCGTGGTGCAGGGTCATGGGAGCGCTTCCAACGGGCGGCGAGGGGCCGTGATCACTTCAGGCTGTCGAGGTATTCCTTGCGCGTGCCGGGCCAGAAGTTCGAGAGGTCGTCGTCGTTGCCGAACTTCTCGTCGCGGCCGGCACAGATGATCTGGAAGGTGTCGGCGTTGAAAGGCTTGTTCGTCTTCGGGTCACGCTGCACGGGCACCGGGAGGCTGCCGTTCGCATAGCTACCGGAGTCGATGTAGATGTAGGGGCTACCCGGCTTGTTCGGCGGGGCGAATTGAGCGCCGGCTGCCAGCGCCGTGACCCTCGCCTCGTCGAAATCGAAGAGCTTCTTTTTCGTCACACCCGGGAGGGACTGGCCACCACCAGACCCCGACACGATCCCCATCGGATTGGTCGGATCGTCCGAGTATCCACGCAACCAACCGACGAGCGCGTTGACTGGCGCCATCTGCCCAGCGACGAGGTTGTTGAGCAGGAAGGCCGCGGGGACACGAGGGAAGATGCGCTGGATGTGCTTGTTGACGCGCCCGGGATTGCCGGCGGCGTCGAAGTCCACCGCCGGCGGGAAGCTGCCGTACTCGTTCTTGTACTGCATGATCGCCTGGTGGAGCATGTCGATCTCGGTCTTGATCCGGGCGTTCTGCGCCCGCACCGTGGCCTGCATCACCGCCGGGACGGCGAGCGCCGCCAGGATCGCGATGATGATGATCACCACGAGCAGCTCCACGAGCGTGAACGCCGCCCGACCGCGCGTCGCCACCCCCGCCCTGTTCCCGCACGTCCTACGATCCATGGCTCTCTCCCGTTCGATTGGTCGGCTCACGACAGGTCGGTGATGAGTTTGATCAGCGGCATGAAGAGGGCGATCACGATGAAGCCCACCGCGCCGCCGAGGAACACGATCAGGAGCGGCTCCATCAGGCTCGTCAGGCTCTCGGTGAGCACCGCCACCTCCTCGTCGTAGGTGTCGGCGACCTTGTAGAGCATCGTGTCGAGCTCGCCCGACTCCTCACCCACGTCCACCATGTTCACCACGAGGTCGTCCACCACCGGCTTCTTGTACTTGGTGAGGTAGAGCAGGGCCCCGATCCCGGGGCAGAAGAGCGTCCAGAAGAGCATCGCCACGATGTTGAAGGGGGGGATGGAGTGCTCCTTCAGCGGCTTGGCGATCGCGTTGCCGTCGCGGATCGAGTCGCTCACCCGCTGGAAGAGACGCTCGAACATCATGTTGCCCGAGGTCTCCTTCGTGATGTTGAGCGCCTCGAGGATCGGCACGCCCGAGGCGAGCAGCGTGCCGAGGGTGCGCGAGGAGCGCGACATGATGTTCTTCTCCACCAGCTGCCCGAAGATGGGGGCCTTCAGGCAGAAGAGATCCCAGCCGAAGCGGCCGTAGGGGATGAGCTTGATCCCCTTGATGATCAGGTTGAAGCCGAAGGGGATCGCCGGGATCAGGTACCAGTAGTTGACGACCCAGTTCGAGATGTCGATGAGGACCTGCGTCATCGGCGGGAGCGTGCTGCCGAAGTCGTCGAAGATCTTTTTGAACTGCGGCACGATCTTCATCATGATGAACGTGAGGATGCCGACCGCCACGCTCACGACGACGGCCGGATAGACCATCGCCCCCTTCACCTTGCGCTTGAGCGACTGGGCCCGCTCCATGAACTCCGAGAGGCGCCGCAGGATCACCTCGAGCGCACCGCCCGCCTCGCCCGCCCGGATCATGTTGCAATAAAGGCGGTCGAACGCCTTCGGGCTCTTGCTCATCGCCTCCGAGAGCGTGGCGCCCCCCTCGATCTCGTCGCAGACGTCGAGGAGGCTGTTCTTGAGACGGCCCGGCTTCTGCATCTCCGCGAGCACCTTCAGGCTGCGGAGGATCGGCAGGCCGGCGTCCTGGAGGATGGAGAGCTGCCGGGTGAAGAGGGTCAGGTCCTTCCCCTTCACGCCGCCGATGGCGAAGGTGCGCCCCGGCTTCCGCTTCCCCGCCGCCGCCGCCGCCTGCTGCTGCTTCTGCGCCTTGAGCTTGGTGACCATGTAGCCCATGGCGCGGATCGTCGCCTGGGCCTCGGCCTCCGTGGGGGCATCCACCTTGTCGCGGATTTCCTTCCCCGTCGCGGCGTCGATGGCTTCGAACTGGAACGTGGGCATGGTCTGGATCTTCCTGCGTGGAGCGGGGGATCGTCAGGCGGGGCGCGGAGCCCTCCCGGGGAAAACGTCAGGCGTCGAGGATCGTTTCACGGATGACCTCCTCCGCGGTCGTCAGGCCGGCGAAGACGCTCTCCATGCCGGCGTCGCGGAGGGTGACCATGCCGTATTTTCTGGCGGTGTTCCGCAGCTCCTCCGTGGAGCAGTTGCGGATGATCATGTCGCGCATCTCGTCGTTCATGAGCATCAGCTCGTAGATCCCGAGCCGGCCCTTGTAGCCGGTGCGGTTGCACTTGTCGCAGCCCTTGCCGCGGTAGAACTTCTTCCCCATGGCCTGGTCGGAGGTCATCTCCAGGTCGGCGAGGAGGTCGGCGGTGGGCTCGATCTCCTCCTTGCACTGCGTGCAGATGCGGCGCACGAGGCGCTGGGCGAGGATCGCCTCCACCGTGGCGGTGATGAGGAACGGCGGCACCCCCATGTCGCGCAGGCGCGTGATCGTGGAGGGGGCGTCGTTGGTGTGGAGCGTGCTGAAGACCATGTGCCCGGTGAGCGAGGCCTGGACGGCGATCTCGGCGGTCTCGGTGTCGCGGATCTCCCCCACGAGGATCCGGTCGGGATCCTGCCGGAGGATCGAGCGCAGGCAGTGGGCGAAGGTGTTGCCGATCTCGGAATCGATCTGCACCTGCACGATGCCGTCGATGTCGTACTCCACCGGATCCTCGGTGGTGATCAGCTTGTCCTCGATGTCGTTGAGCTCGGAGAGGGCCGAATAGAGGGTCGTGGTCTTGCCGGAGCCGGTCGGCCCGGTGACGAGGATGATGCCGTTGGGGCGGTGCATCACCGTGCGGAAGTTGCGCAGCGTCTCGGCCGGCATGCCGACCTTGTTGAGGTCGAGCGACACCACGCCGCGGTCGAGCACCCGCATGACGACGCTCTCGCCGAAGAGCGTGGGGAGCACGCTGACGCGGAGATCGACCGGGTGGCCGCCGACGTTGAGCTCGATGCGGCCGTCCTGGGGGAGACGCCGCTCGGCGATGTCGAGATTCGCCATCACCTTGATGCGCGTGGTGATCGCGAAGGAGAGGTGCTTGGGCGGCGGCACCAT
Organism: uncultured Chitinophaga sp.; assembly: GCA_964567835.1. Lineage (GTDB taxonomy): Bacteria > Planctomycetota > Planctomycetia > Pirellulales > UBA1268 > QWOP01. Next base: position 1,014 of record CAZMOU010000057.1, on the reverse strand, counting down.
CTCCTGGAGCACCCCCTCCGACTTGAGGCGGATGCGGAACTCGCTCTCGAAGGGCTCGAAATGGATGTCGCTCGCCCCGTCGCGGATCGCCAGGAGGAGCACCATGTTGAGGAGCTTCCGCACCGGGGCGCTCTCCGCGAGCGCCTCGACGCTCGTCAGGTCGGTCGGCCCCTCCTTGCCGATCGCCGCCGCCTGGGCGGCCAGCTCCGCGTCGTGCTCCAGGCTCTCGACGATCGACTCCACGCTCTCGTTCTCGGCGGAGTAGAACTTGTCGATCGCCTTCTGGATCTCCTGCTCGGTGGCCACGCAGTTGTGGATGTCGAAGCCGAGGAAGGTGCGGAGCTCGTCCGCGATCTGGATCTTCTGCGGCTCCGCCGTGGCCACGGTGAGCCGGTTGCCGGAGAGCTCGATGGGGATCACCCGGTAGAGCTGGGCCATCGGCTCGCTCACGAGCTTGAGCACCTCCGGCGGGATGGTGCGGTCGTAGAGGGTGACGAAGGTGGTGTTCCACTGCTCGGCGAGCGCCTCGCCGAGTTGGTCCTCCGAGAAGAATCCGAGCGACATCCCCACCTTGCCCAGGAGCTCTCCCCCCCGGGCCTGCTGCTCCTCGAGCATCTGCTGGAGCTGGCCCTCGTCGATGAGGCCGAGGTCGAGGAGGATCTGTCCGAGGCGCTTCAGGGCCATGGGGCTGTTGCTCTCGCGTCGGGCGGGCGGGGGTCGGGGGGAACGGGAACGGGGTTTCAGGGTCGTCGCGGACAGGGCCCGCGGGAATCTACAGCTCCTTCGCCTTGCGGTTGATGTCCTCCTCGTCGTCGAAGACGCCCGCCTTGGCGTTGGCGATGCGCTTCGCGAGGTCGTCGGGGGCCTGCGACTTCGCCATCACCGCCTCCTCCGCGCACTTCCCCTCCGACCAGAGGCGGAAGAGATCGTCGTCGAGGAGCCGCATCCCCAGCTTGGCTCCGGTCTGGATCGCCGAGTTGATGCGGAAGGTCTTGTTCTCGCGGATCAGGTTGC
>CAZMOU010000056.1:0-24489 GCA_964567835.1 uncultured Chitinophaga sp. | reverse complement strand
CCGCCTTCGCTGGTGGTGATGTTGCAGCGGTTGAAGCCGCTGGCGATCTGGTTGTCGAGTTTCTGCTCGTCGGGGAGGGAGGGATTCTCCGCGTTGACGAGGTCGCCCGCGAGTTGGAGGGTCGTGAACTCGTCGAAGGGCAGGTTGCGGTTGAAGGCGTGCGCCACCCACTGGCGGTAGGCCCACAGCTCGCGGAAATTGTCGATGTGGATGCCGTTGGTGTCGCCGTAGCGCGCGTAGTCGAGCCAGTGGCGCGCCCGGTGCTCGCCCCAGTCGAGCGTGGAGAGGAGCCGGTCGACGTACTGCTCGTAGGCGTCGGGGGCGCGGTCGGCGACGAACGCCTCGACGAGCGCGGGCTCCGGCGGGAGGCCGGTGAGGTCGAGGGCGGCGCGGCGGGCGAGCGTGCGCCTGTCGGCCTCGGGGGCGGGGGAGAGCCCCTCGGCCTCGAGCCGCGCGAGGATGAAGCGGTCGATCGGGTTACGGACCCAGGCCTCGTTCCCCACCGCCGGCAAGTCCGGGCGGCGCGGCGGGATGTAGGACCAGTGCGCCTCGTACTCCGCCCCCTCCCTGACCCACCGGGTGAGGATCTCCTTCTGCTCCGCCGAGAGCACCTTCTTCGTCGCCGGCGGCGGCATGACCTCGTCGGGATCGTCGGAGTAGACCCGGTCGAGGAAGGTGGAGGAGTCGGGGTCGCCGGGGACGAGGGCCCCGAACTCGATCGCCGCGTCGCGCTGGTCGAGGCGCAGACCCGCCTTGCGGGAGGCGCTGTCGGCACCATGGCAGGAGAAGCAGACCTCGACGAGGATCGGCCTCACGTCCTTGTTGTAGGAGAGCCGCCCGGGGGGGGGCACCACGGCCGGAGACTCGGCCCGTGCCCCCGCCGTCAGGGCGAGGAGGCCCACGAGCGTCGCGAGGAGGCGGACAGGGGAGATGGCGTGCATGGTGCGGTTCCTTGGTCCTCGTCGATCCGACCCCGGGACGGTGGGCGCGCCCCCCGAATCGGTCGCCGCTTCCCGGGACCCCGAATTATAGCACCCAGGGGGGGAGCCGCGAGTCGGGGCGGACGTGCCGCAAGTCGCTTGGCGGGCGAGGCTTGCGCACGCGCGTGCGGTCGTTCGGGAAGTGGCATCCGGTTTCGGGCGGAGGTATCGTGTCGATTCGATGGGCCGTGAGCAGGCCCCGTGCCCGAAGGTGCCCCCGCATGAAGATCGCCGAAGCCCTCCTCCTCCGGGCCGACATGAAGAAGAAGCTCGCGTCGCTCCGCGAGCGGATCGTGAACAACGCGGTGGTGCAGGAGAAGCAGAAGCCGCACGAGGATCCCGCCCGGCTGCTCAAGGAGGCGGTGGGGCTGCTCGGGGAGCTCGAGCAACTCGTGCTCCGCATCGACGCCGCCAACCAACGTGCCACGCTCCCCGACGGCCGGCTCCTCGCCGCCGCGCTCGCGGAGCGCGACTCGCTCGCGCAGCATCACGCCCTGCTCCAGGCGGCCATCAACGCCTCGGTCAAGGAGCCGGACCGCTACAGCATGAAGGAGATCCGCTGGGTGGCGACGCTCGAGGTGGCCAAGCTCCAGAAGCAGGCCGACGACCTCGCCAGGCGGCTGCGCGAGATCAACGCCGCGATCCAGGCGACGAACTGGCAGGTGGAGATCGACGGGTAGCCGCCGCCGTCCGCGGCGCGATCCCCCGACGGATCGCCACCCGCCGCGGGGGCCGGGCGCGATCGAACCGTCTCCGCGACGATACAGGACGACACAGGAGGAGTCCCGGGCGAGTGCCGGACCCCGGCGCCGGGCCGAGGGGTCGAAAACATATCGGGCCGGTTCACATGCGCCGTGGGCGGGTGCGACACGCTGACTCGTCACGCCCATCACCACTCGACCTCTGAGCGGCCGTCACGGCTGGTCACACGTCACGCTTCATCACCGGGCACTGACGGGACTCCTTCTTTTTTTCTCTTCGTTCCGCGACGCCGGCCGCGGGATTCACTCGTTCTCGCGGCCGCTTCCCCCGAGGTCGGCCGTGTGGAGGACCTCGTAGGCGGGGCCGTCGCGGCCGCGGCTGCTCGAGACGAGCGAGACCGAGTCGATGCCGGCGGCGCCGCCGGGCAGGTCGGCGAGGGTGGCGATCTCCGCGGCGAGCCTGTGCGTGGCCGCCGGATCGCCGTGCCGCACCCGGCCGAGGGTCACGTGCGGCCGGTAGCGACGCTCCTCCGGGAGAAAGCCGAGCGGTTCGAGTTCCACTCCGAGGGCCTCGTGGAGCGTGACGAGTCCCTCCGCTCCCCCGCGCACCCCGAGCCAGACCGTCCGTGGATTGGCGGCGTCGGGAAAGGCGCCGACGCCGGCGAGCAGGAGGTCGAGCGGGGGGACGGCGGCCGCGGCCCGGTCGATCGCCCGGCAGATCGCCGGCACCTCCTCGGCCGCCACGTTCCCCAGGAACCAGAGCGTGAGATGGAGCCGCGCGGGCTCCACCCAGCGGGCGTCGATGCCGGTGCGGTGCAGCCGCTCGATCACGCGCTTGGCGACCGCGATCGTTTCCCCCGGCACGTCGACGGCGATGAACAGACGCAGTGGCTGGGGCATGGCGGGCGATCCCGGAGCGGCGACGGGGCGGGTGACGGCCGGGCACGATCATCGCACGGCGTCGCGCGTCCCGGACGCCGGCGGCCGCGGGCCCCCCGATCGATTGACGGCGTCGGCGAACCGTCCTAGGCTGCGCTTGGGGGGCAAACCCGAGGAGCGACACGCGCATGGCACGCCAGAAGAACACCCTCCGCCGTGGATCCCCCAGGTCCGGTCTCGGGGTGGAGTCGCTCGAGGATCGGCGCGTGCTCGCCGCCTGGATCGAGGGTGAGGTGCTCGTGCAGTTCGCCCCCGGCGCCGCCGCGGCCGACCGTGCCGCCGCGCGGGGGGCGATCGGCGGACAGGCGCTCGAGGCGATCCACACCGCGACCATGCAGGCGCAGGGTGATGGTGTGCTCGAGCGGGTGTCGCTGGGGCGCGGCCTGACCGTCGAGAAGGCGGTGTCGGTGCTCGCCCAGCGGCCCGGCGTGGTGTTCGCCGAGCCCAATTGGCGACTCGATGTCGCGGCCGTCTCCAACGATCCCTATTACGCCTCGGGCAGCCGGTTGTGGGGCATGTACGGCGACGACCAACCCGTCGGCGTGGGGCCGGCCGGGACCACGAACCAGTTCGGCAGCCAGGCCGAGAAGGCGTGGAACGACGGGCTCACCGGGTCGCGGTCGGTCGTGGTGGGGATCGTCGACACCGGCGTCGACATCGGGCATCCCGACCTGCAGGCCAACATCTGGGTCAACCCGTACGAGGTGGCCGGCGACGGCATCGACAACGACGGCAACGGCTACGCCGACGACACGAACGGCTGGGACTTCTTCAACAACGACCGGACGGTGTACGACGGCAGCGGTGACGAGCATGGCACGCACGTCGCCGGGACGATCGGCGGCAGCGGGGGCAACGGTGTCGGCGTGGCGGGGGTGAACTGGGCGGTGACGATGATCCCGGCCAAGTTCCTCGGCCCCAGCGGCGGCAGCACGACCGGGGCCATCAAGGCGATCGACTACCTGACCGACCTCAAGAACCGGCACGGCGTCGGGATCGTCGCCTCCAACAACTCCTGGGGCGGCGGCAGCTATTCGTCGGCGCTCCATTCGGCGATCATCCGCGCGGCCAACGCCGGCATCCTCTTCGTCGCCGCCGCCGGGAACGGCGGCGCCGACGGTGTCGGCGACAACAACGACGCGGTCGCCTCCTACCCTTCCGGCTACTCGACCCTCCAGGGGACGACGACCCAGGGACCCGCGGCGTACGACTCGGTGATCTCGGTGGCGGCGCTCACGTCGTCGGGCACCCGCGCGTCGTACTCCAATTACGGGGCGACCACGGTCGACATCGCCGCCCCCGGCTCCGGGATCTTCTCGACGCTGCCGGGGAACACCTACGGCTCCTACAACGGCACGTCGATGGCCACGCCGCACGTCGCCGGCACCGCCGCGCTCTACGCCTCGGTCTTCCCCCAGGCATCGGCGGCCGCGATCCGCACCGCGATCCTCTCGACCGCGCGGCCGACGGCCGACGTCAGCGGGAAGGTCTCCACCGGCGGACGGCTCGACACCGCCGCGGCCGTCGCGTTCGCCCCCGCGACCGACGTCTCGATCGTCGGCGGCAGCGTCACGGAGGGGAACGTCGGTACGAAGACCCTTCCGTTCACCGTCCGACTCGCCGCCGCCGCGACGGCGACCGTGACGGTGAATTACGCCACCGTCGACGGCACGGCGCAGGCCGGGAGCGACTACGTCGCCCAGTCCGGCTCGCTCGCGTTCGCTCCGGGCGAGACCGAGAAGACGATCTCCGTCGACGTGATCGGCGACGGCGTGGTCGAATCGAACGAGTCGTTCACGGTGCAACTCTCGGGCCCCTCCGCGAACGCCCGCCTCGCCGTCGCCTCGGCCACCGGCACGATCACCAACGACGACCAGGCGGTCGTGCCCGCGCTGGCGATCTCGGGCGTGTCCGCCGCCGAGAGCCAGGGGACGTTCCTGTTCACCGTGTCGCTCTCCACCGCCGTCACCTCGACGGTGAGCGTGAAGTTCGCCACGGCCAACGGCACCGCGAAGGCGGGCAGGACGGGCGATTTCCTCTCCACGAGCGGCACGCTCACCTTCGCGCCGGGCCAGACGACGAAGACCGTGGCGGTGACCGTGAACAACGACAGGCTCGTCGAGGCGAGCGAGACCTTCACCGTGCGGCTGTCCAGCGCCGTCGGCGCGACGATCGCCACCGGGACCGCCACCGGGACGATCCTCGACGACGACGCCCTCGCCGCCGCGTTCGCGTCCCTGGCCGGCGGAGAGGGCGAGTCGGCCGTGGGGGGCGTGCCGAGGAAGCGAGCCCCGCTGGCCACCGCCTGACGCGCCGTCTCCGGTGGCTGCAAGTGGCCGGCTTCGGTGACGCCGCGACGTCCGGCTCCCCGTGGTAGGATCGTCGCGGGGAGCACGCCGCGGAACCTCCGCATGCCGACGATCGCCATGTCGCAGTCCGGCCCTGGTTCGCACCGCCCGATCCCCGTCGTGGCGGGGCTGGCGGCGGTCTGCCTCCTGGCGGCGTTGCCCGCGGGCGGCGGCGAACCGTCCCCCTCGCCGGAGCGGGCCCTCCTCGACCACCCCGAGGCGGCGCAGCAGGTCGTCATCGTCGACGACGACGCGGGACGCCGCGTCGACCGGACGCGCGAGGCCGTGTGGGACTCCGCCGACCCGAACGTGGCCGTCGTTTCGGCCGACGGACTCATCGAGCCGCGCGGCGACGGCGCCACCGTCGTCACCGCGCGCGTCGGCGCACGTTCCGTCGCCGTCCCCGTCGAGGTCCAGGGGACGCGCGAACCACCCCCCGTGTCCTTCGCGCGTGACGTGCAGGCGGTGCTCACCAAGCACGGCTGCAATTCCGGCGGCTGCCATGGGAAGGCGGAGGGGCGGGGCGGGTTCTCCTTGAGCCTCTTCGGCTTCGATCCCGCGGCCGACCACGCGGCGATCGTCGTCGGCTCGCGTGGCCGCCGCCTCTCCCGCGCCGCCCCGGAGGCGAGCCTCCTCCTCCGCAAGGCGCTCGGGGACGAGCCCCATGGCGGCGGGCGGAGGATCGATCCCGGCAGCGCGGCCCACGCCCTGCTCGTGCGCTGGATCGGCGAGGGTGCCGCCCCCCCCTCGCCGGCCGAGGAGGCCGTGGTGGCGATCGAGGTCGAGCCGGCGGGGTTCGTGGCGCGTCCGGGCGAAACGACCCAACTGCGGGTCGTCGCGGTCGATGCCGCCGGCCGGCGGCGGTGCGTGACGCGCCTGGCCGAGTACCACTCGAGCGCCGCGTCGATCGCCCGGGTCGGCGGCGGCGGGGTGGTGACGGCCGGATCGATTCCGGGCGACGCCGCGATCCTCGCCCGGTTCGGCGGCCACGTGGCGACCGTGCGTGTCGACGTGCCGCGCGAGGGGGGAGTCGTCATCCGTCCGCCGGAGGCGGGGGAGATCGACCGGCTCGTCCACGACCGTCTCCTCTCCCTCGGCATTCCCCCCGCCGGGCTCTGCGACGACGCCACCTTCCTGCGCCGCGCGAGCCTCGATCTCACCGGCACCCTGCCGCGTGCCGACGAGGCCCGCGCCTTCCTCGCCGACACCGCCGCCGACAAGCGGGCCCGCCTCGTCGACCGCCTCCTCGACTCGCCCGAGTACGCCGACTACCAGGCGATGCGATGGGCCGACCTGCTCCGGGCCGATCGCTCGAAGGTCGGTCCGCAGGGGGTGGTGGCACTGACCCGATGGCTGCGTCGACAGATCCGTGACGGCGTGCCCTACGACGCCTTCGTGCGGCGGATCCTCACCGCCGAGGGGCCCGTCGGCGTCGAGGGACCGGCGGCGGTCTTCAAGTCCTTCGAGAACGCCGAGGTGGCGGCCCGTTCGACGAGCCAGGTGTTCCTCGGCGTGCGGATCGAGTGCGCCCAGTGCCACCACCATCCGAGCGAGCGCTGGAGCCAGGGCGACTACACGGCGCTCGCCGGCTTCTTCACCGGCGTGAGGACGAAGCCGCTGCCCGGCGGCGGCGAGGTGGTGGTGTCGCGCGGCGGGACCGATCTTCCCCATCCGAGGTCCGGCGTCGCCGTGCCGGCCGCCGCGCTCGGTGCCGCCACGGCCGCCTTCGCCTCCCCCGCGGCCGACCGCCGCGAGGCGTTCGCCGCCTGGGCCACGGCGCCCGGGAATCCGTTCCTCGCCCGGGCCATCGCCAACCGTCTGTGGGGCCGGTACTTCGGCCGCGGCCTCGTCGAGCCGGTGGACGACCTGCGGGCCACCAACCCCGCCACGAACGAGCCGCTCCTCGACCACCTCGAAAGCCGCGTCCGCGATCTGCGCTACGATCTCCGCGCGTTCACCCGGGAACTGCTCGCCTCACGCGCTTACCAGGTCGACACCCGGCCGGCCCCGGGCGCGGAGACCGACCGCCGCCACCGTTCGCACGCGGGCTCGCGTGCCCTTCCCGCGGAGGTGCTCCTCGACGCGATCTGCCGGGTGACGGGGGTGCCGGAGAAGTTCGCCGGGTGGCCGGAGGGGGTCCGCGCCGTGCAGGTGTGGGACAACCGCCTCCCCTCCTATTTCCTCCGCATCTTCGGCCGGCCGGTGCGGGCCACGGTGTGCGAGTGCGAGCGCGGCACCGAGCCGAGCGTCGCCCAGGCGCTGCATCTGGTGAACTCGGCCGAGATCCAGGAGAAGATCGGCGCCCGGCAGGGGACCGCGCGGCGCCTGGCGGTCTCGGCGCTCGAGCCGGGGGAGATCGTCGAGGAGCTCTTCCTCGAGGCGCTGTCGCGCTTTCCCACGGAGGGTGAACGGCGGATCCTCCTGCCGCTCTTCGAGGAGCCTGGCGATCCGGCGGCGACGCGCCGCGAGGCGACCGAGGACGTGATGTGGGCGATCCTCAATTCCCCCGAGTTCCTCTCCAACCACTGACCCCGGGAGCCCGACGATGGAATCCTTCGCGATCGGCGGCCGCTCGCGGCGGCGCTGCGACGGCGTCTCGCGGCGCCATCTGCTCAGGCTCGGCGCCGCGGGCCTGGCCGGCTGTCCGGGGCTGCCGGCGATCCTCCGCGCCGAGGAGACCCCGCGGCCCGGGCCCCGTGCGGCGGCGAAGAACGTGATCTTCATCTTCCTCGAGGGGGGGCCGCCGCATCAGGACATGTGGGACCCGAAGCCGGAGGCGCCGGCGGAGGTGCGCGGGCCCTTCGCGCCGATCCGCACCTCGGTGCCGGGAACGATCTTCGCCGAGCACTGTGCGCGCTCGGCCCGCATCGCCCACAAGTTCACCGTCGTGCGCAGCCACACCCACGCCGACAACGGCCACGCCACCGGCTACCACTACGTGATGACCGGCCGCCGGGCGCCGTTCCCCGACGGCGAGTATCCCGTCCCCACCAACGAGCACTTCCCGTCGCTCGGATCGATCGTGGCGCGGGAACTCGGCCCCCGCGGCGACCTGCCCCCCTACGTCAATCTTCCCCATCCCATGTCGGCCGGCGGCCCGGGTTTCTTCGGACCGGAGCACGCCCCGTTCGTCATCGAATCCGATCCGAGCCAGCCCGACTTCGAGGTCCGCGATCTGGGGCGGCTCGCCGGCTTCTCCGAAGCGCGCCTCACGCGCCGGCGCGAGCTGCTCGAGCGTCTCGAGGCCGATCGCGCGGCCCTCGCCGCCGCGCCGGGCGGCCGTGCCGCGGCCCTCGCCACCCACACGCGCCGCGCCTGGGACCTGATCACCGCGCCGCGGGCACGCGCCGCCTTCCGCATCGACGAGGAGCCGGAGGCGCTCCGCGAGGAATACGGGCTCACGCAGATCGGACAGTGTGCCCTGCTGGGCCGGCGGCTCGTCGAGGCCGGCTGCCGCTTCGTCGGGATCGACGCCCCCGGCTGGGACGTCCACTTCAACTGCTTCCCGAGCCTCGCCGACGACCTCATCCCGCCGGCCGACCGGGCCTTCGCGGCGCTCGTCGACGATCTCGACGCCCGCGGCCTCCTCGCCGAGACGCTCGTGGTGATGATGGGGGAGATGGGGCGGACACCGAAGGTCAATGCCCAAGCCGGCCGCGACCACTGGTCGATGGCGCAGTGCATCCTCTTCGCCGGCGCCGGGATCCGACCCGGGCAGGTGATCGGGGCCACCGACGCCCACGCCGCGGCGCCCACCCGCGATCCGGTGAGCGTCGCCGACTTCCGTCACACCCTCCTCTGGCTCCTCGGCATCGACTCGCGCCGGGAGCACGACGACCCCCTCGGCCGTCCCACGCCCCACTCCGACGGCGGCGCGCTCATCCCGGGTCTGATCGCGTGATTTCCATTCACGACGTGAATGATTATCATTCACGGCATGAATGAAGACACACTGCCACGAATGGCCGCCGGGGCGCTCCGCGAGCGCTTGCGCGTGATGCCCGCCGTGGTCGTGAGCGGGGCCCGTCAGGCGGGCAAGAGCACGCTCGTGCAGGAACCGGTGGCGGGGAAGCGCCTCTATGCCACGCTCGACGATCTCGATGTCTGCGACCTCGCCCGCCGTGACCCGATGGCGCTGGTCGGCGGCGAGACCCGTCTGACGATCGACGAGGTGCAGCGCGAGCCCCTGCTCCTCCGGTCGATCAAGCGGGCGATCGACCAGCAGCGCGTGCCGGGGCGGTTCCTCCTCACCGGTTCGGCGAACCTGCTGCTCTTGCGCGGGGTGTCGGAGTCGCTCGCCGGGCGGGCGAGTTATCTCACGCTCTGGCCGATGACGCGTCGCGAACAGGCCGGGGCCGGCCGGGGAGGACTGTGGCCTGAACTCTCGGCGGCGGAGGATGCGTCGTGGCGCGAGGTGCTCGGTGACCGCGACGCCGAACCGGAAGACTGGCAGCGTCTGGCGCGACGGGGGGGGTTTCCCACGCCGGCCGTCCATCTCCGCACCGACCGGCAGCGGTCGATCTGGTTCGACGGCTACGTTCGTACCTACCTCGAACGCGATCTCCAGGATCTCGCGTCGATCACGGCGCTCCCCGACTTCCGCCGGCTGATGCGGGCCGCCTGCCACCGTCTCGGCCAGATGGTCAATCAGACGGAACTCGGCCGCGACGCCGCACTGCCCCAGCCGACCGTCCACCGGTATCTCAACCTGCTCGAGACGTCGTATCTGCTCCTGCGGATTCCCGCGTTCGCCCGCAATCGCACCAAGCGGCTGATCAAGTCTCCCAAGCTCTATTGGGGCGACACCGGCGTCGCCCTCCATCTGTCAGGGAACGGCGAGCCCGGCGGAGCGCACCTCGAGAACGTCATCCTCAACGATCTCTTGGCCTGGCGGGATTCGAGCGAGGAGCGTATCGATCTCCACTACTGGCGGACCGTCACCGGTGAGGAGGTCGATTTCGTCGTCGAGACCGGGGAGCGGTCGATCCCGATCGAGGTCAAGGCGACGGCCCGACCGCGGCTGGCCGACGCTGCCGGCCTGCTCGCCTTCCGGGCCGAATATGGCAGCGAGGCTCGGGCCGGACTCCTCCTCCATGCCGGAAAGACGATCCAGTGGCTCGCTCCGGGCATCCTCGCCGTTCCCTGGTGGCGGGTGCTCTGAAGGGCCCCCGGGCATCTCATGCCCGCTCGGCCGCGAACGGTTCGCTCACCGCCCGCAAGTCATGGATCTGCACGGGTTCCGGCGGCGGCGTTGCCGCTCTTCTTCCGGAGGCGCGCCAGGCGGATGAGCAGGTCGCCGCGATCGGCATCGGGCGCTATCGCCAGGGCCTCGTCGAGGATCGCGGCTGCCGCGTCGTCGTCCCCCAGGCTCGACGCCTGGCCCGCGATCGAACGGCTCACGACGATCATCCGCCGGGTGATGTCGGCGGAGTCGGCATGCCCGACCCGCCAAGGGGCGAGGAGATCGAAGATCCGCCGCTGGAGGACGATCGAACCGGCGACGTCGCCGGTGTCCTGGAGGAGACCTGCCCGGCAGGAGACGACGTTGACCAGCAACTGCGTGCGGCCGAGGATGCCCGGCTCCGTCTCGTACAACCGCGTGGCGATTCGCTCGGCCCGCTCCAGATCGGCCGCGGCCTCGCCGGCGCGCCCCAGGCTCGCGAGGAGATCGTAGGTCTGGATCGCGGCATCGACCTGCCGCGCGAGAAACACCGGGGCCATGTCGGGGACGGTCGACGCCAGTTCCGCGGCGAGCGCGCCGCGGCGGCGCGCGATCGCGAGGGCGTCGTCGATCCGGCCGTGGCGCAGGGCGATGTCGGCCTCCACCGCCATCCCCGGCAGGAGCACCTGGGCGAAGAGCGGTCGGCTCTCCGGGAACCTCGCCATTCCCGCGTCCGACAGCGTGCGGAGTTCGCGGATGAAGGATTCCTGGTCGTCGAGCCGGCCGGTTCGGGACGCCTGATGGGAGGCGTTGAACAGCGCGATCTGCCCGGCATGGAGCATCCGGGGATCGTCCGGTGTCGCGGCCCGTGCGGCGGCCATCGCCGCGAGCCCCTCGTGGAGAATCCGATGCCCCTCGTCGATCGCGCCGCGATCGGCGAGCGCCGCGGCGAGCTCGAGCTTCGTCCGGGCCAGTTCGACCTCCTTCCCCGGCTTCGTCGCCAGGTACGCGATGGTCCGGAAGCAGGCCTCCTCCGCCTCCGCGCCGCGGCCGAGCCTGCCGAGGAGCCGGCGCTCGCTCGTCATCGCGTCGAGACGGCGGGCCTCGATCGCGTCGTCGCCGATTCCGCGCTCGTCCATCGCCAGAAGTGTCGCGAGCATCATCCGCCGACTCTCGAGCGCGTCCTCGTACCGATCGAGCTGCTCGAAGATCTCGGCGATCCGCTGGATGCCGAAGAGCCGGAAGCGCAGGCCATCCTCGGCATCGGGCTCGAGCGGCCAGCGGAGAAAACGGTCGCGGATTCCGAGGAGGTAGTCGCGGTCGGCATCGGCCAGCGGCGGGCGGCTGGCGATGATGCGATCGGCGGAGGAATCGGTGAGGTCCCCGAGAAACTCGCGGGCCATGTCGCGGCTGGCGGTGATGCGGACGTTGGCCCGTTCCAGCTGCACGACGTGGTAGGCGGTGCCGGCGATGGCGGCGAGGACCGCGGCGAGGGCGACGGCGCTGGCGCCCGCGGCGAGCGGCCTGCGCCGGGCCCACTTGGCGACGCGCTCGGGAAGCGTTGGCCGGCGGGCGCGGATCGGGCGGTCGGCGAGGAAGCGATCGAGGTCGTCGGCGAGATCGCGGGCGGAGGCGTAACGCCGCACGGGCTCGCGCTCCAGGCATTTCTCCACGATCGTCCGCAGGTCGAGCGGCACCCCGGGCATGGCGGCCTGGGCGGGTGCCGTCGAGCCGGTGACGGCACGCTTGAGGGAGTCGGCGGCGGTCGCGGCTGCGTAGGGGGGAGAACCGGTGAGCATCGCCAGGAGCGTGCCGCCGATGGCGTGGAGGTCGGTGGCCGGCCCGACGGGCCCGAGGAGGGGATCGAGGCCGGTCTGCTCCGGTGCCATGTAGCTCGGCGTCCCCAGCACGGCGGAGACCCGAGTGAGGTGGCCGGCGGGATCGTCGGGGCGGGCGAGGCCGAAGTCGGCGAGCTTCGGCGTGCAGGGAGCGGCGGGTGTGGGGCCGGGGGCGAGGAGGACGTTCTCCGGCTTGATGTCGCGGTGGACGATGCCGAGCAGATGGAGGGCTTCCAGGGCCCTCGCCAGATCCCGGGCGATGCGGGCCCCCTCGCGCGGCGGGAGCGTGCCACGCTCGATCCGGCGCCCGAGCGTCTCCCCCGGCACCCATTCCATGACGAGGTAGGGGCGGCCGTCGGCGCTGCCGGCGGAGAGGATGCGGACGACATGGGGATGATCGAGGCGCGCAAGCAGCAGCGCTTCCCGTTCGGCCCGGGCCCGATCGTCGGACGAGATGCCCCACGGTCGGGCGAGCACCTTCACCGCCACCAGACGTTCGAGCGCCGCATCGCGTGCCCGGTAGACGATCCCCATGCCGCCGCGGGCGACGAGTTCGAGATCGGCCAGGCCGGGGATCGTCGGGACCGGTGGATCGGCGGGGTCGGTCGGCATGACCCCGGTATCGGGCACGTGGGCACCGATCCTCGAGAGGGCGTCCCGTGTCCATTCGTCGGACGGCGTCCGGGCGGCGAGGAACCGGAGGCTCCAGGGGGCGTCGATCTCTTCGCGGAAAGCGCAGACCGGGCAACGCTCCAGATGCTCGAGGACCGCCGCGCGGTCGCCGGCCGGGAGAAGATCGTCGAGCAGCTTCTCGAGTGTCGCCCGATCGGGGCAGGCTTCCGGCGACGTCATGCCCGCGACCTCGGCGCTCGCGGAGCGGCCGCGGCGGGAGAATCGATCGTGTCCGCGCCGCCGCCCGCTCCCCCTTCGAGCCGGTCGATCGTCTCGCGGATCATCCGCTGCACGTTCCACCGCGCCACGTAGACCGTGCTCACCTCCATGCCGAGCGCGGCGGCCACCTCGGCGCCGCGCTGGCGGTCGATCGCGAGCATCTGGAAGGCCTGCCAGGTTCGAGGCTTCACGCGCGCCTGGACCTCCGCCATGGCGACGGCGAGGAGTTCGGTGTCGTAGGCCTCGGCGAGGCGGGCGAGGAGATCCTCCCGGTCGGGGATGCTTTCGAAGAGCGGGCGCGTCGCCTGGTCGTGCGAGTCGCGCCCCTGCTCCGCCCAGCGCGCGAGTGCCGAGCGGGCGACCTGCTCGAGGTAGCTGCGGAAGCGGCCGCGGGGATCGTAACGGAACTGCTTCGACGCCCGCCAGAATCGCAGCAGCGCCTCCTGCGTGACGTCGAGGGCGTCGTGGTGCTGGAGGCCGCGGGCCCGGCACCAGTCGACCACGGCCGGGCCGTAGATGCGGACGAACTCACCCCAGGCGGCCTCGTTGCCAGCCTGATCACGGAGGACCTCGAGCAGCGAGATCCGCGTCGTGGAGGTGCCGTGCATCGAAACCTCGCTCCCGCCGCCGTTGGCCTTGAGCCGTTATCGGTCAGGCCCGACGGAGGGGCAAGGAACGTGTGCGGGGCGGCTGATTCGGCCCAGGCCCGGCAGGCGATCCCCCCGTCCGGTGGAGCGGGCTTGCCGGATCGGAAGGCGGGTCCGCGAGACTCCGGATCCCCGACAAAACATGGCCCATTGGGACGGCGGGCGATTTTCTCGCATCGGTCGGCTGAAGATTCCGGCGTGGGGACGGCTACTTACGGGGAGAGGGCGGCGCGTGTGCGCCTGTCTGGTCGTGGGTTTCCGAATCGCGAAGGAATCGAGCGTGAAAACAATGTCGACGAAAAATGGCCTGCGAGGCGTGGCGGCGATGGCGATGGCGGTGGGAATGATGGCGGCGGCGAAGCCCGCCCACGCGGAAGTCGTCCTCTCGAACCTGACGGCGACGATCAGTTCGACGGATTACGTCCAGTCGGGGTACTGGGTCGCGCAGAGCTTCGATACCAACGCCCAGGCATGGACATTGAACTCCGTGACCGTGAGTTCCGACGGCGGGAACAACAATTTCAACACGGGCAACTTCTTCCTCGATATCTACGACAGCACCGGGAGCGGCAACAGTCGCACTCCCGGGGCGTTGGTCGGGCATCTGAGCGGCACCGACAAGCCGATCCTGCAGCAGTTGTATACGTACACGGCAGCCGGTATCAGCCTCGATGCGTCCTCGCGCTACTGGCTCGTCTTCGGCGTGTCGTCCGGCAACCCGGATTACAATTTCAACTACGCCGATGCCGTCGCCGCGACCGGCGTGTGGAGCTATCCGTACGGCGGGTCCTTCGGTGGCGTCGTCGCGAATTCGTCGAATCAGGGGGGCACGTGGAGTCTCTCGAACTACGGCCCCTTCCTGCTCGAGTTCGACGCCACCGCCGCCGCCGCCGTGCCGGAGATCGATCCAGCCTCGTTCGGCAGTGCCCTCTCGCTCGTCCTCGGGGCCCTCGGCCTCGCCGAGCGGAAGCGCCGCCGCGTGATCGGCTGACGCTCGGTCCGCTCCCGCGCCGGGCATGCCCTGATGCCCTGACTCCACGAGGCCCGGCGCGGGGCGACCGGCGGTGCTCGCTCGGCGATGGCTCGCCGGCCGAGCATCATCCTCGGGGATCTCCCCTGGGCGCGGCCCGCGCCTCCGAGTCCGCTGCGGCGCCGGGGTATCCTCGGGGAGCCCGGGGGATGCCCCTCGGATGGCGCGGAGGGGCGAGCGGATGGCAGCGGCACGGGGCCCACATGATTCGGGTGCGTCCAGGCCGTGGCCGCGCGCCCTCGGCGCTGTCGGCGGAATGGCCGGGCGCTTCGCGCTGGTCCTGGCGCTTGCCGCGATCGACGCCCGGGCCGAGCTTCCCCCCGAGATCGGCTACGTGTTTCCC
This sequence comes from uncultured Chitinophaga sp., assembly GCA_964567835.1. Lineage (GTDB taxonomy): Bacteria > Planctomycetota > Planctomycetia > Pirellulales > UBA1268 > QWOP01. The sequence goes on along the minus strand of CAZMOU010000056.1, from coordinate 9,611 downwards.
GCCGGCGGCCGGGCCGGGGAGACGATCGACGTCCTCCTCGGCGGCTACGACTGGACGAGCGACGTCGAACTGTTTCCCCACGATCCCGGCGTGGCGCTCGCGATCACCGGTGCCCCTTCGAGCGTCCTCATCCCCGATCCGCCCCACCTCTTCGGCTTCAAGGCCCGGGCCAACGACCGCCCCTGCCCGCGCGAGTTTCCGGCCCGGCTCACACTCCCGGCCGATCTCCCGGCGGGGCTGCACCGCTTTCAGGTCGCGAACGCGAGCGGTGCCTCGCCCCCGGGCTTCTTCCACGTGTCGCGATTCCCGGCCGAGCGCGAGCGGCGGACGGGTGACGCGGTGCAGGAATTGCCCGCGCTGCCGCTGGTGATCGACGGTCGCATCGCACGCAACGAGGAGATCGACCGCTACGCCTTCACCGCCGCGGCCGACGGACCGGTGTGGGTCGATCTGGTCGCCCGCCGGCTCCTCTCGCCGCTCCATGCCACGATCCGCGTCGTCGACGATCGCGGGGAGACGGTCGTCGACGTCGCCGACACCGCGGGGCGGGATCTCACCACGTGCTTCGACGGCCGCGCCGGGACGCGCTACGAACTCTCGATCGACGACGTCGATCACGCGGGGGATCGCTCGGCCGTCTACCGGCTCGAACTCTCCACCGGCCCGCGTGTCCTGGCCACGTTTCCCGCGGCGGGACCGCGCGGCACGCGCACCCGCGTCGAACTCGTCGGCGTCGGGCTCGTGGCCGCGGAGCGGACCGTGGATCGGGTCGAGCGCGAGATCGACTTCCCCGGGGACGGTCCGCGGCACGACCTGCGCGTCGAGACGCCGGGCGGCACGGCTCTGGCCCCGATCCCACTCTCCGACATTCCCGAGACGGTGGCCACCGACGGGGACGGGGCCCTCGCCGCCCCGCCGCGGGCGGTCACCGGGAGGTTCGCCGACGGGGAGACGTCGCGCGCGTTCGGGATCGATCTTCCGGCCGGCGACTGGCGCGTGACGGCGGTGGGCACTTCCCCCACCCGGCCGCTCGATCCGTGGCTCGCGATCCTCGCCGCCGACGGCCGGGAGATCGCGACGAGCGACGACGCCGCAGGCACGCTCGACCCGGCGGCGACGCTGACGGTGGCCGAAGCGGCGCCGTACTCCATCGTCGTCGGTGCGCGGGAGCTTTCCTCCGCGCCGCTCGGGCCGGCCGCCTGGCGGCTCGTGATCGAGCCGCAGCGCCCCTCCTTCGAGCCGTCCGCGGCGCTTGCCACGCAGGTGGCGGTGCCGCTCGGCGGGTCGGCGAAGCTCCCCCTCTCGATCGTCCGCACGGGCGGGTTCGCCGGGCCGGTCGCCGTGGCCTTCCGCGGGCTGCCCGACGGGGTGACGGCTCCGACCGACGCGGCCATCGGTGCCGGCTCGAGCGACGCGGCGGTCGATCTCTCGAGCGCCGCCGACTCGGGCTCCGCGGCGGGGCTCGCCCCGATCGTGCTCTCGGGCACGCTCGACCCCGGCGCGGGCCTCGTCCACGACCGGGCGCTGCTGGTCGCCCCGGCGATGAAGCCGCGTGTGAAGATCGTCCCCGACGGTCTCGACGACGTCCGCAAGGTGCACCGCGGCACCACCTTCCGCGGACCGCTCACGATCACGCGTCTGGAGGGCTTCGAGGGGCCGGTGCGTATCGAGCCGACGGCGAAGCAGCAGCGCCACCGCCAGGGGATGGATGGCGGGGAGATCGTCGTCCCCGCCGGGGTGGCACGGTGCGACTACCCCGTCTTCGTGCCGGAATGGATGGAGACGACGCGGACGAGCCGGTTCATCGTCAACGGGGCCGTGGAGGTGAACGATCCGCGGGGGCGGCCACGCACGCTCCTCGAGCGGCAGGAGTTGCGCCTCGGGATGTTGCCGGTGGGGGCGATCATGAAGCTCCAGGCGCCGGCCGAGGTGATCGCGAGGCCCGGCACGGTGGCGGAGGTGCCGGTGGGCCTCGTGCGCGCCGCCGAGTTTCGCACGCTGCCGCTCGACGGCCCGGTGGTGGTGGGATTGTCGGCGGTCGCGCCGGCCGACGGCGGGGCTGCCGTCGGGATGGCGGGGATCCAGTCGCCCGGTTTGCACCTCGCGCGGCACCATCTCGAGACGGAGGAGGGGATGGTGCGACTGGCGATACCCGCCGACGCGGAGCGCGCGCGGGCGTGGCGGGTGACGCTGCGCGCCACCGCGCTCGAGGCGGGACGGTACCCGATCGTGAGCGAGGCGACGGTGACGCTCGTCGTGGAGTGAAGGGGTATATTCGCGGCCGTGCCCCTTGCATCCCCGGCCGTGGAGCGACCGATGAGCGACCCTGACGACGACCGCTCCCCGGCGGAGAAGGCGCCGCGGGGATTCGATCCCCCCTGGTGGCTCCGCAACCCCCACGCGCAGACGATCCTGCCGGCGAAGTGGCCGCAGAAACTCGCCGACCATGCGGCCGTGGAGCGGCGCGTGGATCTCCCCGACGGAGACGCCCTGGCCGTCCACGACGACATCCCTCCCGGCTGGGCTCCGGGGGGAAGGGTGGCGATCCTCTCGCACGGCCTGGCCGACCACCACCGCACGCCGCTCCTCGTGCGGCTCACCGAAAAGCTCACGGCGCGGGGCGTGCGTGTCCTCCGCTGGGACATGCGTGGCTGCGGGGCGGGGATGGCGCTGGCCAGGCGCCCCTACCATGCCGGCTGTTCCGACGACCTGGCGCGCGTCGTCGAGGAGACGGTGGCCTGGTGCCGGGGCGAGGCCGGCCCCGATCCCGATCTCACGCTCTTCGGCGTCTCCCTCTCCGGGAACGTCCTGCTCAAGTATCTCGGCGAGGATCCCGCCCGCGTGCCGGAGGCGGTGCGCCGCGCGATCGCCGTGAACCCGCCGATCGACCTCGTCGCCGGTGTCGAGTCGATCGGCAGCCGCGTCAACCGCGTCTATGACCGGCATTTCACCGGGATCCTCCTCAAGCACCTCGAGCGCTGGTGGGAGGTGCGGCCCGACGCCTTCCGTCCCGCCGGTGGGAACCGTCCGCGCACGCTCCGTGAGTTCGACGACTGGTTCACGGCGCCGGCCATCGGCTGCCGCGACGCCCTCGACTACTACACCCGCTCGAGCGCCGCCCAGTTCATCCCGGCGATCCGCACGCCGACGACGATCATCACCTCAGCCGACGACCCGCTCGTCCCCTTCGCGATGTTCGCCGCCGACCGGGTCGCCTACCCCGACACGGTGCGCCTCGTGGCCACCGAGCGCGGCGGGCACGTCGGCTTCGTGGGGCGAAAGGGGGTCGATCCCGACACGCGCTGGCTCGACTGGCGCGTGGTGGAGATCGTCACCGGAGAGCCGGTCGGGCCGGATGTCGACGCCTGACCGCCGCGGCCCGCTCGCGCCGCCCATCGTCGGCCGGACGCCACTGGGCGGCGAGACGGGGGAGTTCCCCGGTGACGGCGCGGCGGCGATCCTCCGCCGGACGTGGAAGGGCGTGGTGGCCCGTTCCGCGTCCGCTCGGGTCGCCGCAGGCGGAGACCGGCGCGGGGCCCGCCGGAGAGCCCGGGTATATTCCTCCCGCCCCGTCGTCGCATGGGGCGGGGAGGATGCATGCGGATGTCCTGGAAGCAGGTGACGGCGGGGTGGTGCACCCGGCTGGCGGTCGTCGTGGCGCTGGCCGCGGGAGAGTCCGCGGCGGCGCCGGTCGTGGCGGGTTTCGAACGCTTCGCGCGCGGCTCGGACGATCCCGTCGCGGAGGTCGAGGGGGGCCTCCTCCTCCTCGGCGAACTCGGCTGCGTGAACTGCCATGCGCCGGGCGACTCCGCGTCGCGCCATGTCGGGGGCAGGTCAGGGCCGATCCTCGACCGGGTCGGCGAGCGGATCGACCCCGCGTGGCTCGCCCGGTACCTCGCCGATCCCCCCGCCGTCCGCCCCGCCGGGACGATGCCGCACGTGCTGGCCGGCCTCGAGGGCGCCGAGCGGACGCGCGTCGCCACGGCGCTCACCCACTATCTGGCCGGCAGCGGCGTGTTCTCCCGCGGGCCGCAGCCCGGGGCGCGCGACGCCAGACCGCGCGAGGGGATGGCGCTCTACGACCGGGTCGGCTGCCGCGCCTGCCACGGCGGCCGCGGACCCGGCGCGGCGCGGCTCCCCGATCACCGTCCCCTGGGCGATCTGGCCGCGAAGTGGTCCCCCGCCGCGCTCGACGCCTTCCTCGCCGATCCGTTCCACACGCGTCCCTCGAGCCGGATGCCCGCCTTCCCGCTCGACGACGGGCAGCGGCGCCACCTCGTCGCGGCGCTGCTCCTCCCGGAGGCCGAATGGGGGGCGCCGTCGCCCGCCACGGTCGCCTTCACCGGGAGGATGTGGGAGAAGCCGGTCGAACGGCTCCCCGACTTCACCGCGCTCGGCGAACCGGCGAAGGAGGGGCCGGTGAACGGCTTCGACGTGGAGGGCTTCGCCGGCAGGAGCGACGGCTTCTGCGTGCGGCTCGACGGCTTCTTCCACGCCCCCGTGGCGGGAACCTATCGCTTCGATCTCGCGAGCGACGACGGCTCCCGGCTCCTCGTCGGCCCGACGCGGGTCGTCGATGCCGACGGCGTCCACCCCCACGGCGGCGGCGCCGGGCAGATCGAACTCGCGGCCGGCGTCCATCCGATCACGATCGAGTTCTTCGAGGCCGCCGGACAGTGCTCGCTCGAACTCGACGTCTCCCTTCCCGACGGGCCGCGGATGACGGCGCTCGATCTGGTGACGCCGACGCGCGACGGCAGGCCCGCGGCGGCCTCGCGCCCCCCTGCCCCGCCCCCCTTCACCCCCGACCCGGCCCTCGTCGCCGAGGGGCGCGCGGCGTTCGCCACGCGCGGGTGCGTGGCCTGCCATCGTCTCGAGGGGACGGCGCCCGTCGCGCCACGGCGGGAGCTCGGGAGCCTCGCCGGGAAGAGCGGGGGCTGCCTGTCGGCGACGCCGACCGCCGGCGTCCCGCACTATCCGCTCGACGACGTTCAGCGCCGCGCGATCGCCACGGCGCTCGCCTTCCTCGCCGCGCCCGGGAGCCGCGAGGCGCCGCCGCGCGAGCGGGCGATCGGCCGCACGCTCGCCGCCCTGAATTGCTCGGCCTGCCACGTGCGCGACGGGCGCGGCGGCGCGGTGCCGGCGACGGAACTCCTCGACGAGGATGGCGAGCGGCTCCCGCGCGATCCGGCCCGCGACGCCCTCTTCACCGGACCCCTGCCGGAGATGGGCGACGAGGGACGGCTGCCGCCGACGCTCGACGGCGTCGGCGCGAAGCTGCGGCCCGAGTTCCTCGACGAGGTCCTCGCCCGCGGCGGCATCGACCGCCGGGCCACGATGCACACCCTGATGCCGGGCTGGCACGGCGACGTCGCCAAGCCGCTCGCCGCGCTGCTCGCCGCCGATCCGGCGGTCGAAGCGGCGCTTCCCGACCTCGCCGCCCATGCGGAGGCCGAGGTGCTCGAGAAGGGACGCGAGCTCGTCGGCTCCAAGGGGCTCGGTTGCATCAAGTGCCACGCCTTCGCCGGCGACCGCGGCCAGGGCTTGGGCGCCATCGACATGACGCGCTTTCCGAAGCGCCTGCGGCACGAGTGGTATCTGGCCTACGTGGCCGATCCGCAAGCCTTCCGCCCCGGCACGCGGATGCCGGCGGCCTGGCCCGAGGGGAAGGTTTTTTACCCCGACGTGCTCTCGGGGGACGCCAACAACCAGATCGAGGCGGTGTGGCGCTACGTCGCGCTCCCCAAGCCGCGGCCGCCGCTGGGGCTGGGGAACGATCCGATCGAACTGGTCGCCGGAGAGAAGCCGGTGATCTACCGCAACTTCATCGAGGGGGCCGGCCCGCGCGCCATCGGCGTCGGTTTCCCGCAGGGGGTGAACCTGGCGTGGGATGCCGAGGCCTTCCGGCTGGCGCTCGCCTGGAAGGGAGCCTTCATCGATGCGCGCCGCCACTGGACGGGGCGCGGGGAGGGTTTCCAGCCGCCGATGGGGGAGGGGATCTTCACCCCCGACGCCGGCCCCTGCGTGGCGGTGCTGCCGTCCCCGGACGCTCCCTGGCCCGCGGAGCCGGTGCGGAAGCGAGGCGGGCGCTTCGGCGGCTACGCGCTCGACGGCAAGGGGCAGCCCACCTTCCGCTGGAGCCTTCCCGACGCGCGGCTCGCCGTCACCGAGTCGTTCGTGGGAAGGACCGATCCGACGCTCGTGCGCACCGTCACCGTCTCGGGCCCCTTGGCGGGCGCCTGCTTCCGCGCCGCCCGCGGCGACTCGATCGAGGAGGAGGCCGACGGCTGGTGGCGCGTCGACCGGTTCTGGCGGGTGCGCGTGGGCGGGCCGGGGGCGGGGAAACCGATGGTCGTGGAGCGCGACGGGAAACGGGAACTGCGCCTGCCGCTCGTGTCGGGCGCGGGGGCCGATTCGGCTCGCATCGTGGAGGAGTTGTCATGGTGAAAAGGTCGCTTCGTCGTCTCGCAACAGGGCTCCTCCTCGCGACGATCGCCGCGGTCGCGCCGCCGCGGGCGCCGGCCGCCGAGGACGCGGCCGTGCGGGCGCCGGTCGAGAGCGACTTCTATTCGATCGAGAAGCTCGAGATCCCGCCGCAGGCGTTTCTCGAGGTGGGGGCGCTCGAATGGCTTCCCGGCGACCGGATCGCCGTCGCCAGCCGTCGCGGCGAGATCTGGTTCGTGGACGATCCGGCCGGAGCGGCTCCGAAGTGGACGCGCTTCGCCCACGGCCTCCACGAGGTGCTGGGGCTGGCCTGGAAGGACGGCTGGCTCTACGTCACGCAGCGGCCCGAGGTGAGCCGGCTGCGCGACACCGACGGCGACGGCGAGGCGGACGAGTTGGAGACCGTCGCCGACGGCTGGGGGGTGTCGGGCGACTATCACGAGTACGCCTTCGGCTCGAAGTTCGACGCCGACGGGAACATCTGGGTGGTCCTCTGCCTCACCGGGAGCTTCTCGAGCGAGGTCCCCTTCCGCGGCTGGGCGGTGCGAGTCACCCCCGACGGCCGCACGATTCCCACCACCTCCGGCATCCGCTCCCCCGGCGGCATCGGCTTCGGCTGCGACGGGAGCGTGCTCTACACCGACAACCAGGGTCCCTGGAACGGCTCCTGTGCGCTCAAGGAACTGCGTCCCGGCGAGTTCGTCGGCCATCCGGGCGGCTTCAAGTGGTACGACCTCGCGCCGGAGATGGGGCCCAAGCCGGAGGAGCCCAGGAGTGGCAGCCGGTGGGCCGAGGAGATGAAGCGCATCCCGCAGTACCGCCCCGCGGCGGTCGTCTTCCCCTACGACCTGATGGGGAAGAGCGCGGCGGGGGTGGTGTGCGACACGAGCCGCGGGAAGTTCGGCCCCTTCGCCGGGCAGGTGTTCGTCACCGACCAGTCGCACTCGTTCCTGATGCGCTGCGTGCTCGAGCGCGTGGACGGGATCCTCCAGGGGGCCTGCATCCCCTTCCGCGAGGGCTTCGGCAGCGGGTCGCTGGCGGTGCAGTTCGCCCCCGATGGCTCGCTCTACGTCGGCGGCACCAACCGTGGCTGGGGCTCGCGCGGCGGCGGCGACTACGCCCTCGAGCGGCTGGTGTGGACCGGCAAGGTCCCGTTCGAGATCCTCGCCATGAAGGCGATGCCCGACGGCTTCGAACTCGAGTTCACGAGCCCGGCCGACAAGGCCACGGCGGCCGACGTGACGAGCTACTCGGCGCGTGGGTTCACCTACATCTATCAGTCGGCCTACGGCAGCCCGGTGGTGGACGAGGAGCCGTGCGAGATCGTGTCGGCGACGGCCAGCGACGACGGCACGCGCGTGAGGCTCCGCATGAAAAACCTCCGCGAGGGGGTGATCCACGAAGTGAAGTGCCCGGGCGTCAGGAGCGCTCCCTCCGTCGACGTCCCCTCCGGCCAGCCGCTCCTCCACCCCACCGGTTGGTACACGCTCAACCGTCTGCCGAAGTGAAGACCGCACGGATTCCTCCGCCTGCGCGCGGTAAGTCCCTCGTCGGCAGCGTCTTCAGCGACCGTTTCGGGTTTTCAAAACCGCGCGCGTGAAGGCTGTGCGGACGGCCGGCGGTCTTCCCGGTGTAAGAAGGGCTGCGCGGACCCGTGACGAACGCTCCCGGTGGGGATCGTGTGCGTCGGCTCGGAGGCCACTCGGTTCGGGGCAATCCCCGCGCCGACCACCGCCGCGTGGCAAGGACAAGGGAGCGTTCGATGCGTGTTGGAGTCACCGCGTCCGTGAGCTATGGTCGCTCGGTGGGCCTCGTCGTCGATGCGTCGGTTCCGCTCGGGGCGGAGTAGACTGACGGGTCCCCCCATCGGCCTGTCGGCTCCCCCGGAATCGCCCCATGCTGATTGCCCCTGATCGTGACGCTCGCCGTCGGAGTCGGCGGCGGCCGCTCGCCGCTTGCTTGGTGGCGCTGGCCATCGTCTGCCCCGCGAGCCTGCCCGAGACGCCGGCAGAAGAGATTCCCCCCTCGGCGACGAACGCCGCCGAGGCCTTTCCCATGGAAGCCCTCGATGGGAGCACGATCGGGTTCGACGCCGCGGCCCGCTGCCATGTGATCGCCTTCCTCGGCGTCGGCTGCCCCGTGGCCCGGCAGTACGCCGGGCGGCTCGGGGAGATCGCCGCGGCCTACGCCGACCGCGGCGTGCGCGTCATCGGCGTCGACGCCAACCGGCAGGACTCCGCCGAGGAGTTCGCCGCGGCGGGCGCGGAACTCGGCGTGGGCTTTCCGCTGGTCATGGATCCCGGCCAGCGGATCGCGCGGGCCTTGGGCGCCACGCGCACCGGCGGCGTGGTCGTGCTCGACACACGTGGCGCGGTGGCGTACGCCGGGCGGGTCGACGATCAGTTCGCACCGGGTCTCGCCCGCCCCGCCGCCACGAGCCGCGATCTCGTCGCCGCGATCGACGATCTCCTCGCCGGCCGGCCCGTCGCCGTGCCGCGGACCGACCCGGTCGGCTGCCTGATCACGTTCGACCGCGACCCTGTCGCCGCCGACACGGCGCCGACGTTCCACCGCGACATCGTCCCGCTCCTCCGCACCCACTGCCTGGAGTGCCACCGCGCCGGGGAGATCGGCCCCTTCGACGTCTCGACCCTCGACGAGGTCGCCGGCTGGTCGGCGATGATGCTCGAGACGATGGAACAGGGGCGCATGCCCCCCTGGCACGCCGCTCCCGGGGCGGGCACGTTCAAGAACGAGCGTCGGCTCCCCGGGGAGGCGACCGCGCTCTTCCGCCGCTGGCTCGAGGCGGGCATGCCGGCGGGCGATCCTGGCGCCGCGCCGCCGGCGTCTCCGTTCGTCGCGGGATGGCGGCTCCCGCGCGAGCCCGACCTCGTCGTCCCCCTCGGCAAACGTCCCTACGCCGTGCCCGCTTCCGGGACCGTCGACTACCAATACTTCGTCGCCGATCCGCACTTCGGTGAGGAGACCTGGGTGTCGGCGGCGCAGTGCGTGCCGGGGGCGCCGTCGGTCGTGCACCACGCGATCGTGTTCGTGCGTCCCGAGAATCTGGGCGACTTCCGCGGCATGAGCTTCGTCACGGCGTACGTGCCGGGGCAGCGGGCCACCGCGTTCCCCCCGGGGCACGCGCGGCGGATCCCCGCCCGGTC
>CAZMOU010000055.1:0-24505 GCA_964567835.1 uncultured Chitinophaga sp. | reverse complement strand
GCGTCTCGATCAACGCCAACAGCCTCGCGCTCGCCGGCGGCACGATCGCCGACGCGGCGGGCAACGCCGCGATCCTGACGCACGCGGCGGTGACCGACAACGCGAGCTACCTGGTCGATACCACGTCGCCGACGGTGTCGAGCGTGGCGATCACGTCGGCGACCGGCGGTCAGAACGGCGCGCTGAACGCCGGCGACGTCGTCACCGCGACGGTGACGATGAGCGAGAGCGTGACGGTGACCGGGACGCCGACGCTGCAACTGACGATCGGGTCGACGACGGTCACGGCGACCTACAACGCGGCGAGTTCGACGTCGACGCTCCTGCGATTCAACTACACGATCCTCGCCGGCCAGACCGACACGAACGGCATCTCGATCGCGTCCAACAGCCTGGCCCTCGCCGGCGGCACGATCGCCGACGCGGCCGGCAACGCGGCGACGCTCGCGCACGCGGCGGTGGCCGACAACGCCAGCTACAAGGTCGACACCACGGCGCCGGTGATCACGAGCGGCTCGACCGCGGCGATCAAGTCGAACACGAACGTCCTCTACACGGCGACCGCCACCGACGCCGGCGGCTCGATCACCTACTCGATCCAGGGGACCCCGACGCTCGGCGGGGTGGCGACGAGCCTCACGATCGGCTCCGGCACCGGCGTGGTGACCACGGCGAGCGGCCTGGCCCAGGTGGGCACCTACGTCTTCACCGTGGCGGCCTCCGATCCGGCCGGCAACGTCACCACCAAGGAGGTGACGGTCACGGTGACGGCGGCGCCGGCGGCGATCGACCTGATGTCGGCCTCCGCCGACTGGAATCCGCTGCTCGCCGGGACGAAGTGGGATCCGATCAACGACACCCAGGCCAATGCCTCCAAGGGCATCGACCTCGTCGGCAATCCGTCGGCGCCGATGCTCTACTCGCGCTACGACGCCACCGCCAACGGCGGGCAGGGGGAGATCGCCCTGCGGGTGCGGCAGGAGACGGTGAGCCCGCGCGGCGTGTTCTACCTGCTCGGCCTGATCAATCCCGCCGTCGACGGCTCGAGGATCGTCGGTTTCATCGGCGTCAACATCGCCTCCAACAGCACCATCAACGGCTCCGGCGTGCCGAGCAACGCCACCGTCTCCTTCTACGACCCGGGCGCCGGCGCGAACAACTCCCCCAGCACCTCGAGCTTCACCAACGCCCGTGCGGCGGTGAACGCCTCGGTGCGCGTGCGGGCGGTAGACGAGGCCAACGACCTCGACGGCGACGGTGCCACCGACGGCTTCGTGAGCTTCAAGTTCAACGCCGAGGACTTCCGCACCTGGGCGGCGACCTCCGGCCGGCTCGGCTCCGCCTACCAGCTCGGCGACTCGCTCGGCGTGGTCGTGATGACGGCCACGCAGACCAACAGCATCAACGGCGACTTCGGCGGCATCACCGGCGGCGGCTCGAGCACGCAGACCTTCTCGCAGCTGGGGATCGTCGTCCCCGAGTCGCTCGCCAACAACCCGCCGCAGTCGCAGGACGCGCGGAAGAGCGTCAACGAGGACACCACGACGGTGATCCCCGCCGCCGCCTTCCCCTTCGTCGACACCGACCCGGGCGACACGTTCGCGAAGGTCCGGATCGACTCGCTCCCCGCCAAGGGCACCTTCCTCCTCGACGGCGTGGCGGTGACGGCCGGCACCGAGATCACCAAGGCGCAACTCGACGCCAACAAGCTCACCTTCCGCGCCGCGCCCGACGAGACCGGTACCGACTACACGACGTTCGAGTTCAGCGTCAGCGACGGCAAGGCCTACAGCTACATCCCGCGGACGATGACGATCGACGTCCTCCCCGCGAACGATCCGCCGTCGATCTACCTCCTCGACGGCGACATCTCCTACTGGTCGACGTCGAACGTGCCGGTGGCGATCGACGCCTCGCCCAACGCCTCGGTGGGCGACGCCGATTCGGCCGACTTCGACGGCGGCGTGCTCTCGATCGGCGTCAGCGGCGGAACGGCCGCCCACAACGCCCTCACGATCGGCACCACGGCCTCGATCACCGTCTCCGGCTCGACGGTGAGCTACAACGGCACCCCGATCGGCACGATCTCCGGCAGCGGGACGACGGCGCTCACCGTCACCTTCAACGCCAGTGCCACGACCGCGGCCGTGTCGGCCGTCATCTCGGCGACCCGCTACACCTACTCCGGCAGCGAGGCGGCGCCCGACCAGCGCTCGATCAGCTTCGTCGTCACCGACGGCGACGGCGGCACGAGCAACACCGCCACCGTGACGATGGTCGGCCCGCCGGTGTACGCCGTGAGCGGGTCCGAGGACACGACGATCTCCGCCGACCAGGTGCCGGGGAACGTGGGTGGTTCGAGCACGGTCGGCGACCTCGCCGCCGCCTCGGGCACGCACGTCAAGATCCTCTCGGTGAGCGGCTCGCTCACCTCGAGCGCCGGGGCGGTCACCGTGGGCACGGTGCTCACCATCGCCCAGCTGCGCACCGTCACCTTCACCCCCGCCGCGAACGACTACGGCGACGGCCTGGCGGGCTTCCGCTTCCAGTACACCGACGCCGGGGGCACCCCGACGGGCGTGCTCCAGCAGCCGACGGTGGTCTTCGACGTGACGCCGGTGAACGACTCCCCCGTCGCGGCCGCCGACGGCGTCTCGGGCGCCGTGCTCCTCGGTGCGATCGAGGAGACCGCCGGAGCCTCGGCTTCGTCCGCCACACGGACGGCGACCGGCACCGCGGTGTTCAGCGACGTCGACTTCTCCGACACGCTCACCGTCTCCCTCACCGGCTCCAACGGCTACACGTGGTCGGGCGGCACGCTCTCCGGGGCGCAGCTCACCGCCCTCGACGCCGCCATCAGCCTGGCGCTCGGCTCGCCGACCTACGCCACCACCGCGGCCGCCCAGTGGGTGTCGGCCGGCTGGACCTTCTCCGCCGCCGACAGCACCTTCGACTTCCTCGCCGCCGGCGAGACGCTCGAAGTGACGCGCACGGTGCAGGTGAGCGACGGCGTGGCCACCGCCTCCACCACGATCGAGGTGACGATCACCGGCACGAACGATCCGGTCATCGTCACCACCACCGATGCGGCCCAGTTCGCCGGCACGGTGACCGTCACCGGCGCCGGATCGACGCCGGCGACCGCGACCGGGGCCTTCGACTTCACCGACCTCGACGGCTCGGACACGCACAGCGCCACGGTGTCGACGCCCCTCCTCGAATGGTTCGACGGCACGGCGCTCCGCACCGCCGCCGAACTGGAGACCGCCATCGGCTCCTCGGCCTACGCCGCGGTCGTGTCGGCGGTGAACGCGGCGATGGCCGCCTCGCTCGCGTCGCCCACCGCCACCACCGTCGGCTGGACCTTCACCCCCACCCCGAGCAGCGCCTTCGCCTTCCTGCGGCCGGACGAGTCGCTCACCCTCACCTACGCCATCCAGGTGGAGGACGGCAACGGCAGCAGCGCCTCGAAGGACGTGGTGATCACCCTCAACGGGGCCAACGATCCCCCGACCCTCAACCTCAACGGCCTCCAGTCGGTCGGCGACTCGAGCCGCGAGGTGACGTTCGTCTCGTCCAATCCGACCGTGCCGGTGGCCCTCACGGCGTCGTCGGTGACCAATCTCTCCGACGTCGACAGCACCGCGTTCTCGTCGATCCAGTTCTGCATCGCCGTGTCGGAACTCGACGACGGCAACAACGAGGCGCTGGTCGTGAACGGGGCCGCGGAGACGACGAGGATCCTCCTCGGCGGCAACGGCACCACCACCTTCTCGCTCGGCGGAGTGAGCCACACCGCGACGGTGACGACCGTGAACCGGACCGTGGAGGGCTCGCCCGTCTCCTGCCGGATCATCACCTTCACCCGCACGAGCGGCTTGCTCTCCACGGCCGAGGCGGAGGCCCTCCTCGACGCGATCTCCTACGACAACACCGCCTTCCCGCCGAGCACCGCCGACCGGCGCACCTTCGAGGTGACGGTGACCGACGACGACGGCGCCACCTCGGCGGCCTCGAACCTGGTGGTCACCGTCCAGACCGGCACTCCCCCCGTCATCGACCTGAACGGCGGCGAGGCGGGTATCGGCCGCGTCGTGACCTTCACCGAGGGGGACTCGGGCGTGGCGGCCGCCGCCAGCGGCGTCACGAACCTCACCCCGGTGGACGCCCTCTTCGACCGGGTCGGGATCGGGTTCAACCCGTCGGCGTTCGTCGACGGCAGCCACGAGGCGATGATCATCGCCGGCATCCAGGAGGGGGACACGGCCCTCACGGTGCTCCCCTTCAACGGGGCGATCGGCACGGTCGGCACCTTCACGCTCGGCGGCCTCACCTACCGCTACGAGTACATCCTCGTCTCCGCCACCCTCCACCGGATCTTCGTGACGAAGAACGGCGGCGGAACGCTGACGCAGCCCGAGGCGGAGCGGGTGATCGACGCCTACCAGTACCGCAACACGAGCGAGAACCCGACCACGACCGCGCCGCGGTCGATCAACTTCGGGACGCTGGCGGCGGGTGTGTTCAATACTCCGGCGACGCTCACCGTGAACCTCGTCGCGGTCAACGACGCCCCGGTGGTGGTGGCCGGGGGCACGCTCCCCTACACCGAGAACGGGTCCGCCGCCGCGATCGACACGGGGGTGACCGTCACCGACGTCGACAGTGCGAACCTCGTCGGGGCCACGGTGACGATCTCGTCGGGCCTGACCACGGGCGACATCCTCGGCTTCACCGACCAGGCGGGCATCACCGGCACCTGGAACTCGGGCACCGGCGTGCTCACCCTCACCGGCACCGCCACCGTGGCGGCCTACCAGTCGGCCCTGCGGTCGGTGACCTACCGCTCCACGAGCGACGCCCCCGGTCAGACCTCCGCCTCGAGGACCGTCACCTGGCAGGTGGACGACGGCGCCGCGGCGAACAACCTCTCGGCCCCGGTGACGAGCTCGATCTCGATCACCTCCGTCAACGACGCCCCGAGCGGGACCGACGCCACCATCACGCTCCTGGAGGACGGCTCGCACACCTTCGGCCAGGCCGACTTCGGCTTCACCGATCCCCTCGACTCCCCCGCCGACGCGTTGGCGTCGGTGGTGATCGTGACGCTCCCGGCCGCCGGGTCCCTCCGCTACGACGGGGTGGCGATCACGCAGGGGCAGGTCGACGCCGGCTATTCGGTGTCGGCCGCCGACATCGACGCCGGGAAGCTCGTCTTCGTCCCCGCGGCGAACGGCTTCGGGTCCGGGTACGCGTCGTTCCAGTTCAAGGTGCGCGACGACGGCGGCACCGCCAACGGCGGCGTCGATCTCGATCCCAGCGCCAACACGATCACCTTCGACGTCACCAACGTGCTCGACCCGATCCTCGTGTCGCTCGTGACCGACAGCGGTTTCTCGGCGAGCGACGCCTACACGAACGTCGGCACGATCTCCACGACGTCGCCCGACCCGGGCTTCTCGGTGGAGTACTCGATCGACGAGGGGGCGACCTGGACCGGATCGTTCAAGGCGGTGGAGGGCTCGAACACCGTCTGGACGCGGCAAACCGACGGCGTGCAGACCTCGTCGGTGGTTGCCGGCAGCAAGCTCACCTTCACGCTCGACACCAGGGTGATCGCGATCGGTGCCGTGCTGCAGAGCGACACCGGCAACAGTGCCTCCGACCGGATCACCTCGAACGGCGCCCTCTCGCTCGTCGGGGCGGAGTCCGGGGGGAAGGTCCAATACTCGACCAACGGCGGGACCGTCTGGTCGGAGTCGTACTCCCCCGTGGAGGGGCTCAACTCCCTCCGACTGCGGCAGATCGACAAGGCGGGGAACGTCTCGGTGACCACCGGCTTCGTGTTCACCCGCGACACCGTCGCCAACGCCCCGACGGTATCGCTCTCGAGCGACACCCCGGCGGGATCGGGTCCCGATCTCGTCACGCGTGTCGGCACGTTGTCGGTGACCGGCGCCGAGACCGGTGCCCGGCTCGAGTACTCGACGGCCAATGGTGCCGGATGGAACGCCTGGGCGACCAGCTTCAAGGCGACCGAAGGGCTGAATACCGTCCGCGTCCGGCAGACCGACGTGTCTGGGAACGTGTCGTCGCCGACGGAGTTCACCTTCACGCTCGACACCCAGGCTCCGGCCACCCCGGTCGTCGCCCTGAAGACCGACACCGGCAAGAGCGCCACCGACAAGGTGACGAGCGTCGGCACGCTCTCCCTCTCCGGCATCGAGTCGTACGGCGCTCAGGCGCGGATCCCGAGCGCCCTCGTGGAATACTCCACCAACGGAGGGGCCAGCTGGGCCGGTTCGTTCTCCCCCGTCAAGGGCGTGAACACGGTGCGCGTCCGGCAGGTCGACCTCGCCGGTAACATCTCGCCGCAGGCGATCTTCAGCTTCACCTTTGACAACGACGCGCCGGTGACGCCGCCGGTCGGCCTCTCGAGCGACACCGGCGCGAGCGCCACCGACAGGATCACCTCGGTGGGGACGCTGAATGTCACCGCCGAAGCGAACGCGACGGTCGAGTATTCGACCAACAAGGGGGCCACGTGGAGCCCGTCGTTCACCCCCGTCCTGGGATCGAACACGGTCAACGTCCGGCAGACCGACCTCGCCGGAAACGTGGGCAAGGCGTCGACGATCACCTTCACGTACGACAACGTCGCCCCCGCGGCGCCGACGGTGGCCCTGGCGAGCGACACCCCGAACGGCTCGACGCCCGACCTGATCACCTCGAAGGGAAATCTGTCGGTGAGCGGGACCGAGGCCAACGCCACGGTCCAGTATTCGACCTGGAACGGCTCCACCTGGAGCGTCTGGTCGACGGCGTTCAACGCCGCCGAGGGGCTGAACGTCGTCCGTGTGCGGCAACTCGACGTCGCTGGCAACGCCTCGGTCGTCACCTCCGACCCGCTGCTCGCCTTCCGCTTCACGTTCGATTCGGTCGCGCCGACGGTGACCAACCTCACGCTTCCCCCCGCCGGTCTCTACTCGACGGGCCAGAGGCTCTGTTTCATCGTCCGTTTCTCGGAGGCGGTGACCTACACCGGCACGAACCTGCCTTTCCTGGCGATCAAGTTCGGCTCGGTGACGAGGAACGCCGTGCTGGTGTCGGGGAACGGCACCGACACGTTCATGTTCGAGTACACGATCGCCGCGGGGGATTCCGCCCCGTCGGGGATCGAGTTCGCGACCGCCATCAGCCTCCCGGGCGGGACCACGCTCCGCGACCGGGCGGGGAACAACGCCAACCTCTCGATCACCCTGCCGTCGACCCGGCCGGTGGTGCGGACCTGACCCCGCACCGTCCGATCGACGCTCGCCGATCGGTCGGCCGAGCGGTGGATCGGCGGTCGCGCGACACCCCCCTCCCGGGAGTGGTCCCCGAAACGTTTGCACGCCCGGGGGGTTGTCGATTTTTGAAAGAATGAAGAAATTGTCAGTCGTCCAAAGGGGCTCTTGTGACAAGGTGTTTCATGAATCTCTTCCGCTGCATCCGCCGTCCTGACGCGGCGCCGCGAGCGATCTCGGACGTGCCGCGCGGGGCCGACACAGGGGTGGGTCTCTGTCGGTGGCTCGTCGCCGCCATGACGGTGATGACGCTGATCCTGGCGGCACCGGCCCGGTCGCAGACGGTGCTCCAGGTCACCAACTCGACCTTCAGCGGCACGATCCCGCTCACCCAGTCGGGCACGACCTACGACTGGGTGCAATTGCTCGGCACGACGACGATCAACGGCGCCGTGGTGCTCGGAGACGCCTTCTCGGACGGCGTCCTCGAGTTCTCCACGAGCGGGCTGAACGTCGTGTCCAACTCGATTTCCGGCACCGGCGCCGTGATCGTGACGACGACGGGCACGGTCCGTCTGACCGCGGCGAACACCTACGTCGGCGGCGCGACCTACGGCCTCTTCGGGACGTTGGTCAGGGACGGTGTCCTCGACGTCGCCACCGGCGGCTCGATCAGTCACACCGGCGCGGACCTGTTCGTCGGCGAGGATGCAGGTGACGACGGCACGCTCTCGATCACCGGCGGCAGCGTGGCGGCGAAGGACGTCATCGTCGGTCATTTCGGCGCGTCGCAGGGCACCCTGACGATGAGCGCCGGCTCGCTCTCCACCGACGGCAGCCTCATCATCGGCGCCGATGCCGACGGCAACGGTCTCTCGACCGGTGTCGCGACGATCACCGGCGGCACCGCGACGGTGGGCTCGGTGCTCGAGGTGGGGCATGGCGGCTCTGGCTCGCTGACCATGACCGGTGGCTCGCTCACGAGTGCCGAGACGCTCGTCGGGATCAACGCCGGCAGCAACGGGAACATTTCCGTGTCCGGCAGCGCCACGCTCACCACCACCGGCAACATGTCGGTCGGCTACGGCGTCACGTCAGGAACGCTCTCGGTCGGTTCGGGTGGGACCGTGACCGTCGGCGGGGAATTGAGCGGCGCCGGCACCACCACCGTCGCCGCCGGCGGCATCCTCCGCAGCGGCACCGGCGGCAGCGGTGGCACGGTGACGACGAACGTCACGAACAACGGGCAGATGTTCTTCAACACCTCCGGGACGTCGACGTTCTCCAACGTGATCTCCGGGAGTGGGACCCTCACCAAGCAGGGCTCCGGCGAGGTGACGATCGACGCGGCGCAGACCTACTCCGGCGGGACGACCGTGCAGGGGGGGGCGCTGCGCGTCTCGGCGCAGGGATCGATCACCCATGCGAACGCCGCGATGACGGTCTCCTCCGGCGGCTCGCTCGTCGTCGAGGGTGGGGGCGTCGTCAGCGGCGACTCGAGCGTCTCGGGGACGGCGAGCGTGACCAGCGGCGGATCCTGGACGACGCGAGATCTGACGCTGTCGGGCGCGGGAGCCCTGTCGATCGAGTCCAACGGGATCGTCGTCACCACCGGCACGCTGGCCTCGAGCGGCACGAGCGCCACCGTCAGCGTGCACGACGGCACGCTCCAGATCGGCGACTCGGGTGCCACCGGCCATCTGGCGGCCAACGTCTCCACGAGCGGATCCTCCGCCGCGGTGACCTTCATCCGCTCCGGCACCGAAACCTTCTCCCACGCCATCTGGGGCACCGGCGCGGTGAACATCCAGGGGGGGACGGCCGGCCCGCTCACGCTGCTCATGACCGGTACGAGCAATTACACCGGCGCGACGAACGTCGGTGACTTCGCCGGCCTCGACACGGCGAAACTCTACGTGAACGGCGAATTGGGGCAGACGGCCGTCCAGGTGAACGCCGGCAGCACCCTCGGCGGCACGGGGCTCGTCGGGGGGACCGTGACGGTCGCCGACACGGGGATCATCTCCCCCGGCTCGATTGCCCAGCCCGTCGCGTCGCTGACGGTGGGGGGCCTCGACCTGAGCGCCGGCACCGGGGTGACGACGCAGATGACGGTCAACGGTCTCGGCGCCGGCACCGGCTACGACCAGGTCCTGGGCGTCAGCGACACGACGTCGGCGCTCACCTACGGCGGCGACCTGCAACTCGACTTCAACGGCAACAACTACGCGAACTTCACCGTTTTCCATCTCTTCTCGAACTTCACCCCCGGGTCGATGGCGGGGTCGAACTTCAACTCGATCACCCTCTCCGGCTCGAGCGACTTCAACGGGCTCACCTTCACGCTCGACCCGTCCACCGGGGTGTGGACGAGCGGAACGAGCACGGGGGGGCAGTTCCTGGAGTTCACCCCCGGCACCGGCAACCTCGTCGTGGTGCCGGAGCCGTCGACGCTCCTGCTGGCCGCCGCCGGCTTCGGCGTGGCGGGATTGGTGGGCTGGCGCCGTCGGGGGGCGGGCCCCGGGGCCCGGGCACTCGGGTCGTCGGCAGGGGAGGCGGTCGCGGCCCTCCCCGACAAGTCATCCGCGTGACATCCGCCGACGGATGACCCGATCGAGCGTCCCGGGGAAGAACCGGGCGGCGAGCGCGAATCCCTTGGCGGAAAGTCCGGGACAGACGAGCGGCCTGCGGCGCTCGAGGGCCGTCGCGATCGCCCGGGCCGTGGCGGCGGCGCCGAGCGGCCGACCACGCGACCAGGCCGGCCGCGCGCCCGCCAGGAGATGGCTCCAGAACCCCGACTCCGTCGGCCCGAGCGCCGCCAGGAGGACGCCGATCCCCTCCGGGGCGAGTTCCGCGCGGAGCGTGGCGGCGAGCGCGTGGAGGGCCGCCTTCGCGGCGCAGTAGTCGGCGTGGAGGGGGAGGGCGTGGAGCCCGAGGATCGACCCCACGAGGATCACCGCCGGATCGTGCCCCTGGCGCAGGGCGGGCAGCGCGAGGCGCACGAGCTCCGCGGGGGCGAAGAAGTCGATCTCCATCACGCGGCGGAGCGTGGCCGGGTCGGAGGTGGCGAACTCGCCGATCGCCCCGCTGCCGGCCGCCGCCAAGACCACGTCGATGCCGCCGAGCCGCTCCCGGGCCGCGGCGACGAGGCGGCGGCGGAAGTCGTCGTCGGTGACGTCGCCCGCGAGGACGGCGATGGGACGCTCCGCGGCGAGGGCGTCGAGCAGGTCACCGCGACGCGCGGTGGCGAACAGCGCCGCCCCGCGGCGCGCGAGCTCGAGCGCGAGGGCGCGGCCGACCCCGGAGGAGCCGCCGGTGAGGAGGACGCGGGCGCCGGCGAGCGAGCGCCGCCGCGGGCGGTCAGGGGGCACCGAGGGAGTCGGCATGGGTGGATGACGCCGCGAGGGAGTGGTCGTGCGGCGTCACCTCCGCCTCGTCGGCGGCGATCCGGCCGAGCAGCGCCGCCGGGATGCGGCAGTGCACGGTGACGGCGTCGTCGTCGAAGCGCCGCGAGAGGACCTCGCCATGGGCGGCGAGCCAGGCGAGCAACCGGCCGTTGGCCGGGCTCGTGCGGACGTCGACGTCGCGGAAGCGCTTCCCGAGGCAGTCGCTCGTGGCCCGGACGAGCGCGGGGATGCCGACGCCGCTCCGGGCCGAGACGCGCACGGCGTGCGGATAGCGGTCGAGGAGGGCATCGAGCCGGACGCGGTCGGTGACGGCGTCGATCTTGTTGAGCACGAGCAGCGCGTCCTTCTCCTCGACGCCGAGCTCGGCGAGGACGCCGCGCACCGCGGCGATCTGCGCGTCGACGAAGGGGCTCGACGCGTCGGCGACGTGGAGGAGGAGATCGGCCTGCCGTGTCTCCTCGAGCGTGGCCCGGAAGCTGGCGATGAGACGGTGGGGGAGGTCGCGGATGAAACCGACGGTGTCGGAGAGGAGCACCGGGCCCCAGCCGTCGAGCTTCCAGCGCCTGGTGCGGGTGTCGAGCGTGGCGAAGAGCTTGTCCTCGGCGAGCTCGCTCGACCCGGTGAGGCGGTTGAGGAGCGTGCTCTTGCCGGCGTTGGTGTAGCCGACGAGCGACACCGTCATGTGGTCCTGGCGGGCGGCGACCTGGCGCTCCTTGCGGCCGTGGATCGCCGCCAGTTCCGTGCGCAGGTCGTGGATCCGCTTCTCCACGAGACGGCGGTCGACCTCGAGCTGCTTCTCGCCCGGGCCGCGCATGCCGATCCCCATCTTGAGCCGCGAGAGGTGGGTCCACATCCGCTTCAGACGCGGCAGCGAGTACTCGAGCTGGGCCAGCTCCACCGCCAGCCGGGCCTCGTAGGTCCGGGCGCGGGCGGCGAAGATGTCGAGGATCACCTCCGAGCGGTCGAGGACCTTCGTCTCGAGGGCGCGTTCGAGGTTCCGCGTCTGGGCTGGGGAGAGGTCGTTGTCGAAGATCACGACGTCGGCGTCGTGGTGGGCGACGAGCGCGGCGAGTTCCGTGACCTTGCCCTTGCCGAGGTAGGTCGTCTGGTCGGGGGCGTCGCGGCGCTGCGTGAGCTCGCCGACGACGAGCGCCCCGGCCGATTCGGCCAGACCGCGGATCTCGTCGAGCGGATCGGAGGCGTCGACGGGGGCCTGGAGGAGCACGCCGACGAGCAGCGCCCGTTCGCTCTGCACGCTCTTGCCGCGCGGGGTCGTGGTCACTCGTCGTCCTCCGGGGTGTCGTCGAGGTTGGCGGCCATGTGGCGGCAACTCTCCCAGCGCCGGGCGTCGAGGAGGCCGTCGGCGACGGCGTCCTTGACGGCGCAGCCCTCCTCGTGGTCGTGGGTGCAGTCGGGATAGCGGCAGAGATTCGCCACGGGACGCAGGTCGCGGAAGGATGCCGGCACCTCCGCCGGCACCACCTCCCAGAGCTGGAACTGCCGCACCCCCGGGGTGTCGACGAAGCATCCGCCGAAGGAGCAGGGGAGGAGTCGCGCGGTGGTGGTGGTGTGCCGCCCCTTGTCGTTCTCCCGGCTCACCTCCCCCACCGGCAGCCCCAGGGAGGGCTCGATGCGATTGAGGATCGAGGACTTGCCGACGCCGCTCTGCCCGACGACGGCCGTGACCCGGCCCCGGACCTCTTCCCGGAGGCGGTCGATGCCCCGGCCGGTGACCGTCGAGCAGAGCACGACCCGGTATCCCATCCGGGCGTAGACGCCCGCCAGCGGCACGATCGCCGACGGCTCGACCAGGTCCGATTTGTTCACGCAGACGATCGGCTCGATCCCGGAGGCCTCGGCGGCGACGAGCATCCGGTCCACCAGCCCGGGCTTGAGCGCCGGACGGGCGGCGCTCGTGACGACGAGCAGTTGGTCGACGTTGGCGACGATCACGTGGCGGCGTCCGCGGCTCGACCGGGCGAGCTCGCTCGAGCGCGGTTCGACGGAATGGATGGTGGCGAACTGGGGCCCGGAGGACCGGACCCCGCCGGCGTGGGCACCCGGAGAGGCGGGACGGACGGCGACGCGGTCGCCGGCGACCACGGGATGCCGCTCGTCGATGGCCATCGTACGCAGCACCCGCCTCGTCGTGCAGCGGACGACGGTGCCGTCGTCGTCACGGCGGACGAAACTCTCGAGCCCGTGGACGTGGAGCACCTGGCCGCGCCAGGTCGCCGCCGCGGGGAGGTCGTCGTCGACCCGGACGGTGCGGCGCCGCGTCAACTCCCCCTTGCCGGAGAGGCGTTCCGAGGATGCCATGTCGCCGAGCGCGTCGGGATCGGCTCCGTGCGACCGCGTCAGGTCCCCCCCGCGCCGCCGCACGGAGCGGTTCTTGCGGAAGTCGACCCGGATCTTGCGCGGTTTCGCCATGCGGGGCGTCAGGGACGCGGGGGCTCCGGACGGCGGGTGGCGGATCGGGACGGGGGGGGGAGGGGACGGCGCCGCGTCTCGAGGCCGGCGCTCTCGAGGAGGCTCTTGCCCCAGGGATTGAGCGACACCTGGTCGGTGGGGGCGGTGACGGCGCCGAGCTTCGACGGCTCGTAGGTGATCTCGTAGTGGTTGCGGGCGACGGAGAGGCGGTCGCCCGGATCGAGCCGCTTCTCGGTCACGCGGACGCCGTTGACCTTCGTGCCGTTGCTGCTGGCGAGATCCTTGACGTGCCAGTACCCATCGACGAGCGTCAGCTCGCAGTGGGTGCCGGAGACGTTGGGGAAGCGGAGGACGATGTCCGCGCTCTCGCGCCGGCCCACCACGAGGACCGGCTTGAGCAGCGGGATGGGGTCTCCGCCCCCTTGGGGAATCAGTTCGCCGTACATTCGGTCCTTACGTGCTGGGAGGCACGGCGGTTCGCCCCCGGACCGCCGGCGAAGACAAATCTACACCCCCCCACACTCCGGTCAAAAGCGTCCCGGCGGCGCCGATCGTGGCGTATGATCGGGGAGACGGTTCCCGGGAGAGGGAACGGGGCGGGACGGACGACCGCTGGTCGGGAGAGTCCGCCGGACCCGCGAGGGATTCCGGCGGGAATGCCCCGACGGGAGGAAAGTCCGGGCTCCACAGGGCGCGATGGTGGGTAACGCCCACCGGCCGCGAGGCCAGGGAAAGTGCCACAGAGAACAGACCGCCGGCGGGGAGACCCGCAGGCAAGGGTGAAACGGTGAGGTAAGAGCTCACCAGCGGACCGGGTGACCGGTCCGGCTCGGTAAACCCCATCGGGAGCAAGGCCAAGCAGGAGGGAGCCGGATCCGTCCGGCACGGTGCGGCCCGCACCGTCCACCTCCGGGTCGGCCGCCAGAGGCGCCGGGCGACCGGCGTCCCAGAGAAATGGTCGTCGCCGCGCCGGCAACGGCGCGGAACAGAACCCGGCTTACAGTCCCGCCACGCCCCTCTCCCGGGCACCGTCAGGCCGCCTCCGGCCCCTCCTCCCCCGGTGCGGAGGCCAGGTCGCGCCGTTCCTCCTCGTCGAGGAGCTTGAGGAGCTTGGAGATGCAGAGGGTGTTGATGCTCACGCGCATCGATTCCGCCTCGGCCTTCAGCGACTCGTGGAGCGATTTGGGCATGCGCACGGTGACGACGCGCTGGGCCTCCCGGCTGACGGGGCGCTCCCGCTGGCGGGAGCGGAGGTCGTCGAGGAGCTCCCGGATCCGGGCGTAGTGGGGGGAGCACTCGAAGCGGGTCAATTCGGCGGGATCGGGGAAGGAACGCCGCACGATCCCCTCCACCCCCAGCACTTCCCGGAAGAAGACCACCCACTCCGGGTTCATGGCGTGGAGACGCTCCGCCACCTGGAGGACGACGGAGGCAGCCGCGTCCACCTCGGGGGTGGCATCGGGGATCGACCCTCTGGAATCGGACCGTGTGGCCATGAAACGTGTCTCGCGAGGGGAAAGCTGCAGGACGGGACTCGGGACCCCGGCCGGCCCCGCGCCGGTCGACGGCGCGTGGTGTGGCCGGAAGAACTCCTTCAACCGGTCCCATGCTGGCAGTGCTGTCCAGTCGTCGCCCGAAGCGACTGCACTGAAACGACTTGCGACGAATCCGGAAAGCCTGCGACGTTTTCGGGCAGCGCTGCCCGCTTCGGAGGCGGAGGGGTGGCTGCACAGAAACGAGGCAGCTCCCTCGAGTCGCATCTGCCAACTGTCCGGCTCGCAGTGCGGCCGAAAACGGCCCTCGGACCACGTTCGGCCGGCGTCAGCCGCCGACCCGCCGTTCCACCCAGTCGACCACCGCGCCGGTGACGTCGGCCCCGGTGACCCCCTCGAGCCCCCGCCAGCCGGGGACGGCGTTGACCTCGAGCACCGTCGGCTCCCCGTCCGGTCCGGGGAGCAGGTCGACGCCCGCCACCTCCACGCCGAGGATCGCGGCGGCCCGCCGGGCGAGGTCGCGCCAGCCGGGCGGCGGGTCGGCCGCCGTGGCGGTGGCCCCGCGGGCCAGGTTCGTACGCCAGTCGGTGGCGTTGTGCCGCCGCATGGCGAACGAGGCGTCTCCCGCCAGGAACACCCGCATGTCCCAGCCGGGGTGGGGGATCATCTCCTGCAGGTAGGTCGCCGTCCCCTCCGCGGCCACCGCCGCCACGAGCGCGTCGAGCGCGTCCCGGTCGGCCACCCGCTCGATGCCCCGTCCGCACGACCCGAAGAGCGGTTTCACCACGGCGTCGCGCCCCAGGGCCTCCCAGGCCGCGCGGATCGCCTCCGGGTCCTGGGCGACGATCGTCCGCGGCACCGGGATCCCGGCCGCCGCGAGCCGGGCCAGGGAGAGGTATTTGTCGATCGCCGCCTCCAGGGCGCGCGGCGCGTTGACCACCGGCGTGCCACGCGCCTCGATCCTGCCGAGCAGGTCCATCCGCAGGATCACCTCCTCGAGCCGTCCCCCCGGCATGCCGCGGACGACGAGGGCGTCGGCGCGTTCGATCTCCTCGGGAAGGAACGACTCGGGCCCGCGTCCACCCCCGCCGGCGGGGCCCGACGGGTCGATCCGGGCGCCGAGGTGGTGCCATTCCACGACGGCGACCCGGTGCCCGCGCCCCGTCGCCGCGGCCGCCAGCCGGCCGACGTGCCAGGCGTCCGGCGCCCCGATCACCACCAGCTGCATGGACGACCCCCCCGTCAGGCGCCGGTGAACGACGCCCGGAGCACGTCGGGGGCGATCGCGCCGGCGGCGTGCCGCCGGCCGGTGTCGACGTTGTGCAGCTCGACGACGGCCGGCGCGAAGAGGGCCGGGTCGAGCGCGTAGAAGTCGTGCCCGGCGGCGGCGAACAGCTCGCGGAACGGGCGTCCGTGCGACGCCGACGCCGAGCTCACCATCCGCCCGGCCACGTCGGCGAGCCCGTCGTCGTCGCCGCCGACCTCGAGCACCACGAGCCCGCCGTAGAGGATGGCGTCGTTCGTGCGGCCGATGGCGGCGAGATCGTCGCCGGGAACGGGGGGGAGCGGGGCGCGACCGAGGCCGGCACGGACGCGCGAGAGGTCGAAGTGCAGGTCGTGGAGCTTGTGGAGCGCGGTCTCGAGCGACCGCGCCACCACCTGGAGCGTCCCCGCGGGGCTCGCGGTGCGCGCCACCAGGAGCGTGAGCCGGTGCGGATCGACCCCCGCCTCGCCGGCGAGGCGGAGGCAGACCTCGTCGGGCGGGAGCTTCGAGGCCTCGAGGAGCCCGACCGCGGCATCGGGGCGTTCCCGCCGGCCGATGTCGTCGAAGAGATCCTCGCGACCGATCGCGGCGCGGAGCGGTCCGCTGGCCATGGCGAAGTATTTTCCCGAGGCCACCTTCCAGCCGGCGTACTGCGAGGCCAGGCAGGCCGCGACCGGCGCGTCGCTCTCCACCGCCACCGTCGGCCACGGGCACCGACCCTCCCATGGATCGCGGTCGGGGCGGATGCGGCGCGCCATGGCCGGCGTCGCCGCCGGCTCGAGCCATGCGGAGCCCAGGCCGGCGAGGGCCGCATGGGCGAGGAACAGCCCCGCCTCGTCCCCGCCCGGCGCGGTCACGCCGCAATCGACCAGGCGGCTGCCGCAGGGGGATCGGGTGGAGGCGATGGAGAGGC
This sequence comes from uncultured Chitinophaga sp., assembly GCA_964567835.1. Taxonomy (GTDB): domain Bacteria; phylum Planctomycetota; class Planctomycetia; order Pirellulales; family UBA1268; genus QWOP01. Next base: position 7,712 of record CAZMOU010000055.1, on the reverse strand, counting down.
GCGGGGCCTCGGCGAGCGCCGTCTCGACGATCGCGAGCGCCCGGGCGTTGAGGTGGTGCGACATGGAAGGGCGGCGCGGGGGCCGCGGGAGGGGGCGGTCGGCGGCCGGAAACCGGTGCCATAATGGGGCGGGATTCCCCGGGGGGCAATCCCCGGCCGGGCCCGGGCGGGCCGGGCCACGTGGAGACGCCGTGCATGGCCAGCCTGACCGTCGAGAACTACGTCAAGGAGATCCACCGCATCACCACCGCGGCGGAGGGTCGCCCCGCGACCACCGGGCAGATCGCCGCGGCGCTCGGCGTCGCCCCCGGCACCGTGACGAGCATGCTGAAGACGCTCGACGCGGCCCGCCTGGCGACGCACCGCCCTTACGAAGGGGTGGCGCTGACGAAGGCGGGGCGGATCCTGGCGCTGCGCGTGATTCGGCGCCATCGACTGCTCGAGCTCTTCCTCCACCGCACGCTCGACATGAGCTGGGACGAGGTCCACGACGAGGCGGAGCACATGGAGCACGCCGTCAGCGACCTCCTCGTCGACCGCATCGACGCCTTCCTCGGCCACCCGCTCGTCGATCCGCACGGCGACCCGATCCCGGCCGCCGACGGTGCCGCGGAGGGGGAGCGCTGGTCGCCGATCCCGTCGCTCGCCGAATGCCCCGCCGGGGCGCGCTTCCGGCTGGCGCGCGTCCTCGACCAGTCGGCCGGTTTCCTCCGGTCGCTCACCGACAGCGGGTTGACGCTCGGGGCGGAGGGGGAGGTGGAACGCAATCCGGACGGCGCCGGGCTGATGCGGGTCCGCCTGAGCGGCGGCCGCTCGCTCGCCCTGGCGCTCGGCGCGGCGGAGAAACTCCTCGTCGCCCCCGGCTGAGCGCCGGTCCGGTCAGGCCGGACGGTGCTCCCACACCCCTTCCTGGCCGTCGCACTCGTCGACCGCCACGCGGAGCCCGCCGGAGATCGGCTCGCCGGCGGTCGCCAGCGCCGTCACGATCTCGCCGCCGAGCCAGGCGGCGATCCACTCGGCGGTGGTGTTGGCCAGCGGCAGGAGGACGCATTCGTCGGCGGGGAAGATCCAGCGCCGGGTGCCGAACCGCACCGTCACCTCCGCCTGCCCCTCGGGCCCCTCCGTCGTCTCGACCGCGAGGAGACGGTTCCCGGTGGGGAGGAGCATGCGATGGTCGAGCCGGCCCACGAGGTGCCCGACCAGGTCGCGGAGCATGATGAAGTCGACCACCATCCCGTGGGCGTCGGGGCGGCCGTCGACCTCGACGGCGACGTGCCAGTTGTGGCCGTGGACCGGCTCGCAGAGGGTGTCGGTGAGGGTGATGAAGTGGCCGGCGCAGAAGACGTGCGCGGCCTTCCGCAGCCGGACGCGGTAGCGATCCATGTCAGTCTCCGTTCGGGGCGCGGGGAGGACGGACCGCGGCCAGATCGAGCCGCGTCGCGGCGGTCGTGCCGAGCCGGTCGTGGAGGCGCCCGTCCCGGAGCACAACATACAGCGCCGCGGCACAGAGGTCGGCGGTCGTCCCCGGGTTGACGCGCCGCGGCACGCGCAGCGTCCGGTCGAGCTCGGCGGCGGCCCGCCGCCATCCCTCCTCGCCGCGGCCGATCACCTCCGCGGCCCGGACCGACACGCGCTCCGCGACGTCGCGGCCGTGGCGCCGGGCGACGAGCGTGTCGGGGTCGCGCGCGAGTTGGCGGAGGAAGGTGCGCACGATCGCGTCGCCGAGCGGCCGCCCGGCGTCGATCTCCGCGAGGAGGTCGGCGACGGGCCCGTCGAGGAGCGGCTGGAAGCCCTCCGTCCACAGCCGCGCGATCCGGTCGTGGGGGGCCGCCGCCGCCATCGCGGCGCGGAGATCGTCGGGCGGGGGACCGGCCAGGTCGAAGCGCTCCGGTCGTCCGAGGCCCCCGGGCGCCGCCAGCGCGATCGCCCTCCAGACGTCGGCCGCGTCGGCGGGGCGGAGGCCGTCGAGCACCGCGGCGACCTCCGCCGCCGTCACCGCCCCTCCGGCGTCGTTCCCCGGAACGGCCGCCAGCGGCGCGATCGCGAGCACGATGCCGAGGTTGGCGTTCGAGCGGGTGACGCCGCGCGAGGCCGCCACCGCGCGGAGGATCGTCGCTCCCAGCCGACGCGACGGGGCCGCCTCCATCGCCCCGGCGATCGCCCGCCCGGCCGCGACGAGGTCGGCATGGTCGAGGTCGGGAAACGACGCACCCGGGTGGACGTTCCCCGGCTTTTCCGCCGTGGCCTCGAGCCGGCAGGCTTCGGCGGCGCACCAGCCGCGCGATCGCGGCGGGGGGAGCGGGGGGGGTGCGTCCATGGCGGGCACGGGGCGCGAGGTAGACTTCCGGGGGGCGGCCGCGGCGCCGCCGCTCCCGACTCGGTAGTTCTACCGTCGGACCCGCCGGCCGTTCCCGCCGCCGCCTCGTTTTCACCCCCCTGCCGCCGCCGCCATGCCCGCCGCCCCCGACACGGCCGCCGCGACCTTCGGCCCGGACTGCTTCATCAACCGAGAATTGAGCTGGCTGGAGTTCAACCTCCGCGTCCTCGAGGAGGCCGAGAACCCCGACAACCCGCTGATGGAACGGCTCAAGTTCCTGGCGATCTTCAGCTCGAACCTCGACGAGTTCTTCATGGTGCGGGTGTCGGGCGTACGCGAGCAGGCTTTCGGCGAGAGCGCCCCGCAGGACAACCCGCCCGACGGCCTGGCGCCCCACGAGCAGCTGCGCCGCATCGCCGCCCGCACCCAGGAGCTGGTGGCCCGGCAGTACCGCTGCCTGAACGAGCGCATCGCCCCGGCGATGGTGGCGGAGGGGTTCCAGCTCGTGCGCCACGCCGACCTCGACGAGCAGCAGCTCGCCCGCGTCGACCGTTTCTTCCACGAGCGCGCCCTGCCGATCCTCACGCCGATGGCGGTCGACCCCGCCCACCCCTCGCCGCGCTACCACAACCGCGGCCTGTACATCGGCGCGCAGCTCGAGCAGGAGAAGGGGCTGGGCCCCAAGCGGCTCTTCGCCGTCGTGCAGGTGCCGCAGGTCCTGCCGCGCTTCGTGAACGTCGGCTGCGACATCCCCGGCCAGCACCGCTTCGTGCTCCTCGAGGATCTCGTCGCCGCCCGTCTCTCGCAGCTCTTCGGGGGATTCGACGTCCTCTCCTGGACCACCTTCCGGGTCACGCGCGACAGCGATCTCGAACTCCTCGAGCAGGAGTCGGACGACATGCTCAAGCTCATCGAGGAGCGTCTCAAGGCGCGGCAGCGCGGACAGGCGGTGCGGATCGAGGTCTCGGCGCGGTCGGCGGACGACTCGGTCGCCCGGGCCATCATCGAGGACGAGGAGCTGCGCGACGACTCCGGCGACGGCTACGGCGAGGTGTACCGCATCGACGGTCCGCTCGACCTGACCTGCCTGTGGGAGCTGCACAAGCTGCCCGGCTACCCGCTCCTCCACGATCCCCCCTTCACGCCGCGCATGCCGCGCGGCCTGCGCCGCGGCGACGACCTCTTCGCCGAGATCGCGGCGCACGACATCCTCCTCCACCATCCCTACGAATCGTTCGATCCGGTGGTGGAGTTCGTCACCCGTGCCGCCGCCGATCCGCGCGTCCTCGCCATCAAGCAGACGCTCTACCGCACCTCGGGCGACTCGCCGATCTCGCGGGCGCTGATCGCCGCCGCCGAGTCGGGGAAGCACGTCACGGCGCTCGTGGAGCTCAAGGCGCGATTCGACGAGGCCAACAACGTCGGCTGGGCCCGGCTCCTGGAGCGCGCCGGGGTGCACGTGGTCTTCGGCTTCCTCGACCTGAAGACCCACTGCAAGCTGTCGATGGTGGTGCGCAACGAGGGACACTCGCTGCGCCGCTACGTGCACGTCGGCACGGGCAACTACAACCCCACCACGGCCCTGCACTACACCGACGTCGGCCTGTTCACCGCCGACGAGCAGTTCGCCGAGGACGCCTCCGCGGTCTTCAACCTCCTCACCGGCTACTCGCAGGGGCATCGGTGGCGGAAGCTGATCGTGGCGCCCAACGACCTCCATCGGCGCACCGTCGAACTCATCGACGGCCAGACGGCGCGGGCCCGCGAGGGGCGCCCGTCGCGGATCTTCGCCAAGCTCAACGCGCTGGTCGATCCGCACGTCATCGAGGCCCTCTACCGGGCCAGCCGGGCCGGCGTGCCGATCGACATCGTGGCCCGCGGCATCTGCGCCCTCAAGCCGGGCGTGCCGGGCCTGAGCGAGACGATCCGCGTCCGCAGCGTGATCGACCGCTTCCTCGAGCACAGCCGGATCTACATCTTCGGCCCCGACGACGAGGCGCGGGTGTTCATCTCGAGCGCCGACTGGATGCCGCGCAACTTCTTCCGCCGCGTCGAGGTGATGGTGCCGATCGAGAGCCCGGCGCTCGCCACGCGGATCCTGCGGGAGATCGTCCCGGTCTACCTCGCGGACAACACGCGGGCCCGGATCATGGAGGCCGACGGCGGATTCCGCCTCGTGAAGCCGGCCGCCGGCGAACCGGCCGTGCGCTGCCAGTCGCTGTTCCTCGAGGAGCCGGGCGAGCCGGTGGTCGCCGGTCCCGAGGTCGCCCCGGCGGCCGCCGACGGGGGCACGAGGCGGGGACGGCGCTCCGCGAAGCGCTGACCGCCGCCGCGTGGTCTCCTTGAAGCGCCGCGGTGGGCGTTCGTAGAATCCGTGTCCCTCCCCCGGATCGCCGGGGGCCTCGCTGTCGATGCGAACGTCCCGAGCGGTGGCGGAGCCTGATGGCCGACGATCATTACCAGACCCTGGGAGTGCCGCGCACGGCGTCGGCGGAGGACATCCGCAAGGCGTACCGCGAACTGGCGCGCAAGTACCACCCCGATCTTCATCCCGACGACGCCGGAGCGAAGGAGCAGTTCAAGAAGGTGCAGACCGCCTTCGACACGCTTAACGACCCGAGCAAACGGGAGATGTACGACCGCTACGGGAGCGCCTTCGAGGGCGTCGGGGGTGGCGGCCCGCGCGGGTGGGGGGGAGGCGCCAGTCCCTTCGGCGGCGCCGACATCGACCTGGAGAGCCTGTTCGGCGGAGGGGGCGGCTTCGCCGACCTGTTCGGCGGAGGGGCCACCAAGAAGAAGCCCGCCGGCCGGCGCCGCCCGGCGCCGGAACAGCCCGGCGGGGACATCACGGCCCGGATCCGCATCCCCTTCCGTCTGGCGATCGACGGCGGCAAGACCGACGTGCGCGTCGACCGCCAGGGTGTCACGGAGACGATCAGCGTCACCATCCCGCAGGGAGTGCCCGACGGGGCGCGCATGCGGCTCCGCGGGCAGGGTGATCCGGGGGTCGGCGGCGGGCCGGCCGGCGATCTCCTCCTCGAGGTCGCGATCGATCCGCACCCGGTGTACCGACGCGACGGTGACACGCTCGAGATCTCGCTGCCGGTGACGCTCGCGGAGGCGATCGAGGGGGCCAAGGTGGACGTCCCCACACCCTGGGGCACGATCGCGCTGCGGATCCCCCCCATGACCAGCGGCGGCCGGAAGCTGCGCGCCACCGGCATGGGGGTCCGCCATGCCAACGGCGCGAAGGGGGACCTCATCGCCGAGGTCCAGATCGTCCTCCCGGCGCGGCCCGGCGACGCCACGCGGGACCTGCTCCTCGCCGCGGCGAGGGAGGCGGAGGCGGGCCAGTCCGATCCGCGTTCGGCGCTGTCGTGGTGACGCCGGAGGGACGCCGGTTCCCCAAGGAGGCGCGGCTCCTGCGCCCGCGCGAGTTCGACCGGGTCTTCCGCTTCCGCCGCAGCGCCGCCGAGGGCGCGATCGTCCTCTACGGCTGCCCGAGCGCCGCCGGGGAGGGGAGGGCGTCGCCCCTGGCGGCACCGGCACGCCTGGGGCTCTCGGTGTCACGCCGCGTCGGCAACGCCGTGGTGCGCAACGCCTGGAAACGAAGGCTGCGCGAGGCGTTCCGCGCGGTGCGCGGCCGCCTGCCCGCCGGACAGGACTTCGTCGTGGTGGTCCGTCCGGCGCCCTTCCCGGAAGGGAGCGAGGGAGTGACGCGGGTCGAGGCCGCGCTCGTCGCCCTCGCGGCACGGATCGTCGCCCGTGCCGGCCATGCATCCGGCCCGCCCCCCGGCGCGGGCCCGCGCCCCCGGCACCGGTGATCTCGTGACGAGCGGACACGGCGACGGGGAGCGGGCCGACGACGACGCGACACGCGTGCCGCGGCGCCCCCCCCCGGCCGGCGTCGCCGGTGCCGTCGACCGGGCCGCGGTCGGGCTCCTCACGCTTCTCGTGCGCGCCTATCAGCGCGTGGTGAGCCCGCTGCTCGGGAAGAACTGCCGCTACGAACCGACCTGCAGCGAATACTTCATCGGGGCGGTGCGGCGGCACGGGGCGCTGCGCGGGAGCGTGCGCGGGGTGTGGCGGATCTGCCGCTGCCATCCCTGGAGCCGGGGCGGCTTCGATCCCCCCTGACCGGGGTCACCTCACGGCGCGTTGCCGAGGAGCCGCGCGACGACGGGGCGATTGGCGGCGGGGAATTCGCAGGAGGCGAGCGCCCGAAGCGGGATCCACCGGAACGGCGGCCGCGCCGCGGCCGCGCCGACCGGACGACAGCCGAAGAAGAGGATCGCGACCTCGCCACGGCTCGACGGCGCCGTGGTCGTGGCGAGGAGATCGCCGACGGCGATCGCCACGCCCGCCTCCTCGAGGCACTCCCGTGCGGCCGCCTCGGCCGGCGACTCGCCCGGCTCCACCAGCCCGCCGGGAAACTCGTGGAGCCCGGGGGCGTCGACGGCATCCGACGCCCGGGTGCCGACGAGCACGGTGCCGTTCTCCACCACCACCGCCACGGCGATCGCGCGACCCGGCGCGCCGCTCACGCCTCCGGCTTCTGCACGAGGTCGAGGAGGCGGCCCGGGGAGCCCATGATGTTGTAGCCGGCGTCGACGTGGAGGATCTCCCCGGTGATGCCGAGCGACTCGCGGGAGAGGAGCCAGGCCCCCGCCTTGCCGACCTCCTCGTGGGTGATGTTGCGCCCCATCGGGGACATGTGCTGGTAGAGGCCGAGCATGTCCTCGACCCCCGCTCCCCGTCCGGCGAGGGTGCGCAGCGGTCCCGCGCTCACGGCGTTGACGCGCACCCCGGCCGGACCGAGGTCGTAGGCCATGTACCGCACGCAGGCGTCGAGCGTGGCCTTGCAGACACCCATGATGTTGTAGCCGGGAACCACCTTCTCGCCGCCGAAGTAGGTGAGCGTGAGGATCGACGCGTCGCGGGAGAGGATGCCGCGCGACAGCCGCCCCACCGCCAGGAGGCTGTACGCGCTCGTTTCCATCGCCGTGCGGAACCCTTCGCGGGAGCAGTCGGTGGTCTCCCCCTTGAGGTCCTCCATCGGCGCGTAGGCGATCGAGTGGACGAGGAAGTCGATCGTCCCGAACTCCTCCTTGGCACGCTGCATGACGGCGGCGATCTGCTCGTCGCTGCCCGCGTCCATCGGCACCAGGAACGCCGCCCCTGGCTCGGCGTCGGTGAGCTGGGACACGCGGCGGCGGTTGCGCTGCCGCTCGTCGTCGGGACGGTCGGGGAGGTGGGAGAAGCCGATCCGGCCCCCCTCGGCGAGGATCTCCTTGGCGATCGCCCAGGCGATGGAGTGGTCGTTGGCCACCCCGAGCACGAGACCCTTGAGACCGACGAACCTGCCCATCGGCACCATCCTCCACCTGTGGGAAAC
>CAZMOU010000054.1:1169-24544 GCA_964567835.1 uncultured Chitinophaga sp. | reverse complement strand
GCTCGCTGCGGGCGATCTTCAGCGCATCCTGGCCGTTCGCACCGACGCCGACGATCCAGCGGCCGAGGACCGTGCACGAGAGGAGAACCTGCGTGGCGGCGACGACGAGAAGCGCGAGCGGCACCGTGACGGGCACCCCCAGCCATGGCAGCGGGCGGCCGAGCGGATCGACCGCGGGGCCGAGGAACACCGTGCGCGATTCCGTGACGGCGTAGGTGAGCCCTCGGCACACCTCGAGGAGGCCGAGCGTGACGAGGAACGACGGGATCCGCAGGCCGGCGACGAGCAGGCCGCCCGTCAGCCCGGCGGCCGCCCCGACGCCCAGCGCGAGCGGGACCGCGGCGGCGAGCGGCCACTGCCAGCGCGTCACCGCCACTCCCATCACCGCGCCGGCGAGCGCGGCCACCGAGCCCACCGAGAGATCGATCCCCCCGGAGACGATCACGAGCGTCAGCCCCGCCGCCACCACCGCGAGCGCGGGGAGGCGACCGGCGAGCGTCGCGAAGGTGCCGGGGGAGAGGAAGTGCTCGGCGAGCGATCCGAACAGGAGCACGAGCCCCAGCCAGGCGCCGACGAGCAGCGCCGGCCCGGCGAACCGGCCGGGGATCGCGGCACGCGGCCCACGCCGTGGCGATGGATGGTCGGCCGGGCTCATGGCGCCGCCGGCGCGACGACGAGATCGACCGGTGTCGTCCGGTCCTCCGGCTCGGCGCTGCCGGCGAGGATGTCGAGCGCCGTCTCGATCCCCTCCACCGCCAGCCGGTCGCCATGCTGGTTCACCGTGGCGGTGATCCGTCCGTCGGCCAGGAGCGGCCGGACGGCGGGGATGTCGTCGAATCCCGAGACGAGCACCGTCCTCCCGGCCGCGCTCGCCGCGGCGGCCGCACCGAGGGCCATGCTGTCGTTCGCGCAGAGGATGGCCGCGAGTCGCGGGTGCTCCGTGAGCATGGCCGCGGCGATGGTGTTCGCCTTCTCCATCTCCCACTGGGCACTCTGACGATCGACGATCACGAGGCCCGCCGCCGCCGCCGCGTCCTCGAGTCCCCTGGCCCGCTCCTGTCCGTTGAAGGCCGTCACGATCCCCTCGATGATCGCCACCTCGTCGCCCTTGGCGAGCCGGGCCGCCACCGCCTCGCCCGCCTTCCTGCCTCCCTCCCGGTTGTCGGGGCCGACGAAGGGGATGGAGAGACCCGCCTCGCGGAGCAGGTCGGCGTCGAGGCGGTTGTCGATGTTGACGACGACGATCCCCGCCTCGGCGGCCCGCTTCAGTGCCGGAACCAGCGCCTTCGAGTCGGCCGGCGCGACGACGATCGCCGCCACCTTCCTGGCCACCATCTGCTCGAGGAGCGTCACCTGCTCCGAGACGTCGGTCTCGTTCCGCATGCCGTTGACGATCAGGCCGTAGCGGCCCGGATCGGCGGCCTGATGGGCCTTGGCGCCGTCGGCCATGGCGGAGAAGAACTCGTTGGCGAGCGACTTCATCACCAGCGCCACCCTGGGCGGCGGCGGAGCGCCCGGCTCGCGCCGTGCCGACGGAGCCTCCGGTTTCGCACATCCGGCGACGAGGAGGATCGTGGCGGCGACCCTGGCTGCCATCCGGCCGATGTTCCCCGCCGCCGTGTCCATGCCCTCGCCTCCCGAATTGCCCGCGTGACCGGTCGCCGTTCTACTACGGCCGGGGACGCCGGGGCGAGTGCCCCCGCCGATCCCTCCGTCAGGAGCCCGGTCCATGCGCCCCTCGTCGATCCGATCGGCCCTCCTCCCGCTGGCGGTGATCCTGGTGCCGTCGGCGGTCCCCGCCCGGGGCGACACGCCCTCCGCCGTCCCCCTCGGGCCCGGGAGCGTGCTCGCCTTCGCCACCGTGGAGGAGGGGGCCGCGCTCCTCGGGGCCGAGGACGACTACACCCGGCGCACGAGCCCCTTCGACCGGCAGTCGCGCCTCCGGGCCGCCGGGCCGGTGAGCGACGCGGAGCACCGGGCCTTCGCCGCCCGATCGGTGCTCCCCTGGACCGACGGCGAACGGGAGGCGATCGCCGCCGCGGCCGCCGGCCTCGACACCCGCTTCGCGGAGATCGGCGTGCCGCTGCCGCCGCGCGTGGTCCTGGTGAAGACCACCGGCGACGAGGAGGGAGGGGCGGCCTACACGCGTGGCACCACGGTGGTCCTTCCGCGCCGCATGCTCGGCGGCGGGGAGGCGTCGCGCCGGCTCCTCTGCCACGAGCTCTTCCACGTCGTCTCGAGGAACGCACCCCGCCTGCGGCGCGATCTCTACGCCTCGATCGGATTCGAGCCCTGCGGCGACGTGGTGCTTCCCGGCGACCTCGAGTCGCTGCGGCTCACCAACCCCGACGCCCCGATCTTCGACCACTGCATCCGCGTCACCAGCGACGGCGGGCCGCGCTGGATGGTGCCGGTGCTCTACGCCTCCGGCCCCTACGACGCGAAGGGGGGGAAACCGTTCTTCGCGTCGATGGTGTTCCGGCTGATGGCGGTCGAGCGGGGGGAAGGACCGGGGGGAGAACCGCACGCAGTGGCGACGCTCGACGGCTCGGGTCGGCCCGTGCTGCGGTCGCCGGAGGAGGTGCAGGGCTTCTTCGAGCAGACGGGGAGGAACACGTCCTATCTCATCCACCCCGAGGAGATCCTCGCCGACAACTTCGTCCACCTGGCGGTCGGCGGCGGCAAGGACGCGTCCCCGCTCCCCACTCCCGGGGTGGTCGAGCGGATGGGGGTGATCCTGCGGAGCCATGCTGCGGCCGTCGGCGACCTGGCCCCCTCCGGCGAGTGAGCGTCGCGTCCGGCGCCGCCCCGCCGGGGCGGCGGAATGGCCGACGTGGACCGGCAGGCCCGCCCGAGCTTGCGGTCCGTTGATGCCGCGGACGGCCGCGGAACTTTGCCCGCCCCGGGACGTTCAAGGGCGGTCCGGGCCCGCTCCGCTTCCCCCGCCGTCACATCCCGCCGTCATGCATCCAAGCGACAGTCACGCGGAACCCCGCCCCACCCTGTTCATCGCCCATGCGAAGGAATTGATCCGCTCGGGCCTCGTCGCCCTGGCGAGTGATCATGGATTGCGGGTCACGGGATGTGCCGCCGATTCGGACTCGGCCGTCTCCGGGATCGTCGAGACCAATCCCGGCGTGGCCCTCATCGACTGCCAACTCCCCGGCGACGGGGGATTCGCCGCCGCCCGCCGGGTGGCCCGGGAGGCACCCCGGGTGCGCGTGATCCTCATGAGCGTCACCGCTGACGCCAATCATCTCGCCCGGGCCCATGCCGCGGGGGCGGTGAATTGCGTCGCCAAGGGCCTGGGTGCCGAAGAGCTCGTCAAGGCGATCGAGACGGCCGCGGCAGGACGTCGCCCCCCGCCGACCGATCCCTTCTCCGTCATCGCCCGGTCCCTTTCGGCCCCGGAAGCGACCCCCGCCGACGCCCACCTCTCGCCGCGCGAGCGTCAGGTGCTCCGGCACCTCGCCCATGGTCTCGACAACGACGAGATCGCCGCCGCGCTCTCCATCGGCATCGAGACGGTCAAGACCCACGTCCACAAGCTGCTCGAGAAATTGAACCTGCGCGACCGCACGCAGGCGGCGGTGTGGGCGGTGCGCAACGGCGTGGCCTGAGCGCCCCGCGGTCAGGCCTTCACGAGCTTCGTCACCCGGCCGGTCGCCACCCATTCGGCGACGAAGATCGCGCCGTCGGGGGTGAAGCAGGCGTCGTGCGGGTGGACGAACTCGCCGTCGCGCCACTGCTCCGGCTTGCCGCGGAGGTTCTCCACCTCGCCGAGCCGCTCGACCGCCCGGCCGAGCCTCGCCACCGGCTGGTTGTCGGGGCCGAGGATCGTGACGCAGGCCTTGAGCTCCGGCACGAGCATGAGCGGCCCGTGGGTGTCGACGTTCGCCGGGAGACCGAAGCCGGGGAGCGTCTCCTTGTAACGGCCGTCCATGGAGAAGACCTGGAGCGTGTCGTGGGCCCGGTCGGTGACGACGATCGTCGGCTCGCGACCGGGGCGGCGGTCGACCCACAGCCCGTGGGCGGTGTTGAAGGTCCCCTCCCCCTCCCCGGCGCCGCCGAAGGCGCTCGTCCACTTCGCGTCCCTGTCGTAGCGGTGGATCTTGAAGGTGCCGTAGCCGTCGGCGAGGAGGAAGCCGCCGTCGTCGAGGAAGGCGACGTTCGTCGGGAGGAATCCCTGGCGGTTCCAACTCGCCTTCGTCGAGGTGTCCTCGCCGGGGGCGTAGACGCCCGACTCCATCGGCGCCTTCTTCCACCACACCGTCTCGCCATCGAGCGTGAGCTTCGCGAAGGACTTCACCTGCTGGTAGGCGCAGACATAGAGAAACTCCTCGTCCCCCTCCTTCCGCACCTCGATGCCGTGCCCGCCCCCCTGGAACTGGCTCCCGAACGCGCGGACGAACTTCCCCGACGGGTCGAAGACGAAGATCGAGGGGTGGTCCTTGAGATCCTTCCTCCCCTCGTGGATCACGTAGAGGTTACCGGCGGAGTCGACGGCGACCCCGTGCGTCGTCTGCCAGGTGAAGCGGTCGGGGAGTTGGGGGAAGTGGTGGGTGACGCGGTAGACGTGCTCCCCCTCGCCGACGACCGTCTCCTTGGCCGCGCGGCGGACGAGGGCCTGCGCGGGCGCGGCCGCCGCGGCGGCGCCGAGGGCGAGGGCGCCGGAAAAGGCGCGGCGCGAGAGGCTCCGGGGCGAGGGCTTCCGGTCGGTCGGCATGGGATGGGCTCCTGGGTGGGGTGACGGTGGTTGTAGCGCGGTGACGGTGGGACCGCCAAGCCCCCGGGACGGTGCAGCCACGGCCGGGGCCCGTGGGCGGGCGTCAGGCCAGGATCTCCCGGATCACCCGGCCGTGGACGTCGGAGAGGCGGAAGTCGCGGCCGCCGAAGCGGTAGGTGAGCGCCTCGTGGTCGACGCCGAGGAGGTGGAGCACCGTCGCCCACAGCGAATGGACCGTGACCGGATGCTCGACGGCGTGGTAGCCGAGGTCGTCGGTGGCCCCGAAGACGGTGCCCCCCTTCACGCCGCCGCCGGCGATCCAGACGCTGTAGCCGAAGGGATTGTGGTCGCGGCCGTCGGACCCTTGCGCGAACGGCGTGCGGCCGAACTCCCCCGCCCAGACGACGAGCGTCTCGTCGAAGAGCCCGCGCCGCTTGAGATCGCGGAGCAGTCCGGCGATGGGGCGGTCGACCTGTCGCGCCATCTCGGCGTGGCCCGTCTTCAGCCCGCCGTGCTGGTCCCACGGATTGCCGATCTGGCCCGTGTCGGCGGGTCGCGGCAGGCAGGTCAGCTCCACGAAACGCACCCCCCGCTCCACGAGCCTGCGGGCGAGGAGGCACTGCCTGCCGTACTCGGCCGTCTCGCGCACCGGATCGTCGAGCCCGTAGAGGGCCAGGGTCTCGGCCGTCTCGTCGGCCAGATCGACGAAGCCGGGCACCGCCGCCTGCATCCGTGCCGCGGTCTCGTAGCTGCGGATCGCCGCCTCGAGCGCGGCGGGCGCCCCGGTGGTGGCGAGGCGCTTCCGGTCGAGTCGCTCCACGACGCGCATCCGCGCGGCCTGCCGCTCGAGCGCCTCGCGCGGACGGATGTTGGGGACCGGATCGGCGGCCGAGGGATCGAGGAGCGTCGCCTGGTGGGTGGCGGGGAGGTAGCCGCTGCCCCACACGCCCGCGCCGCCGAGCGGCGCGCCGCCGCCGGCGAGGACGACGAAGCCGGGGAGCTCGCGGCATTCGCTCCCCAGGCCGTAGGACATCCAGGCGCCGGCGCTGGGATGCCCCGCCAGCGCGAACCCGCAGTGCGCGTGGTAGTTGGCCTGCGCGTGCTCGTTGGCCGGGCTCGTCATGGAGCGGATCACGGCCAGATGGTCCGCCTGCGCGGCGATCCAGGGGAAGAGATCGCTCACCGGCAGCCCGCTCTCGCCACGCGGATGGAACTCCCACGGGCTCGCCATGATCGTGCCGTTGGCGTTGAACATCGTCGGCTTCACCGGCACCGGCATCGGCTTGCCATGGTCGACCGCGAGCCGCGGCTTCGGGTCGAAGGAGTCGACGGCCGACACGCCGCCCGACATGAAGCAGAAGATCACGCTGCGGACGCGGCGTGGGGGCGCCGCGCCGGCGGGGACGGCGCCGAGTTCACCGCGCCCCTCGAGCCCCGAGAGCGCGACGGCGCCGAAGCCGGTGGAGGCGGCGGCCAACAGCGTGCGCCGGGAGAGTGGCGATCCCCCGCCGTGACAGGGGGGGGCTTCACTCGACATGGATCGTCTCCTCGAGACAGAGGATGGCGTGGGCCACGTCGCCCCAGGCGAGGGCCTCGACCTCGGGTGCCGGCCGGGGCATGCCGTCGGGGAGGAGGGCCTGGGCCGAGCGCACGGCGGCGAGATGCCCGAGGAGCGCGGCCCGCTCCTCGTCGTCGGGCAGCCGCGACAGCGCCGCGAGGAACATCCCCGCGAGGCGGGCGTCGTCGGGGCCCGGCCCGGCGGCGACCGCCGTGCCCCACTTCGCCGCCTGATCGATCACGAAGGGATCGTTGAGCATGGCGAGGGCCTGCACCGGTCCGCCGGTGACGTCGCGCGTGCCGCGGGTCGACGTCGGCTTGGGCGCGTCGAAGACCTCGAGCAGGGGGTGGAAGGCGTTGCGGCGCACGCGCAGGTAGAGGCTCCGTCGCCCGTTGCCGTCGAGCGGGCCGACCGGGCCCCCGCCCTCGGTCTTCGCCGTGTGGAAAGGATCGATTCCCGGCCCCCCCATCGTCGGATCGAGTCGCCCGGAGGCGGCGAGGATCGTGTCGCGGATCACCTCGGCGTCGAGGCGCCGCACCGACGCGCGGGAGAGCAGTTCGTTGGCCGGATCGATCGCCATGGCGTTCGCGGTGGGGAGGGCCGAGCCACGGAAGGCGCGGCTGGTCACCAGTCGCCGCAGGGCCCGTTTCACCGACCAGCCCTCGTCGATGAAGCGGCCGGCGAGCCAGTCGAGCAGGTCGGGGTGCGACGGAGCGGCTCCGAGCCTGCCGAAATTGTCGGTCGTGGCCACGATCCCGCGTCCGAAGACATGGTGCCAGAGGCGGTTCACCATGACGCGGGCCACGAGGGCGCGACCCGGCCCCGTGGCCTCGTCGGCCAGTTGCAGCCGGCCGCTCGGGCCCGGCGTGCCGTCGGCGACCGGCGCGAACGGCTCGGTGCCGAAGAGCGACAGCCCGCGCCTGGGGACGACCTCCGCCGGGCGGGTGTGCTGGCCGCGGACGAAGCGCGGCTGGTCGTATCCCCGCGCCTCGAGCACTCCCGGGGCACGCGAGGGCACAGGCAGGCTCCGCTCGAGCGCCCGGAATCGCTCCACCGGCTCCCGGAGGCGCTCGAGTTCCTCGAGCGTCACCGGCAGGAGCCGCGCGCGGAGGAAAAAGTCGAGGAGGGCCCGTTCGTCGTCGTCGATCCGATCCTCGCGCCACGCGCGCACGACGGAGGCGAGCCGGTCCGCCATCCGCCCGGCGAGCGCGTCGGGATCGTGCGGCGCGTCGCTTCCGAGGAACACGGCGGCGGCGAGCGCGCCGTCGCGCGGCGGCGAAGGGTCGTTCCCCGCGGCCACCTCGGCGATGCCGAAGCTCGCCCGCTCCACCGGATCGGTGACGAGTTCGACGTAGGCGGTGGCCCCGCGGCGGTAGTTCGTGTCGAGGCGGATCCAGGCCATGTCGTCGCGTTCGGGACGCACCGCCGGATAGATGCCGCCGTTCCCCAGCGGATAGTTCTCGACGACCAGCCGCGCGGCGCTCCCCCGCCCGTGCACGCGGAGCCAGACGTTGTCGGTGTCGATGACGAAGCGGGGGGCGCGGTGTGCCGCCGGCCGCCGGCTCCCCAGGGGGTGCGAGTGCATGCCCGCCGGCAGGATGCCGGCGAGGATCGTGTCGCCGTCGGGGACGATGGCGATCGCGCCGTTGCCGCTCGGCGCGGGCGGCAGCCCGCTGCCGTGGCGGAACCAGCCCGCGGCGTCGGCGCCGCGCAGATCCCAGATCGTGGCCACGCCGCGGCGCGAGGCGGCGATCGCCTGCCGCTCCGCCCCGATCGCGGCGACGCACGCGTCGCGGATCCCGGCCCGCGCTTCCGGCGGAGCGGCCGCCAGACGCGCCCAGGCATGGAGCGGGTGCGTCGGGTCGCCCGCCGCGGCGCCGACGGCCGCGGCCAGCGCGTCGCCGGGGCGAGGCGCATGGTCGCGCAGTGCGTCGTCGAGCCGCGCTCGCTCCTGCCGCAGGGCCACGAGCGACCGTCGCTCCCCGTCGTCGAGCGCGGCGAGGAGTTCCTCGTCCGACACCCCCTCGGGGCCGGCGCGGAAGGAGGCGGCGATCTCGTCGGGCTCGAGCGCCCGGTCGTAGGCCCGCGCCTCGTCGATCGAGCCGCCGAGGGGGGGATTGATGTCGGAGAGGCGCTGGCCGAAGAGGAATCGCGATTCCCCCGCCTTGAAGACGTGTGGCGTGCCCTTGGTGTAGGGTGCACCGTAGGGAATGCCGTCGCGATGGACGCGGATCGACCCGTCGCCGGCCCAGACGATGGCCACGTGGACGAGGGTCTCGGGGCCGGCGGTCTCGGCGGGGCCGCCCGGATCCTGCGTGCGGTTGAAGAAGTCGCTCCCGGGGAGCCAGTGCCCCGGCTTCAATTCGCCGAAGACGATCGAATCGAAGAAGCGCCCCTCGGGGACGTCGAGCCCGATGACGCCCCCGCCGCGCTGGTCGAGGTTCGCGAGCGCCACCCACGCCTCGAGCGTCTTCTCGCGGAGATCCTTCGTGAGGGGCTTCGTGCGCACGTTGGCGCCGACGCCGTCGAGCACGAGCCGGCCGTCGCGGACGACCGCGCCCGAGAGGAGCTCGCCGTCGAGGTCGCCGATCGAATCGCCGGCGTCGACGGAGAAGCTCCAGCGGGCGAAGGGCACGGGCAGCGCCACGGGGCCGCCGCCCGATGTCCGCCGCTCGAGCGCGCGAGTCCGGGCGGGTCCCTCGATCGCCGCGATCGCCGGCCCGACCCGGGCGAGGTCGGCGCGGAGCTCCGACTCCCGGGCCATCCGCTCGCGCGCGTCACGGAGCCGGGGGGCGAATCCGCCCGCGGCGTCGAGCCAGGCGTCGGCGAGCCCGGCCCGGATCCTGTCGCGGAGCGTTGTCATCTCCTCCTCGCCCGCGCGGAGCGCCTCGGGCCGATCGAGGATCACCTGTCCGGGCCGGCAGCTCGCGAAGACGCCGTAGAGGGCGTAGAAGTCCTCCTGCGTCACGGGATCGAACTTGTGGTCGTGGCAGCGGGCGCAGGCGGCGGTGAGTCCGAAGAAGGTCTTCGTGTGGACGTCGATCTGGTTCTCGACCACCTTCACCTGGTCGTCGAGGGCGTCGACCGGCACGAAGCCGAGTTCCACCATCCGCAGGTGGGCCGGCCCGATCGCCGACTCGTTCGACCCGTCGGGGCCGCGCCGCGGATCGGGGAGGAGGTCGCCGGCGATCTGCTCGCGCACGAAGCGGTCGTAGGGGAGATCGGCGTTGAAGGCCCGCACGAGCCAGTCGCGGTAGCGCCAGGCGTTGGCGAGTTCCGGGTCCCCCTGGCTGCCGTGCGATTCGCAGTAGCGCACCAGATCCATCCAGTGCCGGGCGAAACGCTCTCCGAAGCGCGGCGAGGCGAGCATCCGATCGACCGCCCGCTCGAACGCCGCGGGCGACGGATCGGCCGTGAACGCGATCACGTCCTCGGGTGCCGGCGGCAACCCGGTGAGGACCAACGACGCCCGGCGGAGGAGCGTGGCGGGATCGGCGGGGGGCGCCGGCTCGACGCCGGCCGCGTCGAGCCGGGCGAGGAGGAAACGGTCGACGGGGTTGGTGTCCCAGTCGGCGAGCCGAGCCGGCGGCGGCTCGGGTGCCGCGAGCGGCTGGAAGCTCCACCACTTCCGCCGCTCGGCGAAGTCGGCCGGGACGGCGCTGCCGGGAGCGGCCCCTTCGGCGCGCGGATCGGGCGCCCCGGCGGCGATCCATTCCGAGAAGGCGGCCAGCGTGGCGTCGTCGAGCCGGTCGCCCCCTTCCGGCATCTCGAGGCCGGGCACCTCGTGGCGGAGAATGGCGAGCAGCCGGCTCGCCGCCGGATTGCCCGGCACGACCACCACGCCGCCACGGCCGCCGCGGCGGAGGGCGTCGCGCGAGTCGACGGCGAACTCCCCCTCGGTGACGCGTCCGCTCGTGTGGCACTCCTGGCAGCGCTCGACGAGGACGGGGCGGATCCGCGTCTCGAAGAGCTCGAGGCCGCGGGTGTCGTCGGCGCGGACGCGGGCCTGGGCACAGAGGGCGATCAGGGAGAGCAGCAGCGTGCGGTGGATCGGCCGACTCGCGATGGCACGCATGCACTTCCCCCCGTCGCGGCTTCCGCACCGGTGGTGATCCTAGCAGACCGTGGATCAAGTGCCCGCCGCTGGATGCGGCGGCCGTCACCCGCGAAAACCAGCGGCTTCTGCGGGGGTGCCTCACGCGGGAAAAAGGTCACGGGTGACGTTCTCCACGGACTGTCGGCATGCCCGTCCGCCGCCGGATCCGGGCAGGCTACCGCCCCTCCCCCCAGATCGTCTCGAGCAGGTCGTGGAGCTCGGGGAAACCGGTCTTCAGCTCGGCCCGGTTGAAGGGGGCGAAGTCGTTGGTGCCGAAGTAGGCCTCGGTCATCTCGGCGAAGAACTCCTTCTGGTCGGTGAGCCCGTAATGGCGGACGCGCGAGCCGTCGTAGAGAAGCGCCTCCTCTCCCTTGCCGCCGGCCTTGTAGGCCTCCCAGGCGGCGAGCACGCGCGGCTCCTCGAACCCGAGCACCTGGTCGTGGTAGGCGTGGGCGAGTTCGTGGAGGATCACCCACGGCTGCTCGGCGACGTTGCGTTTCGTCGCCATCTGCGCGGCGATCGGCACGTGGACGCACCGGGCGAGGATCCGCGGATAGCCATGCTCGGCGAGCCAGTCGGCGCTGGGGTGGTACTGCATCGAGCCCAGGTCGCCGCAGCGCTCGTCGACGACGATCGTCACCCCGCGGAGCGTGGCGAGCTTGTCGGGGGGCATGACGATGCGGATGTCGACGAGTTTGCTCCGCAGGAACTCGAGCGTCTCGCGACCGAGTTCCTCCTGTGCCCCGCCGGGCAGCAGGGCGTCGTCGACGAGGATCCGGAAGCCCTCGAGACCGACCTCGGTGCGGCCGCGCGGCTGATTCGACGGCGGGGCGGGCCCCCCGGCGCCGGGGACCGCGTAGGGAAGCGTCGGCCCCGCGGGTTCCCCCGAGAGGAGCGACACCATGCCACGGCCGAGCGCCTCGCCGACGAGCAGGTAGGTCTCGGCGTTGCCGAACTCGTGGTGACCGTGGCCCGGATTCGGCGAATCCTCCGCGGCGCGGACGAAGTCGCGCGTGGGGACGAAACGGACGCCGTCGCGGAACTCGTCACGCTCGGCCATCGCCCGCTGGGACCGGCGGAGCGTGTCCCAGGCGTCCGGTGCATCGACCCACGGGCCGGTGAGTTCGCCCACGACGACCGGGAGGCCCGGGGCCGCGAGATCCCGGCGCACGTCGCGCACGAGCGCCGCGAGGTTCTCCTCGTAGGCCGGCACCGAACGTTCCGGATCGACGCCGTCGTTCCAGCCGTGCCACCAGACGAACCCGGCGAGCTCGCCACGCGCGGCGCCGGGGAGGAGATCGGGGACCGCGGCCAGCGCCTCCTTCACGTCGGCGATCATCCGCGTGTAAGAGGGCCCGGGGGCGGGAACGTCACGCCCCTTGGCGTCGGTCGTGGCCCCGGCCGACGGGGGCCGGAAGTCGGCGAACAGGCTCTTGCCCCCCCAGGCGGTCTTCACGAGGAGCACCTGCTCGCCACGAGCGGCGAAGAAGTCCCCCAGGACGTGGCCGAAGGCCAGTTCCGCGCCGAAATGGTGCCTGCCCCCGTAGACCGAGTAGCCGATGCCGAGCGGGCCGGCCAGGAGCGGCTCCCGCTCGCGCCGGTAGCGGACGACCACGTCGTCGCGCGTGCGCCACGCGCCGTCGGCGTCGCGGAGCCAGGCCAACCGCGCGGCGTTCCCGGGGTGCGCGAGCAGCGCCGCGAGCGTCCCCTTGCCGTCGTTGTAGTCCCTGCCGGCGAGGTCGACGACCGCCTGCCCCTCCATGTTCGACTGTCCGGCGAGGACGAAGACGCGCGCGATCCGCTCGGCGGCCGCGGCGGGCGTGGCGACGCATGCCGAGACCGCCAGGAGCAGGACGCGCAGCGGAAACAGGGCGCTTCGGTGGTCGGTCATGGGGGATCCTCGGGCGGAGCGTGCGGCGGCCGAGCGTCCCGGCCCGACGGCGGAGAGTGTACGATGCCCCCCTCGGGTCGGTCGATCGTGCGAGCGCCCGTGTCGAGCGACCTCCGCGGCCAGGATCGCCCCTTCATGCCGAGAGACCGTCGCACCCGCCGCGACCTCCACGGCCTCGATGCCGATGGGATGGTGATCTGCAACCCGCGCGACCGGGAGGCGGCACATCGGGCCGAGATGGAGGGCATCGCCACCGACGACCATGCCGCGGTCACCTGTCGCGCCTGCCTCGAGATCCTCCATCGACTCGCCAGGGAGCGGCGAACGGGGCCCGTTCTCCCCTCCGGACGACCGGCTCCGGACGGTCCGGGAGTCGATCCGTCGCCGTTCCCCGCCGCGTGGGACGCGGCCGATGGCGGGGTGCGACACCCGTTCGTGCGATTGCTCCGCGACCTGTCGGCGCTCGCCTACCTCGACCAGCCCGAGGGGGACGATCGGCTCGGCGCGCTCCTCCCCGTGCCGCGCCCCGCCGGCATCCTGCTCACCGGCTCCGGGATGCTGCCGATGCATGCCTGGGTGGTGCCGGTGGATGGTGACGCGGTGGTCGCGTTCCGGGGATCGCAGAGCCTCGCGTCCTGGATCCAGGACCTGCGCGTGATCGGCCGGAGCACGCCGGAGGGACGTCTCCATGGCGGGTTCGCCTCCGGTTACGACGGCCTGCACGACCCCCTCGTGACGCGTCTGCGTCGGGCCGGGGCCGGACGGGTCTGGCTCACGGGACACAGCCTCGGCGGCGCACTGGCGGTCGTGGCGGCGATGCGACTGGCCGAGGCGGGTGTGGAGATCGCCGGCGTCGTCACCTTCGGCCAGCCCCGCGTCTGCCTGGGCGCGCTCGCCGAGCGCGTGGGGCCGCGTCTGCACCGGAAGTACCTGGCGTTCGTCAACGCCGCCGATCCGGTGCCGAGAATGGTCCTGCCCTACGTCCACTTCGGGTGGCGCGTGACGTTCGACGGCAACCGCTGCGAGCGCGCCGACACCGGCCCGTCGCCGCGCCTGGCGCGGGCCGGGAGCCCCGCCGCCGACGACGCCGACGGGATGAGCCCCGAGGAACTCGACGCCCTGATCGCGGCGCTCGACGGACCGGCGGAGAGCACGTCGGCGTCGGGCGACGAGCGGCGCGTGACCGGCATGCTCGTCGATCGATTGTTCGGCGACCACGCCCTCGAGCGGTACGCCGACGCGGTCGATGCCTACCTCGCTCCCGCGGGGTTCGGCGAAGCTCCCTGACATCCTCCCGCGCGCCGCATGAGCGGGCGGCTCCGGCCGCAGCCCCATGACTCCCCTCCCCTTCCCTCGTCTCGCCCGGCCGGTGCTCCTCGCGGCCCTCGCCCTCGCGTCGCCACCCTCCGCGCTCCCCGCCGACGCGCCGGCCTTTCCCCGCGGCGCCGTGGCCACCGTCCACGCGCTCGCCACCGAGGCCGGCGTGCAGGCGATGCGGGACGGCGGCAACGCCGTCGATGCGGCGGTCGCCGCGGGGCTCGTCCTCGGCGTCGTGGACGGTCACAACTCCGGCCTCGGTGGCGGCTGCCTCATGCTCGTGCGCACGCCCGACGGAACGATCGTGGCGATCGACGGCCGCGAGACCGCCCCCGCCGCCGCGACGCGCGACATGTTCCTGCGCGACGGGCGGGCCGATCCGACCCTGTCGCGCACCGGCCCCCTCGCCGTCGCCACGCCCGGGCAGGTCGCCGCGTTCCACGACGCCGTCGTGTCGTTCGGAAAACTCCCCTGGCGCGACCTCTGCTCGCGCGCGGCGCGCATCGCGGCGGACGGGTTCGAGATCACACCCTCCTACGCGGCGCGGATCGGAAGCGTCGGCGACGACCTGGCGCGCGATCCCGGCGCGCGGGCCATCTTCCTCGGGCCCGACGGCACGGCGCTCGTCGCCGGCGCGATCCTCCGCCAGCCCGATCTGGCCCGATCGCTCGAGGCCCTCGGCGACGGCGGTCCGGAGTGGTTCTACCGCGGGCCGTTCGCCGGGCGGGTCGACGCCTGGATGCGCGCGCACGGCGGGATCCTCACGGCGGAGGATTTCGCCGGCTATCGTGCCCTGCGGCGCGCGCCGATCGTCACCGCCTATCGCGGTCGGGAGATCGTCGGGTTCCCGCCGCCGAGTTCAGGCGGGATCCACGTCGGCCAGATCCTCTCGATCCTCGGGCACTTCGATCTGGCGGGCGTGGGACCGGAGTCGATCGACTTCCGCCATGTCGTCGCCGAGGCGATGAAGCGTGCGTTCGCCGACCGGGCCCGCTGGCTCGGCGACGCCGATCAGGTGCCGGTGCCGCGCGGGCTCGTCGACCCCGACTACGCCGCGGGGCTCGCCGCCGGCATCGATCTCGCGCGGGCCACCCCCGTCGTCTCCCCCGGCATCCCTCCCCGGTCCGGGACCGACCTCTTCCCCCCCGCCGGGCACACCACCCACTGGAGCGTGGCCGACGCCGAGGGCTGGTGGGTCGCCTGCACGGCCACCGTGAACACCGCCTTCGGCGCGAAGGTGGTGGTGCCCGGGACCGGGATCGTCCTCAACGACGAGATGGACGATTTCGTCGCCGAACCGGGCGTGCCCAACGCCTTCGGGCTGGTCGGCGGCGAGGCCAACGCCATCGCGCCGCGGAAGCGGCCCCTCTCCAGCATGGCCCCGACGCTCGTGCTCGAGGGGGGGCGGCCGGTGCTGGCGGTGGGTGCGGCGGGCGGCCCGACGATCATCTCGCAGGTGGTGCTGGCGATCGTCCAGTCGCTCGACCACGGGGCGACGCCCGAGGAGGCACTCGCCCGTCCGCGGTTCCACCACCAGTGGAGCCCCGACACGTTGCGGATCGAGCGGGCCGCCGGGCCCGACGCGGCCGCGGCGCTGCGCGAGCGGGGCCACGACGTCGACGCGGTGGACGGGATCGGTGCCGCCTCCATGGTGACGCGTCCCGATCCCGATGGCCCGTTCGGCGGCGCGGCCGAACCGCGGATCCCGGAGGCGACGCTCGGCGGGTGGTGAGGTGGGTCAGCGCCGCAACCGGTCGCCGAGGAGGAGCGTCGTCACGAAGCCGATGATCGCTCCGGCGAGATGGGCCGTGAAGCTGAACTGCGGCACCATGGAGTCGACCACCATCTGGACGACGACGTAGCCGGCCATCGCCAGGCCGCGTTGGCGTGCCACCGGCGCCCGTTCGCGGACCCATCCGCGGAGCATCATCGCGGCGTTCGATCCGACGATACCCATCACCGCCCCCGACGCGCCGATCGTGAAGCTCGCCGTGTCGGTGGCCCACGCCCGCAGCGCCACCGCCGCCATCGAGCCGATCCCCGACACGAGATAGACCGCGAGGAAGCGACGCTTCCCCAGGGCGGTCTCCGCCGCCGGTCCGAGGGCGGCGAGGGCGAGGACGTTCATCGCCAGATGGAGGGGACCGAGATGGAGGAACGTCGACGTCACCATCCGCCACCACGCGCCACGGACGACGCATCCGGTGCACAAGCCGCCCAGCCGGTGGAGCGTCGCGTAGTCGGTGCTGCCGCCCAGCGCCGTTTCCAGGAGGAAGACGGCCACGTTCGTGCCGACGAGGAAGCGTGTGACGAGTCCGCCGGGCGACCAGACGGAGACCGGCGGCGCGAAGCGCGATTCCTCCTCGGCACGGGCCTCCTCGGCGGCGACGACCTCCATCTGCCGCGGGTCGAGGGATGGCGGTGGCCGTCGGAGCCCGTCGAGTCGGCGCTCGATCGCCCGCCGGGTGGCGGCGTTGGCGGTGGGGAGGATCCGCTCGAACTCCCCGCGTGCGGCATCCGCATCCCCCGCGGCGAGACGGGCCGTCGCCAGCCAGAAGTCGCGGGTCGGGGCCGGCATGGCGGGGATCGCCGTCTGCAGGTGCCGCCGCGTCGCCTCGACGCGCCCCGAGAACGCGAACAGCGCGAGCCGGGCGACGTTGCGGATCGCCGGCTGTCGGACGAGCTTGTCGCGGTGACGGTCCCACAGGTCGACCATGCCCGCGGCGTCGCCGGTCTCGCCGAGGGCCCGGACGAGAAGGCCGAGAACGTCGGGGTCGGCGGGCGGGCGATCGGAGCGGGAAGCCGCGAGATCGACGATCTCCTGCCAGTGCCCCAGGACCCGTGCTCGGACGAGCGACGCCTTCTCCCCCGTGGGGGATCCAGGCCGGCAGAGCGGTTCGAGGAGGGCGGCGGCGCCGTCGGGGTCGCCGGCGCTGGCCAGGGCCTGGGCGCCGAGGAACGTCGGCGCCTCGCGCCAGCCGTCGAAGGGATGGAGCATGCCGGCGACGGAGGCGATCCTCCGGGCCGCGGCGTGCTTCTCGCGGGCCGACAGGTTCATCGCCCCGCGCGCCAGGAGGGCGGGCACCACGACGAGCAGGAGCCATGCCCCGCCGGCTCCCCACACGAGCCGGCCGTCGCCGCCGAACTGTCCGGCGAGCGCGATCGAAAGGATGGTCGCGTAGACGGCGAGCCAGCCCCGCTGCCTGACGTGGCGTTTCCAGGCCAGCACCGCGTTGATGGCGGCGAGCATGACGAGCAGCCAGAAAACGGCGTCGCTTCCCATCGGCGGTGCTCCTCGGGCGGCCATGATGACCGACTCCCCGGACGAGGGGAAGGCGTTCCTTCCGGAACGGGACCGCGGCGGCCGGACGGGGTTCGTGTCGCCCGCGACCGTTCGCCTCCGATATGCTCGACAAGGCGTCGGTGGGAATCGTCACCGCGGCTCCCCGCCGATGCCTCCGTCCCGGTCGCATCGTGGGGACCGCGGGCCGCCGGCCCGGAAGCGCGGCGGAGGGATTTCCGAACCCCATCGTGCCGCGTCGCGGACGGTCCCGTTTCATCGCGAGGTGTCTGGAGTGGGTGCCAACGGTCCACCGACCGAAGGGGGCGATCGTCCGGGTTGGGTCGACCGTCTCCTCGGTCCGGAAGCCTGGCCGCATCCGGTCGGCGAGGTGAAGCTCGTCGAGACGCACATCTCCTGGGTCTTCCTCACCGGCCCGTACGCCTACAAGGTGAAGAAGCCGGTGAAGCTCGAGTTCCTCGACTTCTCGTCGCCCGAGCGCCGGCGGCACTTCTGCGAGGAGGAGGTGCGCCTCAATCGTCGCTTCGCCCCGTCGCTCTACCTGGAGGTGGTGCCGATCGGCGGCACGCCCGAGGCCCCGTGCGTCGGTGGGACCGTGGCGAACGCCGGGGCGTTCGAGTGGGCGGTGAAGCTCGTGCAGTTCGACGAGACGCTGCGGCTCGACGCCCTCTTCGACGCCGGTCGGCTGACGGCGGCCGACTGCACGCGCCTCGGCGACGAGATCGCCCGCGTCGAGGCGACGCTCGACCGCGCCGACCCCGCGCCGGGCTACGGCACCCCGGATCGCCTCCGCGCCGTGTTCGCCATGAATCTCGGCGA
Organism: uncultured Chitinophaga sp.; assembly: GCA_964567835.1. Classification (GTDB taxonomy): domain Bacteria; phylum Planctomycetota; class Planctomycetia; order Pirellulales; family UBA1268; genus QWOP01. The sequence goes on along the minus strand of CAZMOU010000054.1, from coordinate 6,836 downwards.
GATCCGCCGCCACCGCCCCGACCAGGTCGGTCGCGCGGACGCCATCGCCGGCTGGCTCGAGGGCCGGCTCGACCGCGACCGGGAGGCGTTCCTCGCGCGGATCGCCCGGGGGAAGATCCGGGAGTGCCACGGCGATCTCCACCTGGCGAACATCGTCCTCCTCGGCGGGCGGCCGGTCGCCTTCGACTCGATCGAGTTCAATCCCGAGCTGCGCTGGATCGACGTCGCCTCCGACGTGGCCTTCCTCTCGATGGATCTCGAGAGCCGGGGCCGGGCCGATCTGGCGGCGCACGTGACGAGCGCCTGGATGGAGGGCGCCGACGACCACGCCGCCGCGGTGGTGCTGCCTGTCCATCGCGTGGCCCGCGCGGTGGTGCGGGCCGCGGTGGCGGCGATCCGCGGCGCCCAGGTTGACTGTCCGCCCACGGCTCGGGCCCGCGCGCGGGTCGACGTGGGGCGGTATCTCGATCTCGCCGAGCGGCTCATGCGCCCGGCCGCCCCGGTGATGGTCGTGGTCAGCGGCGTGTCGGGGAGCGGCAAGTCGACCCTCGCGCTCGAGGCGGTGGGGAGGCTCGGGGCGATGCGTCTCCGCAGCGACGTGGAACGCAAGCGGCTCGCCGGCATGGCTCCCGCCGATCGCCCCGACGGGCCGGCGGCCGTCGCCTCGCTCTACGCGCCGGAGGCGACGCGGCAGGTCTACGACCGCCTCGCCGGTCTGGCGCGCGGGCTGCTCCGGGCCGGCACGAGCGTCGTGGTCGACGCCACCGCGAACGAGCGCCGGCAGCGTGCCACCCTCGCCGCCGCCGCCCGCGATGCCGGCACGCCGCTCGTCTGGCTCGAGATCGACCTCCCCGAGGCCGTGGTCGTCGAGCGGGTGGAGACGCGCCGTCGGGCCGGCGACGACCCGTCCGACGCCACCGCCGCCGTCGTCCGCGCCCAGCTCGCCTCCCGCGAGCCGATCGGTGCCGACGAGCTCGCGCCGGCCGGCACGCCGCCGGTGCGGCACGTGCGCGTCGGCGCCGCGGAGCTCGCCGATCCCGGCCGCCTGTTCGCCCCGATCACCGCGCTCCTCCCGGGAGCGCCGCCGGAGGATTCCCGATGACCGCTGCCCTGGATTCGTGGCGGGCGCGTGCCGAGTCGGCCGACGCGGTCGTCTCCCGCATCGGGAGCGGGATGAACGTCTTCGTCCATGGCGCCGCCGCGACCCCGACGACGCTGCTCGAGGCACTCTGCCGGCGCGACGATCTCCGCGACGTGCGCCTCTGGCACCTCCACCTCGAGGGGCCGATCCCGTTCGCGGCCGACGGCTGCGGCGGACGCTTCCGATCGGTGTCGCTCTTCACCGGCGCGAGTCTCCGCGACGGCGTGGCCGCCGGCCATGCCGACTTCGTCCCGATCTTCCTCTCCGACATCCCGGCGCTCTTCACGGGGGGCCAGGTGCGGCTCGACGCCGCCATCGTGCAGCTTTCGCCCCCCGATCGCCACGGATTCTGCACGCTCGGCACGTCGGTCGACGCGGCACGGGCCGCCGTCGACGCGGCGCCGCTGGTGCTCGCGGAGATCAACGACCGCTTCCCGCGCACGCGCGGGCACTCGGTGGTGCCGCTGTCGCGCGTGGCGGCGTTCTGCACCACCGACCGGCCGCTGCCCGAGCGCGAGGCCCCGACCGCGGCCGAACGCGACGTCGCTGCGCGAATCGGAACCCACGTGGCCGGGCTCGTCGAGGACGGGGCCTGTCTGCAGCTCGGCATCGGCGCCATCCCCGACGCGGTGCTCGCCCGCCTGGGCGACCGGCGGGATCTCGGGATCCACACCGAGATGTTCTCCGACGAGGTCGTGCCGCTCATGGAGGCGGGGGTGATCACCAACCGCCGCAAGGCGATCCATCCCGGCCGCACGATCACGAGCTTCGTCGCCGGCTCGCGCCGGCTCTTCGACTACGTCGACGACAACCCGCTCGTGGAGTTCCATCCCTGCGACCGCACCAACGACACGCTCGCCATCCGCAAGATCGACCGCATGACGGCGATCAATTCGGCGATCGAGGTCGATCTCACGGGGCAGGTGTGCGCCGACTCGATCGGCCACCGGATCTTCTCCGGCATCGGCGGCCAGATGGACTTCATGCGCGGCGCCGCCATGAGCCGTGGCGGCAGGCCGATCATCGCCCTGCCCTCCACCGCCGCCGGAGGGAGGGTGTCGAGGATCGTCGCGGAACTGAACGCGGGCGCCGGCGTCGTCACGACCCGTGGCCACGTCCACTGGGTCGTGACGGAGTACGGCGCCGTGAACCTCCACGGGCGCACGCTCGCCGAACGTGGCCGGCTGCTCGTCTCGATCGCCCACCCCGACTTCCGCGACGCCCTCGCGGAGCGGCTCCGGGAGTTGAACCGCTCCCTCTGAGCGCCCCGGTGCGTCGCGTCGCCGGCGATCGGCGTAGAATGGGGCCCAGCCGTTCCCGCCCCCGGAATCCGTCCGTGTCCGATCCCCCAGCCGAGACCCGCGCCGGCGTGATCCTCGGGGCCGACGGCCTCGACGGGCTCGTGCGGCTCCTCGCCGCGGATCACCGCGTCATCGGGCCACGCCTCGGCGACGGTGCGATCGTGCTCGGGGACCTCGCCTCGGCCGCCGACCTTCCGCACGGCTGGCTCGACGATCAGGAGGCGGGCCGCTACCGCCTGTCGCAGGATCCCGCCGCCGGGCCCTTCGACCATGTCGTCGGCCCCTTCTCGCTCAAGAACTACCTCTTTCCGCCGCGGGAGACGATCGCCACCCTCGAGCGCGTCGAGGGTTCGTGGGTCCGGACGGTGCCGCCGTCCCCCGACCGGCCGCTCGCGGTCGTCGGCGTCCGCGGCTGCGATCTGGCGGCGCTCGCCATCCAGGACCGCGTCTTCCTCGGTAGCGCGCATGTCGACCCGCTCTATGCGGCCAGGCGCGAGGGGCTGTTCCTCGTCGCCGTCGACTGCCGCCGCGCCGCCCCCACCTGCTTCTGCCATTCGACCGGCTCCGGTCCCGCGGCCTGTGACGCGGCCGCGGGGCGGAACGCCGATCTCCTCCTCACCGACCTGGGACCGGGCCCCGCCGGATCGGCGGCGACGGCGGCCGGCATCGGCGCCGATGCCCCGCGCCGCTACGCCTGCCGCCCGGGCTCGCCGCGCGGCGCGGAGGTGATCGCCCGGCTCGCGGCTTCGGGGTGCGGCGCCGAGCCCTGGGCGGAGCGGGACGCATCCATGGCCGCCGCGATCCCCGCCGCCACGGCGGCGCACCTCGCCGCGCGCGACGCGGGGGATCCGTCCGGGCGGCGGCTCGACATGGCCGGTCTCCGCGACCTGCTCTACGCCAATCTCGACCATCCGCGCTGGGACGACGTCGGGACGCGCTGCCTCTCCTGCACCAACTGCACCCTCGTCTGCCCCACCTGCTTTTGCGCGAGCGTGACGGAGATCCCGGAACTCGACGCCGAGCGGGTGGCCCGCGAGCGGCGCTGGGAGAGTTGTTTCTCGCTCGACCACGCGCGCATGCACGGCCACTCCGTCCGCCACACCACCGCCTCGCGCTACCGTCAGTGGCTCACCCACAAGCTCGGCGGCTGGATCGACCAGTTCGGCGTCTCCGGCTGCACCGGCTGCGGCCGCTGCATCACCTGGTGCCCGGTGGGGATCGACCTCACGGCCGAGGCGGCGGCGATCCGCCAGGCGCCGGACGAAGCGGGGGAGCGCCCATGACCACGCTCCCCCCCGTTCCCCGCCACCCCGGTCTTCCTGCGAGCATGGCGGCCGATCCCTGGAAGTCGCACGCGGCCCGGATCGTCGCCAAGCGACCGGAGACGCCGGGGGTGACGAGCTACGATCTCGAGATCGGCGACGAGCGGATCCGGGACGGCTACCGCTTCGTGCCGGGCCAGTTCAACATGCTGCACCTGCCGGGCATCGGCGAGGCGGCGATCTCCATCGCCTCCGATCCGGCGCGGCCCCGCCGGCTCACGCACACCGTCCGCGCGGTCGGCAACGTGACGCAGGCCTGCGAGCGGCTCGCCGTCGGCGACGAGATCCTCCTCCGCGGCCCCTACGGCAATCCCTGGCCGCTTGCGGAACTCGCCGGTGGCGACGTCGTCGTCGTGGCCGGCGGCCTCGGGCTCGCGTCGCAGCGTGCGGCGGTGCTGGAGATGGTCGGGCGCCGGGCCTCTTTTCGCCGCGTCGTCGTCCTCCACGGCGCGAAGTCGCCGGAGGGGCTCCTCTACGGGGACGAGTACGACGCCTGGCGCCGGGCCGGCATCGAGGTCCACCTGACGGTCGATGCGGCGGACGCCGCCTGGGGAGGGCGCGTCGGATTCGTCACCGACCTCCTCGCCGGTCTCTCCTTCGGCGCTCCTCCCGGACTCCTCTGCTGCGGTCCCGATCCGATGATGGCGGCGGTGGCACGCACCGCGGGGGGGATGGGCATCGGTCCGGACCGGATGTGGGTGTCGCTCGAGCGGAACATGAGCTGTGCCGTGGGGCAGTGCGGCCTCTGTCAGTTCGGGCCCTTCTTCGTCTGCCTCGACGGCCCGGTGTTCCGCTACGACTCCGTCGCGGCGCTCATGGGGGTGAAGTGCCTGTGAACGACTCCTCGCGTGCACCGTCGCCGCACGACAAGCCGCGCGTGGCGGTGTGGAAGTTCGCCTCCTGCGACGGCTGCCAGCTCCAGTTCCTCGCGGCGGTCGGCAGGCACCCGGAGCTGCTCTCGCGCGTCCACTTCGCCTCCTTCCTCGAGGCGTCGAGCCGCGTCGAACCTGGCCCCTACGACGTCGGCTTCGTCGAGGGATCGATCACCACGGCGCACGACGCCGAGCGGATCCGGGAGATCCGCGGGCAGTGCCGGCTGCTCGTCACGATCGGCGCGTGCGCCACCGCGGGGGGCATCCAGGCCCTGCGCAACTGGGGGAGGCACGAGGAGTTCCTCGCGGCCGTGTACGCCACCCCGGCGACGATTTCGAGCCTCGCCACGAGCACCGGCATCGCCGAGCACGTGCCGGTCGACTTCGAGCTGCGCGGATGTCCCGTCGATGCGGGGCAGCTGTTCGAGATCCTCACGAGCGTGATCGTGGGGCGGAAGCCGCGCGTGCCCTCCACGAGCGTCTGTGCCGAGTGCAAGGCGGCGGGCACGGTGTGCGTGGCGGTCGCGAAGGGAATCCCCTGCCTCGGCCCGGTGACGCAGGCCGGTTGCGGGGCGCTCTGCCCGGCGCACGGCCGTGAGTGCTACGGCTGCTTCGGCCCCTCCGACACGGCGAACCTCACGAGCCTCACCGCCCATTACCGATCCTGCGGGGTGCCGCACGAGCGCCTCCTGCACCTCGTCCACGGGATCAACGCCTGGGCGCCGGCCTTCCGGGCCGAGGGGGACCGCCTCGCCGCGGAGGGGGAGGCCGACCGATGAGCCGCATCCGCACGATCGCCGTGGGGGCGCTCGCACGCGTCGAGGGGGAGGGGGCGCTGCGGGTCCGCGTCCGCGACGGCGCCGTCGAGATCGTGGAGTTCAACATCTACGAACCCCCACGGTTCTTCGAGAAGCTCGTGGCGGGCCGGCACTTCGCCGAAGTGCCCGACATCGTCGCCCGGATCTGCGGCATCTGTCCGGTCGCCTACCAGATGACCGCCTGCCGGGCGCTCGAGAAGGCCCTCGGCGTCG
>CAZMOU010000054.1:0-1159 GCA_964567835.1 uncultured Chitinophaga sp. | reverse complement strand
CTGTGCGGGGTCACCGTCGACGGCCCGCTGCGCACCCTGCGCCGCCTGCTCTACCATGGCGAGTGGATCCAGAGCCACGCGCTCCACGTCCACCTGCTCCACCTCCCCGACTTCCTCGGTTTCGAGAGCGGCTTCGCCATGGCGGCCGACCACCCGGAACTCGTCGAGAGCGGCTTCCGGATGAAGGGCCTCGGCAACCGGATCATGGAGGTGGTCGGCGGCCGCGCCGTCCATCCGGTGAACGTCGCCGTGGGGGGGTTTCATGCCTGGCCCGATGGCGAGGCCGTCCGCGCGCTCCTTCCCGATCTCGAGCGCGGTCTCGGCGACGCCCTCGCCCTCGTCGATCGCGTCGCCGGTCTCGACTTCCCGCCGTTCGCCCCCGTCCCGGAGACCGTCTGCCTCGAGCCGGAGACCGGCTACCCGCTCGACGAGGGGCGGATCGTGTCGAGCGCCGGCCTCGACGTCGACGAGGGGGCGTTCGCCGCGCATTTCCAGGAGCGGCAGGTGGCCTGGAGCACGGCGCTGCACTGCCTGCGCGTCCCCGGGGAGACCCCCTACCTCGTCGGGCCGCTCGCGCGATTGCGGCGCTGCCGCGACCGGCTCCCGCCGCGGGCCGCCGCCGCCGCCGACGCGTGCGGCTTCGGCCGGGACGAGACGAGCCCCTTCCGGGCGATCGTCGCCCGGGCGATCGAGATCGCCGCGGCCTTCGAGGGGGCGCTCGCCATCGTCCGTGAGTGGGAGACGCCCCCCGGGCCGGCGCGGGCCGAGGTGCGGCCGCACGCCGGCGCCGCGGCCGCCGCCACCGAGGCGCCGCGCGGGCTCCTCTGGCACCGCTACGCGCTCGACGCCGACGGACGCGTCGCCGGCGCGGCGATCGTCCCCCCCACCTCGCAGAACCAGGCACGCATCGAGGCCGATCTCAGGGGCTTCCTCCCCGGGATCCTCGCGGCCGACGACGCCGAGGTGACGTTCCGCTGCGAGCAACTCGTCCGCGGCTACGACCCCTGCATCAGCTGCGCGACGCACTTCCTCACGGTGTCGCTCGACCGGGGCTGAGCGACGCTTTCGGATCAGCCATCCGCCTCGCGGATCAGGCGGTCCAGGCCCTTGAGGCGGTATCGCCGGCAGAGAGCGCGGATGCCGGCGCGGTCGGCGGAGG
>CAZMOU010000053.1:0-24556 GCA_964567835.1 uncultured Chitinophaga sp. | reverse complement strand
CACTCGCCGCGCTGCCGGAGATCGTGGCCCGCCATCCCAGCGTCGTGTACCTGATCGTCGGGGCGACCCATCCGCGGCTCGTGCGCACCCAGGGGGAGGCCTACCGCGAGTCGCTCGCCGACGCGGTCGACAAGCTCGGGATGCGCGGGCACGTCGTGTTCCACGACCGGTACGTCGACATGCCCGACCTCCTCGCCTTCCTCGCCGCCACGGACATCTATCTCACACCCTACGTCAACGAGGATCAGATCACCTCCGGGACGCTCGCCTACGCGTTCGGCTGCGGGAAGTCGGTCGTCTCGACGCCCTACTGGCACGCCAGGGAACTGCTCGCCGACGGCCGCGGCGTCCTCGTGCCCTTCGGCGACGCCGCGGCGATCGCCCGGGCGGTGAACGACCTCCTCGACTCCCCCGATCGACGGGCCGCGATGCGCGAGCGAGCATGGTCGATGGGGAGGGCGATGGTCTGGCCCCGGGTCGCCGAACGGTACGTCGATTCGTTCGCCGCCGCGAGGCTCGCGAACCTCGTCAAGCCGCGCGCGAGCGGCACCCCGATCTGCCCGACCGCACGGCGGGGACTGCCTCCGCCGGTGCTCGAGCACTTGTGGCGGCTCACCGATCACACCGGGCTCCTCCAGCACGCGACGTTCGACATCCCCGCCCGGTCGGAGGGCTACTGCACCGACGACAACGCGCGGGGCCTGTCGTTGATGGTGGATCTCGAGGCGATCGGGCACGCCACGCCGGCCACCACCCGGGCGGCGGCCACCTACGCGGCCTTCCTCGGCCACGCCTTCGACGCGAGCACGGGCCGGTTCCGCAACCTGATGGACTACGACCGCCGTTGGCTCGACGCGGCGGGATCGGACGACTGCCTCGGGCGGGCGATCATGGCGCTGGGGACGTGCGTCGGTCGGAGCCGCGACGAGGGCCTGCGCCGTTTCGCGGCGCGGCATCTCGAACCGGCGATCCGGGCCGTCGTCGCCACGTCGAGCCCGCGGGCCTGGGCGCTGGCGATCCTGGGGCTGCGCGAGTACCTGCGCCGACTCTCGGGCGACCGGCTGGCCCTCGACGCCCGAAGGACGCTGGTCGATCGCCTCGTCGGTCTCCAGGGGAGGGCCGCGACCCCCGGCTGGCCCTGGTTCGAGGAGATCCTCGCCTACGAGAACGCCCGTCTCTGCCAGGCGCTGATCTCCGTCGGCCGGCAGGGGGACGTGCCGCACGCCCTCGACACGGGGCTCGCCACGCTCGAATGGCTCGTCGAGAGGCAGTCGTCGCCGGGGGGACGATTCTCCCCGGCCGGCACCCGGGGATTCCACGTCCGGGGCGGGGCGACCCCGATGTTCGACCAGCAGCCGATCGAGGCCCACGCGATGGTCGCCGCGTGCCGCGAGGCCTTCCTGGCCGTCGGCGAACAGGTGTGGGTCGACCGGGCCTGGATGGCGTTCCAGTGGTTCAGGGGTCACAACGTCCTCGGCGCCGTCCTGTGCGTGCCGCGGACGGGGGGCTGCCGCGACGGGCTCCTCGAGGACAGGACGAACGAGAACCAGGGGGCGGAGTCGACGCTCGCCTACCTCGCCGCGATCGTCGAGATGACGTCGCTGGAAGCCGAGTCGTCCGGCGCGGAGACGGCCGGGACCCACGGGAACGTGCGTCCGACCGGCACCTCGCGATGAACGTCACGCGCACCGGCATCGTCCTGCGGCCCAACAACACCCGGGTGCTCTACCGCCCGTTCGCACCCCCGAGTCCCCAGCGGGCCACGCGGATCGTCGGCCGCGTGATGCAACTCCCCGAGGAGGAGGTGGAGAGGCTCCTCCACGGCGTGATGTCCGAGTTCCCCGGTCGCCACCAGCGGCTCACCGGCTTCTTCGGGGAGCGGTTCGAGTCGGTCGCCCACCTGCTGCTCACGGACGGGCCCGTGTCCCCGTCACGGCGTCTCCTCATCGGGTCGTATTTCACCCAGGAGTACGCGCTCGAGAGCGCGGCGCTCTTCAACCCCTCCCTCGTGTGGCACCCGGACCAGACGGGCCTGCCCGGGGGGACGGCGCGGTTCATCCTCAGCCTCCGCGCCACCGGCGAGGGGCACGTCTCGAGCGTCGGATTCCGCACCGGCACCGTGGATGCGGAGGGGGGCATCGTGCTCGCGCCGCCCACCGGATTCGTGACGGCGCCACGCGTCGTCGCGAACGCCACGTACGAGAAGGGCCTCTTCCTGCGCAAGCTCGGCGAGCTCGGCCTCGTGGACGGCCTCGTCGATCCGGCCCTCGAGGCGCTCGGCGACTCCTTCACCCTCTCCCAGCTCGAAAGCGCGCTCGAGACGACCGGCAGGCACCATCCCGGGGGGCGGTCCGAGTGGGGGCCGCTCGCGGCGGCGATCGTGGCGTTGGCCAAGGCCAACTACGAGATCGAATGCGACCCGGACTCCGACCTGTCCGAGCGCGTGCTCTTTCCCTTCTCCCCCACCGAGAGCAACGGCATCGAGGACGCCCGCTTCGTGCGCTTCGTCGAGGACGACGGATCGGTCCACTACCGGGCGACCTACACGGCGTTCGACGGCGACGTGACGCTCCCCCAACTGGTCGAGACGGACGATTTCGTGCGGTTCCGGCTCAGCACGCTCAACGGCCCGGAGATCGCCGACAAGGGGATGGCCCTCTTCCCTCGGCGGATCCGCGGGCGTTACGCGATGCTCTCGCGCCAGGACGGGGAGAACATCCACCTCATGGAGTCGAGCATGCTCCACTTCTGGCACGCCCGCCGCCTCACGCTCCGGCCGTCGAGCCCCTGGGAGTACGTGCAGGTCGGCAACTGCGGCTCGCCGATCGAGACCGACGCCGGCTGGCTCCTCCTCACCCACGGCGTCGGCCCGATGCGCACCTACTCGATCGGGGCGGTGCTCCTCGACATCGACGACCCGAGCAGGGTCATCGGCCGGCTGCGGGAGCCGTTGCTCTCCCCCACGGAGAACGAGCGGAGGGGCTACGTGCCCAACGTCGTCTACAGCTGCGGAGCCGGCGTGCACGCGGGGCGACTGGTGATCCCCTACTCGATGAGCGACCACGCCACGTCGTTCGCCACCGTTCCCCTCGACGACGTCCTCGCCGCCCTCCGCGCCGACGGCTCCTGACGGGATGACCCGAGCGATCCTGCGTCGATCGGGCGCGGGGGCCGGCGCGGCGGCACTCAATCCCGGCCGGCCTGCCGCGTCACGATCGGCACATACCCCACCTCCAGACCTTCGGGGGGGACGACCAGGATGGCCGGGTCGAGATCGGCGAGCGTCCCCGTCGTCGGCGGAGGGAGGTAGTCCCGCTCCCGGGTCCAGTGGCGGTGGAGCAGCTCGACCCGCGTCTGGAGCGCCTCACGCTCCGCGTCGGTCAGATCGGCGTTCAACAGGGCCGGCTGATCGGCGAAGCGGTACCAGAAGTAGGTGACCACGCTCCCGTCTCCGAGCGTCGCCTCGAACGGCCCGGCCACGGGACCGGGCCGCTTCCAGCACCCGGCGGGGTCGTCGGGGGTGACGTAGGGCCTGCGGTCGGCACCCCGCCTCCGTGGAAACTCGACCCCCGCGAGCCCCGTCTCCTCCGGCACGTCCGCCGCCGCGACCGGCGTCCAGCGCCCCCGGTCCGAGGCGTCCCGGTCGAGGCGGTAGTACCGGGGGAGCGTGACGTGCCCGGGCCCACCATCTCCGGCGTGCGGCTCGGCCGCACCCTGCCAGGCGTAGCCCCAGGTGTGCTCGTCGAGGGCGACGGGGCCGGCGAAGGAGTTCCAGGCCACCGGCACCTTCTCCTCCCGCGGCGTGTTCGGTGGATAGATCCTCCAGGTGGCCCCCCCCGTGCCGTCGAAGGTGTGCACGCTCGATGCCTGCGGATCGATCCGTCCCGGAACCGGCGGACCGCCCGCGAACCAGGCCTCGACCCCGTCCCAGAGGGCGGCCCTGCCATACGCCGTGATGCGGTGGATGAGCGGCGCGGCCTCACCACCCCGAGCGGCGGGGAAGCGGATCGGAGCGACCCTCGCGAAGCTGTTGCCGTGCGCGTCGTCGGCGATGAACGCCGGGACGTGCTGCGTCTCCATCTGCACGGCCTTGTTCGGCTCGGAGGGACGTGCGTCGAGCATCATGCCGGCCAGCCGCCGCTCGCCGATCGTCGGCCTCGACCAGAAGAAGGGGAGGAAGAACGTCACCGGTCCCTTGAAGTTCCCGGTGTTCAGGAACAGCGTCCAGCACTGCCCCCCGGTGGGCACCTCCTCCCCGTTGGTTGTCGCCTTGGGGGCGAGGAGCGGCAGGGGGAGATACCCGTATCCGAACAGGTTCCCCGACGTGCCCTGCTCGAGATTGAGCCCGTCGGGCGGCCAGAGCACCCACGGGCTCAACTGCGCGATCGCGTAGTGACCGGCCGGCTTCTGCCAGTCGCGCCCCTTGCCGGCCCCGGGGCCGTTGGCCCACTCGACGAAGTTCAGCGCCACGCCCCCCATGATGAACTTCGGCGTCTCGGTCGCGAAACGCGTGTCGCGCCACCACCCGAGCCCTCCCTCGATGTCGCAGTAGGCGTTCTCCGGCTTCGGCCCCTCGTGCTGCGGGAACATCCACGTCCCGAAGAGCCCGCTCTGGAAGTCCTGCCCGGGGTAGCGCTCGAGCAACGGCCACGCCGCGACGTACATCGAGAAACCGGCGTCGTAGTGCCGCTCCACCTTGCCGTGGGGCACGAGGAGATACCCGGCCATCTCCGCTTCGCGGGGGCCGGGCTCCGCGGCGGCACCCGGCGTCGACGGTGCGAGCGCCGCGAGCGAGAGCGCGAGGAGGAGGCAGGCGGGGGAAGGACGGCGCTGCATCGGGTGGCCTCCGCTGACGACGTGGGGACGGTGCCGACCGGCCGCGCCACGCACGTCGCGCTCGACCGATCCCCGGAGCATACCCCGGCACCGACCGAGCGGACGGCGCGGCGCCGCGATCGACCGTGGCGACCGTGGCGCGAAGTCCCCGGGCCGCCGCGAGGGGGATAGCGCCTTGCCACGCGTGCGGTTACCATGCCACGCTGCGGCGGAATGGCGCCGGTCCGTCGCGCGCCGACGGACGCCCTGACACGACCGACGCAACCCCACGGCGATCCCCAGCGTGCACATCGGTCACTGGAGCGGCATCGCGGCGTTCCTCATGTGGGGCCTGCTGCCGGTCTACTGGAAGCAGTTGGAGACCGTCCCGAGCCTGCAGCTGGTCGCCCACCGGGTGGTGTGGTCGACGCTCACGCTCCTGCCCCTCCTCTGGTGGCAGGGGGGGTGGCGGGGATTCACCAGGGCGCTCGCGCGCCCGGAGATCGTCTCGAGACAGGCGCTCGCGGCGGTGCTCGTGGCGGCCAACTGGCTCGGCTTCGTCTGGGCCGTGACCCACGGACGGATGATCGAGAGCAGTCTCGGCTACTTCCTCACCCCGCTGGTCAGCGTGCTCCTCGGAGTGGCGGTGCTCGGCGAGCGTCTCCGCGCCGTGCAGTGGCTCGCGGTGGGGATCGCCGCCGTGGGGGTGGGGTGGATCGCCGCCGGATATCACGACTTCCCCTGGATCGCCCTCTTCCTGGCCGGCACCTTCAGCGCCTATTCCCTCGTCAAGAAGACGACGGCGCTCGACGCGCTGCCGTCGCTGACGCTGGAGACGGTGCTCCTCCTCGTCCCCGCGGTCGGCACGCTCGTCTGCGAGCACGCCTGGCAGCGCGGCCGCTTCGGCGGCGGGGGGATCGCCACCGATCTCCTCATCGCCGCCGCCGGCCCGGCGACCGCCGCGCCGCTCTTCTGCTTCTCGATCGCCGCCCGGCGGATCCCCCTCTCCACGCTCGGGCTGCTCCAGTACATCGGTCCCACGATCCAGTTCCTCCTCGGGTGGACGGTCTACCACGAGCCGTTCGACCGGACCCGATTCGTGGGATTCGTCATCGTCTGGCTGGCGCTTTTGCTGTTCGCGTCCGACGGCCTCAGGCGCGCGAGGATCGCCCGTTGACCCCTCGTGTCCATCCGCCCCGAGCGGCGACGGTCGCCGGGACGCGCGGGTATCATGCCCCTGAAGTCGAACGCGGACCGATCGTGGGAAGGACGGGGGAGGGGACCATGGGACGGACCACCGCGGCGCCGCGAGCGACGCGACTGCCGAGACGCCGGCTCCTTTCGACCGCGGCCGGGGTGCTCGCCGGCGGGATCGCGTGCCGGCGCGTGCCGGCGATCGGGCCCTTCGTGCGCCCCGTCCCCGGCCGGCTGCGGCTCGGACTGGCCGCCTACTCGCTGCGGCAGCATCTCCAGGCCGGGACGCCGGCGGATCCGGCGATGGATCTGCACGGATTCGTCGACTGGTGCCACGACCACGGCGTCGACGGCGCCGAACTGACGTCGTACTACTTCCCCGCCGACGTCGACGACGCGTATCTCGCCGGGCTGCGCCGGCATTGCCACCTGCGCGGCGTGACGATCACCGGCGGTGCCGTGCGCAACGATTTCTGCGATCCGGCGGCGGTGCAGGGATCGCTCGACCACGTGCGGACCTGGATCGACCGCTACGCCCTGCTCGGCGCGCCGGTGATCCGGATCTTCGCCGGGGATCGGGTCGCCGGCGAGCCGCTCGACGTCACGCTCGATCGATGTGCGGCGGCCTGCACCGAGGCCTGCCGGCACGCCGCCCGGAAAGGGGTGATGCTGGCCCTCGAGAACCATGGCGGCGTCACCGCCCGCGCGGTCGATCTGCTGGAGATCGTCCGCCGCGTCGACTCGCCGGCATTCGGGATCAACCTCGACAGCGGCAACTTCACCGACGGCGACGATCCCTACGCGGAACTCGAATCGATCGCCCCTTGGGCGGTGAACGCCCAGATCAAGGTGGAGATGCACCCCCGCGGCCGGGCGGAGCCCGCCGACCTGCCGCGCGTCCTGGGCATCCTGCGCCGCGCGGGATACAGCGGCTGGGCCGTGCTCGAATACGAGGCGACCGACCCGCCGCTCGAGGCCGTTCCCCGCTGGCTCGACGCGCTGCGGCCGCTCCTGGATCGCTGACCGGGACGGTTGACTTTTCCGCGCCCGACGCGAAAGATGCCCGCGGCGGGGGGGCACGCCATGCACGACGAAAGGATCGCGTCATGCGCGTGCGCTCCCGTCCCGCGGTCGAGGCCCTCGAGTCGCGGCGTGCGCTCGCGGCCGCACCGCCGTCGGCCGTCACGGCCGTCCCGGTCTCGCCCGCGGAGATCGGCCTGGCCTGGCAGTCGGGCGACCCGTCCGACACCGCCGTGATCGTGGAGCGCAGCGAGGGGCCGGGGGGCGTGTTCCGACCGATCGCCCTCCTCGGGGGCGGGTCGACGATCCACACCGACACCGGCTGCTGGGCAGGGCAGACCTACGCCTACCGGGTGCGCACCCGCGGGCCGGAGGGGGAGTCCGCCCCGTCCCCCGTCGTGCTCGCCACCACCCCGCAGGTCGGGGCGAACGCGTACGCAGGGGCCTGGAATCTCGTCGCCCGGGCCACCGGCCCGACGACCACGCGGGTGACGTTCTCCGACCCCGAAGGTGGCGCCGCGTCCTGGCTCCTCGAGCGCTCCGCGGATGGCCTCGCCTGGCGGGTCGTGGCGTCGCTCGGCACCGCCACCGGGTGGGACGACTCCGGGCTCGACCCGGGGGCCACCTACCACTACCGCGTCCGTGCCACGGGGTGGACGAGGCCCACCTCGGATTATTCCCCCGCCGCGGTGGTGTCGATGCCGTCCCGGCCCGCCGGGGCACCGCTCGAGCCGGTGGCCGTCGATGCCGCGGCCCTCTCGGCGAGCGCCGTGCGCGTCACCTGGCTGACGGTCGAACCGTCGCCCGTGGCCTACCGGATCGAACGGAGCGTCGACTACGACCCCTGGCGACCGGTGTCATGGGCGACGATCGCCACCACCGCGGCCGGGGCGACGTCGTTCGTCGACACGGGGCTCGCCCCCGAGACCGCGTTCGTCTACCGGGTGTCGGCGTGGCGGGACGGAGTCGCCTCCTCCCCCGGTCTCCCGGCCAGCGACACGATGCACTCCCTGTTCGGGTGCGGGGTGGCGGCGGTCACCGCGAGTGCCGGCACGGGAGCGCCGCGCGTCTGGGACATCGGTCCGGGGAGGGCCCTCGCGCGACTCGCCGACCTCGACTGGACGCGCCTCGGGCCCGGAGACACCGTCAACATCCACGCCACGCCGGGCGGCTACCGCGAACTCCTCCAGATCTCCACGCGCGGCACCGCGGCGGCCCCGATCACGATCAACGGCGTTCCCGATCCGGTGACCGGCGCGCTGCCGCGCATCGACGCCCGGGACGCGGTCCTCGCCCCGCAGTTCGTCAACCACTACGCGCCGCTCCACGGCTTCGGCGCGATCGTCGTCGGCAACCGTCCCGGCTTCTCCCCGGGGTACAAACCGGGGCACCTGCAGATCCGCAACCTGGAGCTCGCGAACTGCCACACCTCGTCCACCTTCCGCGACGCCGACGGCACGACGCGCCGCTACGGCATGGTGGGGGCGGGAGTGTACCTCGAGCGATGCGACCACGTGACGATCTCCGGCTGCTCCATCCACGACAACGGCGAGGGAATCTTCGGCGCCGGTCAGTCGACCTTCGACCGCCTCATGACCGACATCGTCGTCGAGGCGAACGTCATCCGGGACAACGGCAACGTGGGGAGCGACCGCGAGCACAACACCTACATCGAGGCGATCGACACGACCTACCGCTTCAACGATTACGGCCGGCTCCGGCCCGGAGCCCTCGGGGCCGGCCTCAAGGACCGCTCCGTCGGGACCGTGATCGAGTTCAACCGGATCGTCGGCGGGTCGCACCAACTCCAGCTCCCCGAGGCGCAGAACCAGGCCGATCTGGCGGTGACGCTCCCGCGTTACCGCGCCACGCGCGTCGTCGGGAACGTGCTCGTGGCCCGACCGGGCGACGCCGCCAGTCCGATCTGGGTCGGCGGCGATCAGGGACTCTCCCCCTGGTACCGCAAGGGGGTCGTCGACATCGCCCACAACACCATCGTCGTCCGGTCGGATCGTTCGCAGGTCTGGAAGATCGATCTGGTGCGCGCGGCCTCCCCGGGGGAGGCCCTCGACCTGCGCAACAACCTGTTCGCCGTGATCCCCGACCGGGCGGGGAGCCTGCCCCCCGAGGTCGGCCTCGTGGGGGGGACCGACCGGGTGTCGTTCGGCCGCAACTGGGTGACCCCGGGATGGCGGATGACCACGGCCGGTGACGGCGTCTTCCGCGGGGAGGCGACCGGCGCCGGCATGCTCGTGACGGGGACCGCCGCCGATCCGGGATTCGTGGCGGCGAAGGGGGGCGACTACCGGCTCGCCTCCGGATCGGCCTGCGTCGACGCCGCGGGACGGCTGCCCGATCGCCTCGGGATCGCCGCCCCGGGCGGTCAGTTCCGCACGCCGGCGGTTCCGACGCCGCGGGTGACCACGGGCCGAGCCCCCGATCTCGGCGCGCTGGAGGTCGGCGCCCCGGCCGGGAGCGTGCCCCCCGCGGGAGCGCCGCCGCCCCCGGTGACCCTGCGCGCCGCCCTGAGCGGTCCGGGGGCGGTGACGCTCACCTGGGCCGATCGCCCGACCAGCGCGACGGTGTTCGTGATCGAGCGGTCATGGGCGGGGAGGACCTGGGAGATCCTCGGCACCGTCCCGGCGACCGCACGGACGTTCGTCGACGCGCAGGCCCGCGCGGGGCGCGCGTACGTCTACCGCGTGAGAGCGGTCGATGCGTCGCTCCTCCCGGCACGCTCGTCGCTCCCCTCGGCGCCCGTGCGGGTGAGAGTCGCCTGACACGCCCCGATCACCGGCACGCCCGCGCGACGCCGCCGGCGGGTCAGTCGTCGTCGTCTTCTTCGTCGTCCGCCGCCGACACCGCCCATTCGGGGTAGGGGACCCTGCTCCCCTTCGCCGCACGCCAGAGGATGCGGTTGAGGGCATCCTCCGGCGCCCTGTCCACCCCCTCGAAGTCCATCCGCTGGCTCGCCAGCGCGTCGTCGCGCAGGGCAGGGTCGGCCAGCGACTGCGGCACGCCGTTCATCCGGTCGAGCGGCACGCCCGCCGGGAGCGCCGTGAACGGCTCGGCGTCGGACTCGTCGGCGAAGCAGTCGAACATCGGCGTGGCCGACGCGTCGAAGTGGTTCATCGGGGGCAGGCCCAGGATCTGTCCGATCGTGCGCAGCACGCTCGTGGTGTTGTAGCGCGTGCTCACGGTGACGCCCTTCCGGGCCCAGGGGCTGGCGACGTAGAACGTCGTGCGGTATCCGCTCACGTGGTCCCAGCCGTCCTGGGGATCGTCCTCGACCGCGAACACCGCCATCTTCGGCCAGAACCGGCTGCGGGAGAGCGCTTCCACGATCCGGCCGAACGCGAGGTCGTTGTCGGCGACGCAGGCCGCCGGCACCGGGCATCCGGGGGTGGCGCCGCTGGTGTGGTCGTTGGGAAGACAGACGATCACCAGTCGGGGATAGGTTCCCCGTCGCTCGTACTCGGCCAGTTCGCGGATCACGGCGTCGGCCCGGAACTGGTCGGGGACGCTCATGTTCCACCCCACCGTGTCGGCCGCCGAGAAGGGGCGGATCGATTCGATCGCCGGCTCCGAGGCGAAGAGGACCTCGCCCCGGTCGGGTCCGGCACGCCAGGCGGCCAGGCAGGCGGCGAAGTCGGGCCGGCCGGCACGCGCCGGGTCGCGCCACCGGACGCGCGGCATCATGAACTCCCCGTAGTTGCGGATCGACAGGCCCGCCTCGACCGCGCGGTCCCAGATGAACCCCGCGGGGGACCAGGAGAGGGCGTCGGCGTCCGCGTCCTCCATGCCGTCGGGATACGCGCGGGGGAAGCCGGCGAAACTCCGCTCGAGCCAGTCGGTGGTGGTGGCCGCGGTGCTCCAGTTGTGCCCGTCGGCGGAGAGGATCCCGCAGCAGTAGGCGTTGTCGAGGAGGACGTACCGCGAGGCGATGGCGTGCTGGTTGGGGGTGACGTCGGCGCCGTAGATGCAGAGGTCGGCCCGGCCGTCGCCCCCCGGCAGGTCGCCGAGCACCTGGTCGTAGGTGCGGTTCTCCTTGATGACGTAGACGACGTGCTCGATGAGGCTCGGCTCCCCGATCCGCTCCGGGATCGCCCGGGGCGGCGCGTCGGCCCGCGCGGGGAGGAAGGCCGCGCGGATCGCGGCCGCTCGCATCGCCCGGTCGGCCACCTCCGAGAGGTGCCGCAGGCCCTCGTCGTCGGGGATCTCCACGAGCGACAGGCTGCCCTGGTGCTGGTGCGAGTTGTAGGCCTCTCCGTCGCCGCGGGGCCGCGGCGTGGAGGGCAGCCCCTTCATGTTGGCGACATGGAGCATGCCCCGACGGGCGTCATGGACGACGCCGGAGGGGTGCCATCCCACCGGGATGAGGCCGACCAGCCGCGTCCCGCCGCGTTCGAGGGGGTCCCATTCGATCACCCCGATCGCGTTCTGCGCGGCGTTGGCGACGAACAACCGGGAGCCGTCCGCGGCGAAGGCCAGGGCGGCTGGCTGGGCGCCGAAGAGCTCCGCCGGGGTGGCCTTCGTGCCCACCGTCCCGACGAGCGTGCCCGAGGCGACGTCGAGGATCGAGAGGGTGTCGTCGCCGGCGTTGGCGCAGGCCACGTGCCGGCCGTCGGGGCTCACGGCGAGCGCCGAGGCATGCTTTCCGGTGGGCACCTCCGCGACCGCCCCGGTGGCGAGATCGACGACGCTCACGCTGCCCCCCGCGGCGATGTGCCGCACCGGATCGACGCGCACCGTCGTCCCCTTGCCGGCGGGGCCGACGAGGTCGTCCGGCCCCGGCCGACGGCCGCCGAGATTGCTCACCAGCGCCCGGCCGCCGGCGAGGACGACGTCGAACGGCGCCACGCCCACCTCGAACGTCCGCAGCGTCTCCCCCGTGCGGGGATCGATCTCGAGGAGCCGGTTGGAGAGGTTGCCGCAGACGTAGAGCCGCTCGCCCCCGGCCGACCATGCCAGCCCGGCGGGGATCTCGGCCGCCCGTCCCGGGGCCGACGCGGCCGGCAGGGGCAGCGTGTGCGAGGCGGTCACCGTCCGTCCGTCGACGGTGAAGATCTTCACCGATCCATGGACGTTGCTCATCGCCAGACGCGTGCCGTCGGGGGAGAAGACGAGCCCGGTGTAGCTCTCGATCGCCTTGGTGTCGGGGGCGAGGTTGCGGGGGGGCTGACCCGCCGGCGCCGGTTCGCGGACGTCGTCGGCTGCCGGTTTCACCCGATCGAGGATCGTCCCGGAATCGGGATCGACGACGACCACCTCGTTCGTCTTCCCGGAGGTCACGAGGATGACGCCGTCGGGGGAGAGGGCGATCGCCTGCGGACGCATCCCGGGCAACTCGACCTGCCGTCCGGTCGGGTGGAGCCGCTGGTTGACCGGCGTGATCGACGTCCCGTCCGCCACGCGACCCACCGGCTCGAGCGCCTCGTTATCAGCGGCGGGGACCTGCCCCACGGCGCCGCGCGGACACCCCGTGAGGAACAGCGGCAGGAGCAGGACGAGAACGCGGCGCGCGGCGGACATCGATCGAACCCCCGGGGACGACGAAGACCGCCAGAGCCTACCGCGCGGCGACCGAACGGCGGCCGGGCGGGGGCGGATCGCGGGGCCCCGTCAGGCGCCGCGGCGCTCGAAACCCCCCGACAGCCGCGTCATCCATTGGCCGCGCCGCACCGGGTCGTCCGCCGGGGCGGCGCGATCCCAGCAGGTCTCGCAGTACACCGTCGGCTTGCCGTCCAGCGCGAAGAAGTAGGAGGCGGCCCGGATCGGGCGTCGACAACGGCCGCAGCTCCGCGTGTCGACGCCGGCGGCGAGGAACTCGGCCCTCCCCGGCACGCCCCCGGCCGGTCCCCGCTCCGCAGGAACGCCGTCGTCCTGCGCGCCGCGGCGGCGCTTCCGCGGGCCGAGCCCGCGCCAGAGCGGACCGGCGAAAAGCAGGATGCCGATCGCGAGCGCGGCCACGGCGGCGTCGGCGTCACCGCGGAGCGCACGCACCGCCGCGACGGCGCCGACGAGCAGGGCGAGCCGGAGGATGAACCACATGGCAGGCGGGGCCGGGCTCGGCGTCAGCGGTAACGGGCCATCAACGCGTCGAGCGCCGCCGCGCCGGGACAGAGCGACTCCCAGGGGAGATCGACCAGCGGCGTCCGCGTGGTCCGCATCAGGTCGTGCATGTCCCGGCTCGATTCGTCGATGAACAACAGCCCGGTGGCCAGCTCCCCGCGCTGCTGGCAGGCACGGATGTGGGTCGAGGCGCTGCCGCGGTCGGTCGGGTCGTACCCGGCGGCGGTGCTGCGGAGGCGGACGGTGCTGCCGTCGTGCATGGGGACGACGTGGAGCTCCCCCTGGCCCCCCTCCGCCCCGGCGGCGGCCCGGTCGGGCAGCGTGATCTCGAGGTGCACCGGCACGTAGTCGGCCACCACCGCCTCCACCTCGTGCTCGCGCGTGTACTTGTAGCTCTTCGTCGAGCCCTCGTGGTCGTTGAAGGTGACGCAGGGGGAGATGACGTCGACGAGCGCCAGGCCCTTGTGGGAGAGGCCGGCCTTGAGGATCGGCACGAGCTGCCGCTTGTCGCCCGAGAAGGAGCGGGCCACGAAGGTGGCGCCGATCGACAGCGCGAACAGGGCCGGGTCGATCGGCGCCTGCTCGTTGGCCTCGCCACGCTTCGACATGCTGCCGACGTCGGCCGACGCGGAGAACTGTCCCTTCGTCAGGCCGTAGACGCCGTTGTTCTCGATGACGTAGAGCATGTCGACGTTGCGGCGGATGGCGTGGGCCATCTGTCCCAGGCCGATGGAGAGCGAGTCGCCGTCGCCGGAGATCCCGATGAACGTCAGCCCCCGGTTGGCGGTGGCGGCGCCGGTGGTCACCGACGGCATCCGGCCGTGCACGGAGTTGAAGCCGTGGGACTGCTTCATGAAGTAGGCGGTCGTCTTCGACGAGCAGCCGATGCCGCTCATCTTCGCGGCGCGATGGGGCTCGAGATCGAGCTCCCAGGCGGCCTGGACGAGCGCGGCGGTGACGGAGTCGTGCCCGCAGCCGGCGCAGAGGGTCGACATCACCCCCTCGTAGTCGCGGATCGTGAGGCCGAGGCCGTTGGTGCGGACGCTCGGGTGGCGGACCGGGGGCTTGGCGATCGAGGTCATGCGGGGACTCCTCCCGTGTGGCGGACCACGGCATCGACGACGCAACGGGCCGTCAGCGGCATGCCGCCGTAATCGAGGATCGGGACCATCCGTTCGAGCGGGACGCCGAGCTCGATCGCCAAGAGCGAGCGGAGTTGACCGTCGCGGTTCTGCTCGACGACGTACACGCGCTCGTGCCCCTCGATGAACTCCCGCACCTCCTCCCCGAAGGGGAAGGCACGGATCCGCATCACGTCGACGGGGATGTCCTGCTCGGCGAGGCGATCGGCCGCCTCGCGGACCGCGGCGTCGCACCCGCCGACCGTGACCAGCCCGATGTCGGTGCCGCCGCGCGACTCGAAGACCGCCTTCGGCACGATCGTGGCCGCGTGGGCGAACTTCCGCCGCAGGCGATCGACCACCTCCATGTAGGCGGCCGAGTCCTCCGTGTAGCCGGCATGCTTGTCGTGGCCCGAGCCGCGGACGAAGTACGCCCCCTTGCCCCCCACGCCGGGCAGCGTCCGCGCGGCGATGCCGTCGCCGTCGACGTCGTCGTAGCGGGAGAACCGCTTGAGCTTCTCGAGCGCCGCGGCGTCGAGCACCTTCCCCCGGTCGGGGCGCCGGGAGTCGTCCCAGGCGAGACGGTCGACCATCCAGTCGTTCATGCCGATGTCGAGGTCGGTGGCGACGAAGACGGGGGTCTGGAGCCGGTCGGCGAGGTCGTCACCCAAGTCGTCGACAATGGGGGCGTCGTCGCCGGGGTTCGCCGGGAAGAGGATCGGGTGCTTCGTGTCGCCGTGCGAGGCGTACGCCAGGGAGAGGATGTCGGCCTGCTGGGTCCTCGTCGGCATGCCGGTGGCCGGCCCGCAGCGCTGGATGTCGAAGAACACCGCCGGGATGTCGGTGTAGTAGGCCAGCCCGATGAACTCCTGCATCAGCGAGATGCCCGGGCCGGAGGTGTTGGTGAAGGCGCGGGCACCGGCCCAGCCGGCGCCGATGACGATCCCCGCGGCGGCGAGCTCGTCCTCGGCCTGGATGATGGCGTAGCGCCGCTCGCCGGTGTCCTTGTCGACGCGGTACTTCTCGCAGAACGCCTTGAAGGCCTCCATCAGGGAGGTCGCCGGCGTGATCGGATACCAGGCACCGACGGTCGCCCCGGCGTAGGCGGCGCCCAGGGCACACGCGGTGTTGCCGTCGATGAGGATCGAGCCCTTGGTGGCGTCCATCGGCTCGAGGCGGAAGGGGAGCGGGCAGTCGAAATGCTCCATGGCGAAGTCCCGCCCCAGGCGGATCGCACGGTGATTCGACTCGAGCAGTTTCGGTTTCTTGCCGTAGGTCTCCTCGAGGAGACGGCTGACCACGTCCATGTCGATGCCGATGAGCGCCGTCAGGGCTCCGGCGTAGGCGATGTTCCGCAGCAGCGTGCGCTCGCGGTCCCCCTCGAACGACTGCACGCACAGGCGCCCGAACGGGATCCCGAGGACGTTGATCCCCGGGCGCTCGAGCTCCTTCGGCAGCGGCCAGGAGGAGTCGTAGAGGAGGTAGCCCCCCTCGCGCACCGTCGCCACGTCCTTGGCGTAGGTCGCCGGGTTGAGGGCGAGGACGAGGTCGACCTCGGAGGGACGGGCCACGTAGCCGTCCTTGCTCACCCGGATCTCGTACCAGGTGGGGAGACCCTGGATGTTCGACGGGAAGATGTTCTTGCCCGACACGGGGATCCCCATGCGGAAGATCGCCTGCATGAGGAGGCCGTTGGCGCTGGCGGAGCCGGTGCCGTTGACCGTGCCGATCTTGAAGGCGAAATCGTTGACGCCGTTCACGCGTTCACCAACTCCTGGGATTCGCAGGCGGCGCCCGCCACCGGCTCGAGAAGATCGAACAGCCGCATGTCCCACGCCGCCGTCGGGCAGCGCTCGGCACAGAGGCCGCAGTGCAGGCAGACATCCTCGTCCTTCACCATCACGCGCTGCGTCTGCGGCAGCGCGGCGGAGAGGTAGATGTCCTGCGAGAGGTTGTCCGCCGGAGCGGAGAGGCGTTTCCGCAGTTCGGCCTCCGAGGCCGGGGCGGCGGTGATGGTCAGGCAGCTCGTCGGGCAGACGTCGATGCAGGCGTCGCACTCGATGCAGCGCTTGGGGGTGAAGCTGGTCTGGATGTCGCAGTTCAGGCAGCGGGCCACCTCGGTGGCGACCTGCTCCGGCGTGAAGCCCAGCTCCACCTCGACGTGGAGGTCGCGGAACCGCTTCTCGAGCGCCTCGTGACGCATCACCTGCCGGGCGGATCCGTCGAAGTCGTTGTCGTAGGCCCACGAGTGGAGGCCGTTCTTGACGCTGACGAGCGTCATGCCGGGGGGCGGCCGGTCGGCGACGGGCCGGCCCTGGCAGTGGAGGTCGATGGAGATCGCCGCCTGGTGGCCATGGGCCACCGCCCAGATGATGTTCTGCGGGCCCCAGGCGGCGTCGCCGCCGAAGAACACCCGGGGGTTCGTGCTCTGGTGGGTCGTCCGGTCGACGACCGGCATGCCCTGCGCGTCGAACTCCACCCCCGCGTCGCGCTCGATCCAGGGGAAGGCGTTCTCCTGGCCGATGGCGAGGATCACCGCGTCGCAGGGGATCGTCTCGGTGCGGAGGACGCGGCTCTTCTGCCGGCCGGTGGCGTCCTCGGTCCACTCGAGGACCTCGAACTCCATCCCCACGAGCTTCCCCCCCTCGACGATCATCCGCTTGGGGGCGTGATTCTCGACGATCTCGACCCGTTCCTCCTCGGCGTCCTCGAGCTCCCAGGGGGAGGCCTTGAAGTGCCTGCGCCCGCGCCGGGCCACGACCTTCACGTCGGTGGCCCCGAGGCGTTTGGCGGTGCGGCAGCAGTCCATCGCCGTGTTGCCGACGCCGATGATGATCACCCGCGGCTCGATCCGTTCGACGTGCTTGAAATGCACGTTCGCCAGCCATTCGATGCCGAGGTGGACGTGCGCCGGGTCGTCGTGGCGGCCGGGGAGATCGAGCTCCTTCCCCTTCGGCGCCCCGCTGCCGATGAAGACGGCGTCGTACCCCTCGTCAAGGAGCGCCTTGAGGCTGGTGACCGGCGTGCCGTAGCGCATCTCGGCACCCATGTCGATGATGTAGCCGCACTCGTCGTCGAGCACCGACGCCGGCAGCCGGAACGACGGGATGTTGATCCGCATCAGCCCGCCCGGCTCGTGGTTCTTCTCGAAGATCGTCACCGAGTAGCCGAGCGGGAGGAGGTCGTTGGCCACGGTGAGCGACGCCGGACCGGCGCCCACGAGGGCGATCCGCTTGCCGTTCTTCACCTCCGGGGCCTTCGGGAGGAACGCCCGGACGTCGTCACGCAGATCGGCCGCCACCCGCTTCAACCGGCAGATCGCCACCGGCTTCTCGTCGATGCGACCGCGGCGGCAGGCCGGCTCGCAGGGACGGTCGCAGGTGCGGCCGAGCACGCCGGGAAAGACGTTCGACGAGCGGTTGAGGAGGTACGACTCGGTGTACCGCCCCTGGGCGATGAGGCGGATGTATGCCGGGACGTTGGTGTGGGCCGGACAGGCCCACTGGCAATCGACCACCTTGTGGAAGTAGCGGGGATCGGAGACGTCGGTCGGTTCCATGATGCGGCTTTCGGCGCGGAGGGGACTCCGCGCGCTCCCGTTCCCAAGGACCATGCGCACGCGAGTCGCACAGTGTCGCCGGGGTCGGGATTCGTGGCAAGACGGAACACCCGCAAAAACACTCCCGGGACGGCCCCGAAACGCCGGGGCCGGGCAGGCCCGATCCCTCCCGGAGCGGGGGGTGCTCACCCCTCGATGACCGACCGCAGGACCCGTCCCCGGACGTCGGTGAGGCGATGGTCGCGACCGCCGTGCCGGAAGGTGAGCCGTTCGTGGTCGATGCCGAGACGCCAGAGGATCGTGGCGTGGACGTCGTGGATGTCGACCGCGTCGGCGACCACCCTGTTTCCGAAGTCGTCGGTCTCGCCCCAGGTCATCCCGCCGCGGAAGCCGCCGCCGGCGAGGACCAGCGTGTAGCCGTCGACGTGATGGTCGCGGCCGCAGTCGGGGGTCACCGCCGGGGTGTGGGGCGTGCGCCCCATCTCGCCCCCCCAGAGGACCACCGTCTCCCCGAGCAGCCCGCGGGCCTTGAGATCGACGACGAGCGCCGCGACGGCGCGGTCGGTGACACGGGCGTTCTTCTCGTGCAGTGTCTTCAGCTGCCCGTGCTGGTCCCAGGGGGAGTTGTTGCCGTCGAAGCTCGGGCAGGTCAGCTCCACGAAGCGCACGCCGGACTCGACGAGCCTGCGCGCGCGGAGCGCCTGGAGCGCGTAGAGTCGCTCGTGCTCGTCGTCGGAGTCGAGGCCGTAGAGGCGGCGGACCCACTCCGGCTCGCGGGCCGTGTCGAGGACGTCGGGAACCGCGGCCTGCATGCGGAAGGCGGTCTCCTGGTTGGCGATCAGCGCCTCGATCGCCGCGTCGTCGGAGGAGCGCGCGGCGAAGGCCCGGTCCTGCTCGGCGACGCGATCGAGGAGGCGGCGCTGCAGGGCCGGCGGGCGCGCCGGGAGGATCGCGTCCACCGGCGTGCCGGCGGCGCGGATGCCCGTCGCCTGGCAGGTGGCGGGGAGGAAGGCGCTGCCGAAGTTCTCCAGGCCGCCGTTGGGAACCCAATCATTGTTGAGGACGACGTAGGAGGGGAGATCCTCGGCCGCGCTGCCGAGGCCGTAGGAGACCCAGGCTCCCAGGCTCGGTGCCGCGCCCAGGATCCGTCCGGTGTGCGTGAGAAGTGCCTGCTGACCATGGAGCGGCAATTCCCCGACGACCGAACGCACCACGCACAGTTCGTCGGCCACGCCGGCCAGATGGGGGAGCAGGTCGCTCACCGGGAGGCCGCTCTGCCCGCGCCGCCGGAACGTCCACGGGCTCCCCAGCCAGACCCGCGACGCCGCCGACTGACTGCGGCGCGAGACGTTGGCCTCGCCGATCGGTTTCCCCTCGTGACGGGCGAGCGTCGGCTTGGGATCGAAGGTGTCGACGTGGCTCGGACCGCCGTCCATGAAGCAGAAGATCACGCTCCGCGCCCGGCGGCCGGGCGCGGGCCGGACGGCGCCGGGGGCGGCGGACGCCGTGGTGCCGACCATGCCGGCGAGCGCGAGGAGGCCGAACCCGGCCGACGACCCGGCCAGGAATCCGCGCCGCGTCGCGGAGCGGGGGCTGGCGCCGGGGCAGGGGGGGGTGGTGGGCATGGCTGTCGCCTCGGAGTCCGCGTCAACGGACGTGGAGGAACTCCTTGGTGTTGAAAAGCGCGTGGGCGAGCGCGGCCCAGGCGGCACGGTCGGCCATCGGGTCGGCCCCCGGCGGGACGAGGGTGGAGAGCAGATCCCTCCACGCGGCCACCTCCGCACCCTCCGCGCCGCGGTCGAAGGCCGCCCGGAACATGCCGTCGATCCGTCCGGCCGGGTCGGATCGACCGTCGGCCACGAGGCGGCCCGCCCAGTGATCGGCCATGGCGAGGACGAAAGGGTCGTTGAGCAGGAGGAGGGCCTGCGCCGGCACGGCGGTGAGGTCGCGGCGGCCGGTGGGGATCTTCGGCGCCGGCTGGTTGAAGGCCGCGAGGAACGCCGCCGGGGCCATGATCGACGACTCGACGTAGATCGAGCGCCGGCCGAGGCCGTCGAGCGGACCGGAGAAGAGCCTCTTGGCGGAGTCCTCGTGCGGGCGCGGCGGCCGCACCGGAACCCCGCCGAGCCGGGGATCGAGGCGTCCCGAGACGGCCAGCAGCGTGTCGCGGACGCTCTCCGCGTCGAGACGCCGCGTGGGATGGTGGTGGAGGAGGGCGTTGCCCGGGTCGCGCTCGAGCGCCGCGGGGGATCGCCCGCCCCCCTGGCGGAAGGTCTCGGTGAGGAGGAGGCGGCGCACGAGCCGCTTGGTCGACCATCCGTCCGCCATGAAGTCGACCGCCAGCCGGTCGAGGAGCTGCGGATGGCTGGGTGGAGACCCCAGGCGTCCGAAGTCGTTCGGGGTGGCCACGATGCCGGTCCCGAACACCCACTGCCACACCCGGTTCACCCACACGCGCGCCACGAGCGGATTGCCACCGCCGGCGAGGTGCTCGGCCAGTTCGAGGCGCCCGCTGCCGGCGGCGCGGACCGGGGCGTGAAGGTCGGCGAAGAGGCGGAGGAAGCCGCGGGGCACGGGGGCCCCCTCGTCGTGGACGTCGCCGCGCCGGTTGATCGGGTAATCGATCGGCGGCGTGCCCTCCTCGAGCAGCCCGGTCACGGTGCGCGGGAAGGGGAGGGTGCCCTCGATCGCGCGATAGCGATCGACCAGGGGGGCGACCTCCCCCAGCGACGCCCGGTCGTCGGGGAGGATTCCGGAGCGGTGGGCCCAGGCGACGATGTCCGCGTCGCCGTCTCGGGGCTTCCCCTCGTGGAAGCGTGCCACGGCAGCGGAGAGCCAGGACGCCACCGCGCGCCACACCCCCTCGGCATCGGCCGGCTCCGGACCGGCGAAGAGGCCGGCGAGCGCCGCGCCGTCGGCGGGGGGCATGCCCGGGGCGTCGTGGGCGACGATCCCGGTGACCGAGAACCAACTCCGTTTCTCCCGGCCGTCGTCGGCCGCCGGCAGGACGACGCCTCCGGCCTGGGCGAGGCCGGTGCGCGGGGGGAAGTTGGGATTGAAGGCGGTGGTGGCGAGGTCATGGAAGACGCGCCTGACGCCGTTCCGCGCCGGCGTCGCCCCCACGGCCATCCACTGCGCCGGAGCCTTGCCGTCGAGGAACACCGGACCGCCGCTCCCCTCGTTGAGGAAGGCGTTCTCGGGGGTCACGAGCCGCGCCGCCCACTCGCCGCCGGCGACGCGCAGGCTCACCCACGGTCGCGGGAACGCCTCGGGCAGGGGGAGACGGAGGATGCCGGGGAGCTTCGGCGACAGGGCGTGCGTGTGCCAGCCGGCGGGGAGGATCTCGGCGACGATCGCATCCCCCTCGAGCGCCACGCGGATCGTGCCGTCGTCGACGCGACCGTGGAGGAGGCCGCTCCCCTCGGCGGTCCAACCCTCCGGGAGCCTTCCGTCCGCCGCCAGCGGCACGAAGGACGCTCGCGCCCGCCGGGCCGCCTCCTCCTCCGCGCGCCAGGCGCCCACCATCGCGCGCCACGCGGCGACCACCGCCGCGTCGCCTTCCGCCGCCGCCGCGACGAGCGCCGAGAGACGGCCGGAGATGGCGTCGGCGGGGGGAGCCGGGCCGCCGGCGGGAGCGGGCAGGGCGGCGATCCGGGCGCGGAGCTCGCCTGCGGGCATGCGCGTGACCCGATCGGACCAGGCCCGCGCCACGAGCCCCTGGATCTCGCCGCGCAGCCGCGCGAGTTCGGCGATCGCGTCGGCCGTCGACGCGCCGAGCGCCACGTCGCGCGCCGTCCAGCGCGGCGACATGAACATCCCCGCCAGGGCGTAGTAGTCGTCCTGGAGCACCGGGTCGAGCTTGTGGTCGTGGCAGCGGGCGCAGGCCACGGTGAGGCCCAGGAAGGCCTTCGAGAAGGCGTCGACCTTGTTGTCGACCATCTCCTGGTGGATGCCGTTGAAGTCGAGGCTGCTGCCGTGCCGGTGCTCGCCGAGATGGAAGAACATCGGCCCGACGAGACTCGCATCGACGCCCGCCTCCCGGTCGACGCGGCGGTCGGGGAGGAGGTCGCCGGCGATCTGCTCCCGGATCAGACGATCGAAGCCCACGTCGTCGTTGAAGGCGCGGACGAGCCAGTCGCGGTACTCCCACGATCCCTTGGCGGCGATGTCCCACTCGTAGCCCCAGGTGTCGCCGTAGCGGACGACGTCCATCCAGTGCCGCGCGAAACGCTCGCCGAAGTGGGGGGAGGCGAGGAGGGCGTCGACCTGGTCCGCCAGGGGTGCTTCGGCCGCCGGCAGGGCCGGGTGCGCGACGGGGGGAAGCCCGGTGAGGAGGAACGACAACCGGCGCCGCAGCACCTCCGGGGACGCACGAGATGCCGGCCCGATCCCTTCCGCGTCGAGCCGTGCCCGCACGAACCGGTCGACGGGGTCGCCGTTCCAGAGCGGGTCGGCGACGGGGGGCGGATCGACGGCGCGCGGGGGACGGAAACTCCACCAGCCGCGTCCCTCCTCGATCCGTGCTTCACGGGCGACCTCCGCGGGGCCGTCCCCCACCCGCGGGTCGGCCGCGCCGGTGGCCACCCAGGCCACGAGCAGGTCCACCTCCTCCGCCGGGAGCGGCTCGTCGGGGGGCATCGCCCGCTCTCGATCGCCGCGGCGGACCGCCTTCACGAGGCGCGACGAGTCGGGATCGCCCGGCACCACCGCCGGACCGGACGCGCCACCGATCTCCCATCCGCTCCGGGAGTCGAGCGCGAGGCCGCCGGAGATCGCCGCGCCGTGGGAGTGACAGGGAAAGCAGCGGGACTCGAGGATGGGGAGGACCAGTCGCGTGAACCGCTCCGCCTCGTCGCCCCGGGCCCCGGGAAGCGCCATGCCGACCATGAAGGCCAGCAGCGTCGCCGCGCCGGTCGCACCGCGCCATGTCGGCACCGATGACACCCCGCCCATCGCTCAGCCCCTCACCGCGGATGGCGGACGTTCGCGCGGCGTGGTCACCAGCGCCGACCGATTCGTCGTCGGGGCCCGTCCCCGATCCCCACGATCATCGTTGCCGGGCGGATCCCCGTCGAGTGCGGGGGACGAGCGGGCCCGGCGGCGATCCGATCGGGATGGAATCCGGAACGACGCCGGTCCATCGGCCGCGGCGGGGATTCCGGCCGGGGATGACCGATCCCACGGCGCCCGCGGCGGGTCACTTCCGCACGCCCGACCCACCCACGGGGGTGACGACGTCACGCGCCGCCGCCATCTCGTCGCGCAGCGCCCGGTCCTCGCGGCGCGTCTCCCGCCCCAGGGTGGCGAAGGAGTCGATCGACTCGTAGTCGAGGTCCGCACGGATCTCCCGCCAGGCACGCTCGAAGATGAAACGCTGCCGATCGGCCCAGCCCGCCACGACCCTGGCAGGGGACCGCTCCGGGCCGGAACGGGTCTCCACGTCGTCCCCGACACCGCCCTCGAGCGACGCCGACACCGGCCGGAGCGTCGCACTCCCGCCGTTGGGCTCCAGGGCACTGCAGCCCGCGAGCAGGAGAACGACCGGCAGACACGAGCGCCAGCGATCCGTGGACATCGACGACTCCGGAACCGGGATCAATAGGTCGACATCGTCGCCGAGCGGTCCATCTCCCCGCGCAGCTCGCGCACCTGTTCGGCGGCACCACCGCCGAAGTTCTCGACGCCCTCGCCCTCGTGGAAGTTCCAGTCCTTCTTGATCTCTTTCACCGCGTCGGCGGCGTCGCGGCGCGACTGCTCCACCCAGCGCTGCCATGCGGCCGTCGGGGCGTCGAGGATGCTGCAGCCGCAGCAGAGGAGCAACGGCAGGAGCGTCGCGGCCCGGGACGCGTCTGACATGCGAATCGCCATCACGGCACCACTCCTTCCCACGGTTGGGAGATGGGATACGGATCGGGCGGGGGCTCCGCAAGACGAATGTCGGCCCCAGGCTTGCGGCCGCCGGGCGACACGGCGCAGAATCGGGTTTTCGAGGAGCACAGCCGATGTCCGAGCAACGATCGTCCCCGGCCCAACCCCCCCGGCTTGCCGCGGCGATCCTCGTCGCGACGTGGCTCGCCGTCGCCGCGCCGGCCGCCGCCGAGGAGCCTGGGGCGCACGACTTCGGCACCAGCATCGTCCTGTTCACGCTCGAGTACGAGGACGACCTCCTGCCGGCCCCGCCATGGGCCCTCGCCCGGGCACGGATCAGCCGGCTCGGCAACGTCTTCTTCCTCACCGGCGTCGAGCCGGAGCCGGCCCGCGGTGCGGCGAAGCGACACTGGATCCCGCTGGCGGACGTCGTCCGGATCGCCGAATACGACGACGTCGCCGCGGCCCGCGAAGCCCTCGAGGAGGGGGTCATGGAGGAGGGCGACGAGCGGCCGGTGGTGCGGACGATCCGCACGAGCCGGCGTCGCTGAACCTCCCCGGCGTGGCGTGACGCCGGTCACGGGGCCGGAGGAGGCCCGAAGATCGTGCCGATCTCCTCCGCGGACAGCGGCCTGTCGAAGAGCGCCACCTCGTCGATCCGCCCCTCCCAGCCGTCGGCCCCGTCGCTGCGCCCGCCGATGAACAGCTCCTCCGGTCCCGGGCCGCTCGCGGCCGGCACGGTGGCATCGATCTCGGGGCGACCGTCGAGCCACACGCGCACGCGCTGGCCGTCGCGCACCAGGACGACGTGGTGCCAGGTCCAGCGTCCGATCGGCGTCTCCCCCGCGACGGGCCGGTCGTCGCCGTGCCGGAAACAGGCAGCGCGCTGCTCGTCGCTCTCGGCGGT
>CAZMOU010000052.1:0-24900 GCA_964567835.1 uncultured Chitinophaga sp. | reverse complement strand
AGCGCTCGATGGCGTCGGCCAGACTGCCGAGCACGCGCACGTCCGCGGGGGCCATCCGGGCGGCCTCGGCGAGGATGGTGCGCGCGGTGCCGTAGGCTTCCTCGGCCTCGGCGGCCGCGCCGGTGGCACGCAGCCCGTCCCCCAGGCCCATCCAGTCGAGTCCCACACGGCGGCGCTTCAACGGATCCGCGGGCGCCGCCGCCACGAGACGCTCGTCGATGGCCACGGCCCGGCGCCGCTCGCGCAGACCCTCCTCGTGGTCCCCGACCCCGACCAGCAATCGCCCCAGCTGACCCGAGGCGACCGCCAGATCTCCCTGGGCGCGCGTGTCGTCCGGGTCGGCCGCCGTCGCCGCCTCGAGCAGGGCGACGCACGCGCGCTGCCGCTCGAGCGCCTCGGCGACCCGTCCGAGCGGCTCGAGAACGCCGGCCATGGAACGGTAGGAGCGTGCCAGGTCGAGCCTGGCACGGACGCCGTCGGCGTCGTCCGCCGACAACGCCTCGCGGAGCGACAGGGCCGCGGCGAAGGCGGCGAGCGCCTCTTCGTTCCGCCCCGCGCGCTCCGCCTGGTCGCCGAGGAGATCGTGGGCGATGGCCAGGTCGCCGCGCAGCTTCGGGTCGTCGGGGAATCGCTCCACGAGGCCGCGGTCGATGTCGAGCTTGCGGCGCAGGCAACGTTCGGCCTCGTCCGGCCGTCCCTGGGCGTTGAACACGAGCGCGAGCCGCTCGAGGCAGATCGAGACGTCGTTGACCGGCACGCGGTCTCCGGGATCGGCCGCCGCCCCCGCTTCGGCGATCGCCAGCGCCGCCTCGATCTCCTCCGCCGCGGCGTCGAGACGGCCTTCGTCGTAGGCCAACTGGCCGAGGGCGGCGTGGGCGGCGAGGAGCCGACGCGGATGGCGCGGGTCCTCCTCGACGTCCGCAGGAGGCGCCGCCTCACGTCCGCGCCGCCGGGGAGGTTTTCCAGGCCCGCCTGCAGATCGAACACGATCGCCAGCAGCGTCTCCCGCGCGAGTGCGGCCTGGGAGCGGGCCTCCTCCTCGTTGGTCTCCGCGAGCGTCCGTGCCTCCGACTCCGCCTCGCGGGCCCGTTGCTCGCGCCCGAGCGACCGCGCGAGCTCGGCGTTCTTCCCCGACACGACGTACGCCGTCGCCCCGGCGGCGGCGCTCCCCACCAGGAGCGTGGCGGTGACGGCGGCGAGCGACTTCGGATGGCGTCTGGCCCAGCGTCGGGCCCGCGCCGCCAGCGGCTCCCGCCACGCCGTCACCGGTTCGTCCGCGAGCGCCCGTTCCACGTCGGCGGCGAGTTCCGCGGCGGAGCGGTAGCGGGCGGAGGGCTCGAGCGCGAGGGCCTTGAGGCAGATCGCCTCGAGGGACGCCGGAAGGGCGGGGAGGAGGGATCGGGGGCGCGGGATGTCCCCCTTCCGCACCGCATCGAGGACGCCGCCGGCCGACTCGCCGACGACCGGCGGTCTTCCGGTGAGGATGCTATAGAGCGTCGCCCCCAGCGAGTAGACGTCGCTGTGCGGGCCGAGCGTGTCGAGTTTGCCGGCCGCCTGCTCGGGTGGCATGTAGGCGGGGGTGCCGATGGCACTGCCGGCGACGGTGAGATCGTGACCGGATGCGGACGCCGGGCGCAGCGGGCTCTCCACGCCGGCGACCGCGCCGGCGTCACCGCCGGCCGGCCGGGCCAAGCCCCAGTCCACCACGAGCGTCTCCCCGTACTTCCCCAGCATCACGTTGCCGGGCTTGAGGTCGCGATGCAGGACGCCGCGGCTGTGGGCGTAGGCGATCGCCTGGCAGACGTCGACGAATCGGCCCAGCAGGCCGCGGAACTCGAGGCCGGCATAGTCGGGCGTCGCCCCGGGGGCCCGCGACCCGTGGAAGCGGTCGATGGCCTCCTCGAGGCTGTCGCCGCGGATGAATCGCATCGCGTAGAACGGCCGGCCGTCGGGATGACTCCCCAGGCCGTAGACCGGCACGATGCCAGGATGCTCGAGGCCGCCGGTGATCTCCGCCTCGAGCAGAAACCTGATGCGGCTGGCAGGATCGTCCGCGAACCTCCTCCGGATCTCCTTGAGCGCCACCTCACGATTGAGTTGCCGGTCCTCGGCCACCGACACCTCGCCGAGCCCGCCGGCGGCATGGGGACGGAGGATGCGGAAGCGCCCCTCGACGCCGGGCGTGGCGGCCCCCGGCGGCGGGGCCGTCCCCGTCGGTGCCAGTGACACGGTGGCATCGGAACCGGACCGCGGCAGCACGCTGCCGAGCAGGTCCGCGATGTCGGTGAGCAGGTCGATTCCCGGGCGGGCCGGTTCGCCCCGGGAAGCGGCCGAACGGTCGACCAGCTCCTCGAGGATCTCGGCGTGGGCCGAGTCGAGGACGCCGGCCGCGACGAGGCGATCGGACATCCGCCCCGCGCCCGAACCCTGCAGTTCGCGCTCCACAGGCTCCCGCGACAGCCACCCGAGCGTGATCCCCAGCGCAGCGACGCGGAGGTCGCGGTCGGTGAGGGAAGGCACGGGAAAACCTCCGGCGAGGCCTGGATCGGGGACGCCATCATACCGGGGCCCCGATTCCCGCATGCACGCGAGCGACGGGATCGACCGGCACCGTCCCCGTCGCGGTCCTCGACCTCGTCGACGGGCGCCTGCAGGCCTCGTCGGGAAACGCCGGCGAGCATCCGCCCGCGAGCGACGGCGGAGCAGGCCCCCATGCCGGCCCGCTCCCCCCGCGGGTGCGTCAGTGGGGCTCAGATCCAGCACACCTCGGACAACACGTCGCGAGTGGGGCTCGGCCCGGACTCCAGTCCGCGCCAACGGAGGTAGGCGTCGACCTGCGCCACCGCACACAGTGCCCCGGGCAGCCGGTGGGATTCGACGTAGCCCTCGAGTCCGCCGTGGCCGAGGAGACGGCCGAGCACGGCGATCCCGTTTCGCAGCATCGCATCGTCCACGTGGTGGAGATCCTCCCGGACTCCCAGACGCGCCGCGTAGGAGAAAAGGTGGGCGAAGTCGAGGTCGAGGCATCCCGGCTCGTTCGAGAACAGACCGTCGTCACGCTGGAGTTCGAGCGCCCCTGCGAGCATCGCCTCGGCGCGGGGGTGCCGTACCCCGAGCCGGTCGTAGAGCCAGAGGAAGTGCGCCGCGCCGCCCACGTCGCTGATGTCGGGCCGCCTCGAGAGGATCCGCTTGATCCAAGGCCGCCAGAGTCCGGTGCGTGATTCGAGAGCGTGATTGGCGAGGTCGAAGAAGGCGACGAGTTCGGGGACCTCGTCGATGCGCGGCAGGCGTCCCTCCGGATCCGAGAGTTGACTTCGCATGACGAGCGTCGCCATCACGCCACCGCCGACGTGGGACCCCGACCAGAACCGGTACCACCCCAGGCGGCGGGCCGATCTGCGCACGGATCCGCGCAGGCCCTCCCCGGGGAACCACCTCGGGCACTGCAGTCCCATCCTGCGGAACCAAGCCTCGAACTCGGCCCGGGAAAACGTCGGCGACGCGAAATATCGGAGCGGAGGCGGGACGACGCGGGCTCCGCGGTTGCGCAGCAACACGAGCCCCGTGTACGCGTACGCCGTGGCATGTTCGGGAACGTGGTCGGTCGGGTTCCTTCGGGTCGCCATGCCGTCGGTGTCGAGGCAGGACAGGATCCGCTCAACCCACGCGCCGGTGTCCATCCTGCCGATCGCGGGGTGGCTGGGCTCCAGCGTGACCGCGCAGAGGAGCATGTCCACCAGTCCGTAGAGATCCCAGTCGCATCCGGCGGGGTGGAGGCGGAAGGATCCGTCGCGCCAGGGATCCCGATCCCGAGCGGTCGCCGAAAAGCGCGACGCCCACTCCATGAAGGGCATGGCCGCGACGTCCCGCGAGAGCGATCGGTACTCGTCCAGTGGAGTCATCGTCCCGTGGTCCCTACACTGTCGTTCCGGGGCGAGGCGGGGCGTGCAGGATAGCGATTCGCCTCCGCGGATTCCGACGATCGACGATGAATGACGAACGGGCGGACGTGAAGCCGATCGCGCTGCTGATCCCCGTCTGGAACCGTCAGCGCAAGCTCGAACGGGCCCTCCTGTCGCTCGCCTCCGAGGCTTCACTGCTGGAGGTGGTGGTCATCGACGACGGCAGCCGCCCCCCGGTGCGGATCGATCCGACCTTGCCGCTCGACGTCCACCTGATCCGCCTGACGCGGAATCAGGGGATCGCCGCCGCCTTGAACGCGGGCTTGGCGTACGTCTTCGAGCGGGGGCACCCCTACGTCGCGCGGCTCGATTCCGACGACGTCGCGCTGGCGGGCAGGTTCCGCAGGCAGTTCGACCTCCTCGAGAGTCACCCCCAGGTGGGTATCTGCGGGGGCGGGTATCGCGAGCGCCGCATCGACGGCGGCGGCAGCACGGACGTCGTCGCCCTCCGTGACGATGCCGCCATCCGCCGGGGAATGCATCTGCGGACGACGCTCTGGCATCCGACGGTGATGATCCGCACGTCGGTCGCCCGTCGCGTCGGATTCTTCGATCCCGGACTGAAGTGCGAGGACGTGGATTTCTTCCTGCGGATCCTCGACATCAGCCGGGCGGCGAACATCCCGGAACCCCTGATCGAGTACGAGGTCGGGGCGGACGACGCGCTCACCGGCACGCCGGTTCGGCGGCGAGCGCTCGCACGGGATCTGTTGCGTCTGAAGATCCGACGCCCCGCGCCGCTCGATCCCCTGTGGTGGCTCGGTTTCCTGGCCGCCGCCTCCTACTTCGTCGGCATCGATCTCCGTCGGACCGGGCTGCGTGGCCTGGCCGTGCGGTGGCTCGACCGGCGGGACGGATAGTCCATGCGTTTTCACCGACCCCGGGGGTCGGCGGGCCGAGCCGGGGCCGTCGATCCCCCTCTTCCGACCGGCGTGACGTGCCATCCTCTGGAGACGTTCCACCGGAGCCTGGGCCAATTCGCGGTGACCCGTGAGGAGACCCTCTGGTGCGGAGTGGGCCGATTCAGTCTCACCACCTTCCCCAGCAATCACCGGGTCGCGGCCACGAAGCGCGATATCCAACGGTTGCTGGTCGATTGCGGACGCTTGGCCGCCGTGTTCTGTCCTCGCGTCGGTTCTGGTCCGTTGGTCACCGAATACCGGCTGCGGACGAAGCACTACGGCATCGGCGGACTCCAGGAGCAGTTCCGCAAGCACGTCCGCAAGAACGGCCCTCGCTTCGTGACACGCGACGTGACCTGGGGGGAGATGGCCGAGGCCTGCGTCGCCCTTCATGCCGATCTCGCCGCACGCCGGGGGGGGGCAGCCCGGGCTTACGCCGACCGGGACCGTTGGGCCCGCGCCTGCGGGGTCGCAGCGGCGATACCGGCCCTTTCCGCGTACGGTTGTCTGGTCGACGACGTCCTCGCCGGCTACGTCGTGGATTGGCGGGAGGGAGAGGTCCGTCACGGGGTGGTGATCAACAGGCACACGCGATTCGACCCCCTGCGTGGTTCGAACGTCCTGCTGTACGAGTTCACCCGCGATCGCATCGGCCGCGAGGATACGGCGGAGATCAACCTCGGACGGAGTTGGTATCCGCCGAAGCCGAGCCTGAACAGCTTCAAGCGGCACGCCGGGTACGAAGAGTCGCAGACGGTGCTGGCGGTCGTGCTGCACCCGCGTCTGGAGACGCTCCTGGGATCGTCCTGGGCCCGGCTTTGCCTGGCGCGGATCGGTGCGATCGCCGGCCGATGGTCGGGGCTGCGGAGTGATCTCGAGGTCTTGGAGGCCGCGCGCGTCACCGACATCCCGTAGGGCATCGCGGGGAGATTGATCCACGGCACGCTCCACGGCCGGCCCGTGGACGATTCAGCGGAGTGGTTTCTCTCTGTCCGGCGAAGGGCCCGCGAGGCGTCGCATGATCAGGTCGGCTCCCCGGCTCCCGATGATCATCGCGGTGGCCGCGGAATGGCCGGCGGGCAGTCTGGGCACGACGGAGTTGTCGCAGATCCAGAGATTACGTGTTCCTCTCACCACGAGGTCGGGGCCCACGACGGCCATGGCGTCGGTCCCCATCCGACACGTCCCCACCGGATGGTAATGAGTCGAGGCGAGCCGTCGGATGTGGAGGCCAATGTCGGTCGATCCCGGCATGATTTCCCCGGTGATGCCGAACTCGCGCAGGGCGGGCCGGGACACGACGTCGCGCACGCGATCGATCCCCTCCCGCAAACGCCGCAGATCGTCGGGCGCGGTCAGGAAGCGGGGGTCGATGATCGGCGTCCCGACGGGGTCCCGGGGATCGATCGTGACGAATCCCCGGCTGTCGGGGTGCATGACGATCGCGGCGATCTCGACGGCACGTGGATGGTGGCGGGTCTGGAAGAGGCCGGCGATCTCCAAGTCGGGCGGGCGCCCGGCGCTGCCGAGGAACGCCCCGCCCTCGCAGCCGTTGGACGCCATGACCCCCGATCGCGACAGGGCGTAACGCAGCGCTGCCGGTATCCACCGTGACTTCCTTCCAGGCGAGGGCGCGCGGCAGCCGAGGATGACCGGCACACCGACGTGGTCCTGGAGATTCTCCCCCACCCCGGGTAGGTGGAGCCAGGGATCGACACCGGCCGCCCGCACGCGCGCGGACGCCCCGATGCCGGAGCGCATGAGGATGCACGGGGTTCCGAAGACTCCCGCTCCGAGCACCACGCCGACGCGGGCGCGGATCGTCACCGGCGCTCGTGGGTCGCCGCACTCCACCGCCGTGGCGCGGTCGTCCGCGAAGAGTACACGGTGCACCGGGGCCCGCGTCGCCACGCGGACCCTCTCCTTCCGCGCCGCGATGGCCATCGCGTGGGCGGTCGTGTACCGCATGCGGTTTCTCTGGAAGAGGGCGAACCGTCCGCACGTCTGCGACCGCTCCCCGGTGAGGGGTTCCGCGCGCACCAGACCGGACTCCTCGCACGCCGCGACGAGGGCGTGCGTGAAGGGAGCGGTGTGGGAGGGAGCCTCGATCGACGCCGCGGCCTCGTCACGCGGATCGGTGGCCTGGCGCCAGAAGGGGTCGAGATCTCTCCAGCCCCATCCGGTGCAGCCCTCCTCCGCCCACGCGTCGTAGTCGGCGGCGGGACCGTGGGCGGCGATCATCGCGTTGATCGAGGAAGAACCGCCGAGCACACGGCCGGTCGGGAACCGGATCCGTCGTCCTTCCAGAGACTCCTGCGGCACGCTCAGATGCGGCCACGACCAAGGCCCACTGAGGCGGTAGCTCGCCAGCGGTACCCCCAGCGCCCATCCGGGGAACCCGGGCCCGGCCTCGAGGACGAGGATCGTCAGATCGGTGCCACGGGCGAGGCGTTCGGCGACGATCGCGCCGGCGGTGCCGCCCCCGACGATGACGACGTCAACGTCGCGGATGCCGCCGCCGTCGGCGGTGCTGGATCGAAAGGGCATGGGACGGTCGCCGGGGACCTCATGGGCTCGTACGATGGAAGGGGTGGACGAAGCGATGCCCCGCGGGATGCGGCGGGAGACGCCCCGGAGAATCGACGCCTTTCACCGGGGCCGAAGCGGGCCGACCGCGTCGGCGGTCGGGTGATGGCGAGGAGGTGGGATGGTTTCTACCACGGACTGGCGGAGGATCCCATCGGTGCGGCCGCGCGCGAGGGGCGACGGGCGGGCGCGTCGGGGCGGGGGCACGCCGAGACGCCCGGAGCGGTCACTGTGTGGCATCTAGCCTTTTGGCGGCCGATTCGAGGGCCCCGCATCTTTCTCATCGGGTTCAACAAGACCGCGACGCGGTCTTTCACGAGGCTCTTCCGCCGAAACGGAATCAGCACCGTCCACTGGGACAGGAATCGGCTCGTGACGCGAATGCTGGAGAATCTGGAACGGGGCGAGCGGATCTTCGCGGGGTACGACCGACGTTACCAGGCGTTCGCTGACCTCACGCTGATGACGCCGCAGCGGCGGGTCGAGGGCAACCGGTACTTTCGCGAGATGGACCGGGACTACCCGGGGTCCTCCTTCATCCTCAACACCCGACCGACGGAGGACTGGATCGCGAGCCGGATGCGGCATGCCGACGGTCGGATGCTCCGTTGGGACATGGCGCTTTCGGGACTCTCCGACGCTGACGCCGTGGCGTCTCTGTGGCGGCGCGAGAAGGAAGACCACGAGCGGAACGTGCGCTCCTATTTCGCGGGTCACCCGCGATTCTGCGAGATCTCCATCGATTCCGAGGACGTACCCGGTCAGGTTTCGAGGCTCTTGGCGAGGCCGATCGACGCCGCCCATTGGTCGATCGTGGGTGCGACCCACGGAAAGCCTTCCCGGTCCGTCGCCAGCCCCCGAACCCCACCCGGGCCATCGACCGGCGTGCCCCCCGTTTCCCGGCCCGACGTCACCTCCTGAACCGGTCGGTCACGGAGGCGATGAGCGCCGCCGCCGTGCGTCGGCCGGGTCCCTCACCGTCCCAGGTCCCGCTGACCCGGGGAGACCGCGTCTGTGCCGCTCTCCCCCGCCTCGTGGTATTCCGCGTCCTGGTTGACCGACCATGGGTCATACACCCTGCGGCCCGCGACGATGTTGCGTGCGACGAGCAGGCCCGTCATCATCGCATTGTCGTACTTGTGCATGCCGTTGCGGCCGACCAGATGGAGTCCGGGATAGCAGGTGTCGACAGCCCTCCGGATCGCGGCCACGGCCTCGTCGTAGCCATCGTCGTAGACCGGATAGGCCTTCGGCTGACGGACCACGCGGCCGTCGAGGACCGCCTGCTCCTCGACGAGTCCGAGCGAGGCCAACTCACGGCCCGCCAGCGTCACGAGTTCGGCATCGGACATCTTCCAAATCCCTTCATGCTCGAAGCAGAAGTACTCGAGACCGTAGCAGGCGAGTTCGGGATCGGGGACCATCTCAGGGGACCAACTGGCGAAGTTCTGCACCCGCCCCACCCTCACGCCGGGGTCGTGGATGTAGAACCAGTTGTCGGGAAAGCGCCGCGTCGGCCGCACGACGAGGCCCACGGTGAGGAAATCGCGGTACCGCAGCCGGCCGGCCGCCGCGAGCACCTCGGGCGGCGGCGCGGGGGAGAGCGTCTGCACGAGCTGCCGCAGAGGTGCCGAGGAGATCACTTCCGCCGCGTCGACCGATCCCGCGCCGCCGTCGACGGTGGAGAAGTCGACCTTCCAGCGAAGTGCTTCTCCAGGCACGTGGCGGACACCCGTCACTCGCCGTCCCAGCAGCACCCGGCCGCCGCGGTCGCGGACCCGGCGCGCGGCTGCTTCCCACATCATGCCGGGCCCCAGCCGTGGATAGCGGAAGGTGCCGATGAGGGTCTTCACCTGGGCGCCGCGGTCGGCCGGAACGCGCTTGGGGAGCAACGCGTGGAGAATCGCCGTTCCGAGTGACAATCCCTTGATGCGCTGCGCCGCCCAGTCGGCCGAGATCTCGCTGCACTTCATGCCCCACACCTTCTCCGTGTAGGTCTTGAAGAAGATCTCGAAGAGACGCCGTCCGAACTGGTTGCAGACCCAATCCTCGAACGAGCGCGGCTGGCCGACCGGAAACGCCCGGGCCCAGGCGTAGCTCGAGACGCAGCGGACCGACTCCAGGAGGCCGAGGTTGCGCACCGCCTGCCCGGCGCGGAGGGGATAGTCGTAGAGCTTGCCTCCGTAGCAGATCCGCGAGAGCCGCGGCCGCTCGAGCAGGTCGGCGCCGAGCAGTTCGGACCAAATCTCCTCGATCTCGCGGCTCTTCGAGAAGAAACGGTGGCCGCCGATGTCGAACCGGAACACGCCCCCCCCCGCAGCGTCGCAGCGATGTCGGATGGTGCGCGCGATGCCCCCCACCTCCGCCGGATCGGCTTCGAGCACCGTGACGTCGATCCCGGCGCGCGAGAGCTCCAGGGCCGCCGTGAGCCCGGCCGGCCCGGCACCGATGACGCACACCGGGCCGGCGGCGGGCCGCGCCGGCTCGTGGATGTCGGCGGCCACGTCGCTCATGTCGTCCCCCGCCGAGGATCGACGGCACGGCGGTCACGCCGGACGAGCCACCAAGCCGCGAAGGCCCACACCGCCACGGTCGACCCCGGCCAGAACGGCACCTGGCCCACGAGGCGGGGGTGCACCAGGAGCGTCGCCGCGAGCACCGAGGAGATCGCCACGTCGGCCCGGTCCCCGGTCCGGATCGCGCGTTCGAGCAGGGCGAGCATGGTCGGCCAGAGCATCACGTTGTCGTAGTGCCGGTGGTAGACGGCGAGCATCCCGACCGCGGCCAACGGCGCGGCGAGCCGGAGGGCGTCAGGAGCCACGGTGGAATCCGTGCGGAGGAGCAGCACACCTGCCACCGACGCCACGAGGGCCATCCCGATCGCCACGAGGGTCCGCTGGCTCATTCCGGTCCACGCCTCGATCGCGTTTTGGAGGCCTGCATGCCCGTTGAACTCGAGGCGGTTCTTCACGAGCCAGCGATCGAGAAGGGACGACGGGTGAACATCGGTCCAAGCACAGGCCGCGAGCGAAAGAGCCGCCAGCAGCGCGACGCCCGCGACGAGCCCGATCCCGCGACCCTTGGTGAGGAGGAGCGGCGCGAACGCGATACCGATCTGGGGCTTGAGCATCGCCAGCGCCCAGCAGAAGCCCGCCGCGACCGGGCGGCCGGCTTCCAGGAGCAGCATCTCCGCGGCGACGAACCCCATGCAGATGATCGAGAACTGCCCCAGGGCGAGCGCCGACGCGTTGCCGACGATCGCGGCGGCGACCACCGCGCCGACCAATCCCGGTGCGATCCCGTGGGGTCTCAGGCGGCACCATCCATACCAGCCCATCGTCATCAGGGCGGTGAGCGAGAGGGCTTCGATGACGAGCCTTCCCTGGAGCTTGCCGCCCGGCTCGAAAAACACCGTGAACAACGGCAGCGCCCACGGAGGATAGACGGAACGAACCGGCTTCCTCCCCGCCGGCGGTTTCTCCACGGCCGGATCGGGGTAGATACCGTCCCTGAAGAGCCTGTATTCCGATTCCCTTCTCTGCATGTCGCCATCGCGGTCGCGCAACCACGCGTCGGCGATTCCCACCCCGACGATCGTCGCGGCGAACGACACCAACAGTGCGGAAAACAGACGCGGGATCACCTTCTGCCGGTCGGGGAACGCCGCATCGATGGTCGGCCGTGCGGTCAACGTCTCGTTCCGAAGATGCGGGAGAACGACCGGCGCACGGTCGTCGTGGCGACGACCGTGGCGAAGGTGAGCGTCGAATAGAAGTAGAACAGCCAGTGGAGGCCGAATGAGGCCAGCGCGAAGGCCGGCCCGCGACGCCGCCGGCAGAGCCGGTAGAAATCGAGGTTCATCCAGGCCATCACCGAGAGAAGCACCGGCACGCCGGCCAGGATCTCCCATCGACGCCAGATCGCCGCGGCCGGAAACGCCATCACGGCAAGCACCGCGGCGGCGCCGCAGATCCGGTTTCCCCAGTCGAGGTTGAGCGTCGCCGGCACCTCCCCGCTCTCGAGGATCAGCCGCGTCCACGGCAGCGCCCGCTGGAACACGTCGGTGACGACCATCGATCGCAGCGACCACGACTTGTGGTGCTTGCAGCGCAGGAGCGGGTCGAGTTCGATCCTCCCTCCCATCGCCCTCATCCGCATCCCGAGTTCGATGTCCTCGACGCTGGGATGCTCGAACGACTCGTCGAAGCCGCCCGAGCCGGCGAAGGCCGCGGCACGGATCGCCCCGCACCCCGACCAGAAGGTCGCGGCCCGGCCCGGATGGCTGACATGGGTGTGGTGATGGAGGAGATTGCGGAATTGGCTCACGGTGCCTTCGCAGGCGGGGGCGTCGTCGTAGGTGCCGAACAGGGCGATCAGGTGCGGGTCCTGTCCGAACGCGGAGCGGACCCGCTCGATGGCGTCGGGGGCGAGTTCGACATCGGAATCGACGAACAACAACACGTCACCCCGGGCGGCCGCCGCACCGATGTTGCGGGCGCGGGCCGGGCCTCCCTGTTCGCCCGTGGCGAGCAGACGGCATCCGGAGTCGGCGAGGAATGGCGGGACACCGTCCCCGGACCCGTCGAACACGACGAGGAACTCCGAACGGTCGTCGGCGGTATCGTTCAGGCGGGACAGGGCGACCCTCGAGCAGATTTCGAAACACCCGCCCCACGTCCGGGTCGGCATGATGACCGACACCGCCAGCGTCGCGCTCGGCCCGGACGGACGGTCGTCGGCGCGCACCTTCGCGGGATCGGTCAGGACGGGGGCCAAAGCGTGATCGACAGTCCGCACGAATCGATGCGACCAAAGTGAAATCGCGTCCGCAAGAAGGCGACACGTCGAGATGCTGGATTTCGACAGCTTCCGACACCAAAGTCAAGGAATAACGTCCTCGATCACACCAATCAGGGCGCCGCTGGTCGCCGATGCCGGAATCACCCCTGCGGCGAGGCGGTCCCCACCGCTCCCGTGCGGACACCCCCGAACCCGGAGGTTTTTCCCGGGGTGTCCGCCGCCGCATCGAGCGGCGGATCACCGATCGAAGGGAAACGCTCCATCGGCACCGGGCGGTCCGCGGAGGCCGTCGCCGTGAGCCGGGCCGACCAGGCTCCAGCCCACATCGGCCGCCGATCCAGTTAGAGTGATCGCTTCGATGGTCTCCCCGGAGTTGTTGAAAGACATGGATGAGCGGTCGATCGTCGGGCAGGCACTTGCGATCGCCGACGAGACGGAACGGCAACGGTTCATCGCGACGTCGTGTGCCGGCGACCCGGCGCTTCGCGCCCGGGTCGAAGAGCGGATCAGGCAGGCGACCGAGCAAACGGCCGACCGCTCCCCGAGCGGTCAAAACGTCCCTGGCGTTCCGCCCGGCGTGGGGTCGGATGGCGGCGGGATGCCGGAATCCCGATTTCGTGACCCGCTCGTCGGCCTGTCGATCGGCGGTGTGAGGATCGTCCGCATGATCAGCGAAGGCGGGATGGGGAGGGTCTACGAGGGACGCCAGGAGAATCCACGCCGCACCGTCGCGGTCAAGCTGGTCAAGCCGGGGGTGGCGTCGGAGAAGGTGCTGCGCCGTTTCGAGTTCGAGGCCCAGGTCCTCGGCAGGCTCCGCCATCCCGGCATCGCGCAGATCCATGCCGCTGGCACGTTCGGGGAGGGAGCTGCAGCCCAACCGTACTTCGTGATGGAGTACATCGCGGGTGCCAAGCCGCTCACGCAGTATGCGGTGGATCTGAAACTCTCGACCCACGAGCGGCTCGGTCTGTTCCAGAAGGTCTGCGATGCGGTCGCCCACGGGCACCAGAACGGCGTCATCCACCGCGACCTCAAGCCGAGCAACATCCTCGTCGATTCCACCGGACAGCCCAAGGTGATCGACTTCGGCGTGGCGAAGACGACCGACTCCGACATGGCGTTGACCACGCTCCAGACCGATGTCGGCCAGCTGATCGGCACC
The DNA here is from genome assembly GCA_964567835.1 of uncultured Chitinophaga sp. Classification (GTDB taxonomy): domain Bacteria; phylum Planctomycetota; class Planctomycetia; order Pirellulales; family UBA1268; genus QWOP01. Next base: position 11,488 of record CAZMOU010000052.1, on the reverse strand, counting down.
TATCAATACATGAGTCCGGAGCAGTTCGACGCGGACCCGCACGCCATCGATATCCGCAGCGACGTCTACGCCCTCGGTGTGGTGCTCTACGAACTCCTGGCGGGCCAGCCGCCGTACGACCTGAAGAAAAAGCTGCCGCACGAGATCAGCGGCATCGTTCGGCAGCACGACCCGACCCCGATCACGCTCGTCAACAAGGCGCTCCGCCGCGACGTGGGAGTGATCGCCGGCAAGTGCCTCGAAAAGGACAGGAACCGCCGCTATTCGAGCGCCAGCGAGCTCGCCGGCGACATCGGTCGCTATCTGGTGGGAGACCCGATCACGGCGATCCCACCCGGGTTCTGGGACGGCGTGGTGCGGCTGGCCCGACGTCACCGGGGCGCGATGGCGGCGGTGGCCTGCGTCGCCGCGAGCCTGGTGGCGGCCGTGCTGGGAATCTCGGTGTTCGCGATCCGTGCCGAGCAGGCGAAGCGGGAGGCCGACGTGCAGCGCGATGCCGCCCGGGCCGAACGGGCGACCGCCACCGTCGAGCGTGACGCCGCCGAGCAGGCCCGCGAAGCCGAGGCGGAGCAACGTGTGATCGCCGAGCGACAACGGGCTTTGGCCGAAGCGAACGAGCAAATCGCCAGCAAGCAGGCCAGGGTGGCACTGGAGAGCATCCAGTACGTCCTGTCCGAGGTCGACGCTCGCCTCAGGGCGTTCCCAGGCATGAGCGATCTGCGGCTGGCGATTCTCGACGCCCTGTCGACGAAGATCAGGATGCTGGACGAGGGAATGGCCGGCGGGATTCGGGGCGAGCTCGTTCCGACGTTGATGGCCATGCGGCAGCTGGCGGCCACGGTCTACAGGGACCTCGGCAGGATGGACGAGGCGAATCGCGAGTACGCCGAGCTGTATCGCATGAGCGACGAGCGGATCGCGCTCAAGGGCCGTAACGACGCGACACGGTCCAATCGTGCGAAAATCGGGCTCGCGTGGAGCAGCACGGTGCCGCCCAACCGCCTCGACCTGCTCGAGACGACCGTGAGTCTGGCCCGGGAGTGCCTGACCGATCCGCAGCCGCTGGAGGGCAGCCCGTCGCGTGAGGACATCGAGGAGGTCCTGGCGGCCGGGCTGCAGGGGCTCGGCTTGTATCGGCTCGACGAAGGCCGGCTGACGGATGCCGCCACCCATCTCGAGGAAGCCATCGGAGTCCTCGGTGGAGTTCTGGAGGCGAGGGAGCGATCGCCCGAACTCGCGGCGCTGGATGCCGAGCAGCGTGCGGGGCGCATGATGGGGTCGGCGATCACTCTCGGCAAACTGCGGACGGGACTCGCCTACGTCTACCTGCGTCTCGGCCGAACCGGACAGGCGATCCCGCTCTACGAGGCCGTGATCGCCGACACCCGGAACTCGCTCGCCCTGCAGACCCGGGAGGAGCGAAGGCTCGCCTGGCGAAACGAACTCGCGGGGTATCTGGGGAACTTCGGTCAGTCACTGATCTGGATCGATGAAGTGGAACGGGCGACACCCGTCCTCGAGGAATCGCTCGCACTGTACGAGGTCGTCCGGACGGCGGATCCGGAGAAGATGGACTTCACGCGGCATTTGGCCACGGCCCTCTACCGGCTGGCGGTGCTCCGGGACGTGCGGGGGCAGGCGCAGGAGGCCGCTCCACTGCAGGAGCGTTGCCTGTCGCTGCGGCGGGAGCTTGTCGCCGGAGCGCGGGCGTACCATCTCAATCATTTGATGCTCAGTCTGGCCCGGTGCGGCCTCGTCGAGGAGACGCTGCAGGTCGTGGACGAGGCCGGCGCGGAAAGCGGCATCGACCCCGCCCGTGCCCTCGCGCAGCTCATCCGCCACGTTCCGGAAGCCGATCGCGCGACCAGTATCACGCGAGCCGTGCAGGCGGTCGAACGAGCCGTGGAGGAGGGATTCTCCGATGCCTTCCGCCTGCGGGTGGAACCCGACCTGCAACCGCTGCAGGAAGACCCTCGCTTCCTCGCGATCATCTCGCGGCTGCCGAAGCAGTTTTGACCGTCCGACGCGGGTTCTCCGGCGCCGACGCGACGGATCGTGTCCACGATCGTCAGGAAAGCGGGTGTCCGGATGGCGGTCGATCGGAAGACCTTCGGAGAGGATGCAGTTCACCCGATCTCACGCCCGGGAGGCTCGAGGAGCCCAGTACCGCGACGCCACAAAAAAAGGGGATCCGTGGTGTTGCCACGGATCCCCCCTTGGGCCGGATCAAGAGCGGGCGAAGGGACTCGAACCCTCGACATCCAGCTTGGGAAGCTAGCGCTCTACCAACTGAGCTACGCCCGCGTTCAGGCCGCGGTGGGGCCTTTTCGATCCGCCACCGACGTCGTCCGAAATCGTAGCAGATCGCGACGCGGATGCACGGGGGGGGCCGGCAGGCCCGCATCGTCGCCCCTGCGGACCCCCGCACGGCCGTCGCCACCCGAGGCTCCCACCGACCCACGATGGTGCGACCGCCGGCCGCGGACTACTGGGGCGGCGCCGGCGCGGGGGTCGGCGCGGGCCCCGCCTCGGGACGCAGCAATCGACGCAACAACCGCCCACGGCGGGGGCCCTCCGGCGGGGCCGCCGGGGACGACTGCCCCTCCGCACCTCCGGGGCGCGCTCCCGCGGCCGCACCATCCTCGGGACGGGTCGCCGCGCGTTCCGCACGCCGCCGTGCGAACTCGTCGATGATCCCGCCCACCAGATCGATCACCCGGTCAGCCTGCGGGTCGGCGGACGTCTGCGGCGCGATCCGGTCCCGCAGTTGATCGAGCATCTCCGCGGCCCCGGAACGGCCGGGGTTCCCTGGGGCGGCCTCGGCGGAAGCCTCGTTCCCCCGGTCGATCGGCCTGGCCTCCGCGTCGCGCGGCACACGCGCCGGCCGATCCCTTTCCTCGGCCCGCGCGTCGCGGGCCGTCGAGTCAGGCGACCAGCCCGGACGTGGCGGCGGCGGGATCGAGCCCGACGCCTCCTCCGCCCCGCGGTCGGATTCCGCGGCCGAGTCCCGCTCCCCGCCCGCCTCGGCGGGCGTGGGCGTCCAGCCGGGCCGCGGTGCCCGCGGAGGCGCAGCCGGCGCCGTGGCGGGCGATCCTTCCGGCGTCCCCGATCGCCGCTGCCGGATCCGGTCGATGACGCCCCCGATCACGTCGGCCGCGACGTCGGTGGCGACATGGCGGATCGAACCGTCGAAGTCGACCTTCGGTGCGCCGAGTTTCCCCACGATGCCGAGCGAGACGGTCTTGCCGCCGAGCGCCGAAAGCAGCGGTCGGTCGCCCGGCAGGCCGTCGGGGATCGGCAGCGCCAGCGACAGGTCGAGCGACTGGTCGTCGAGTCCCACCGAGCCCTTCGACGTCAGGTCGAGACGCCGCCCGCGCGGCAGCGGCACGCCGAACTCGAGCCCCTCGTGCCACACGCGCCGCTCCTCCATGCGGAAGGCGATCCGCGAGTCGTCGGCGATGCGGATCGCCGGGGGCGCCTGGAGGCCGCCGGTGACGAGGTCGAGAATCCCCGTCACCATCGGACCCGGGCCGAGATCGACCTCGTGCATCGTGAGCGATCCGGAGAACCGCGCCCGCTCCGGGGCCCCCACGGGGAAGGTTCCGCCGTCCAGCACGAGGGAGAACCTCCCGCTCGTGCGCGTCGCGTCGGCGAGGATCGGTGCCACGTAGGCGAGCACCCCCTGCGCCACGTCCGGTTGGAGTTCGGCGGAGGCGAGGAGCGTCGTCGGCTCGAGCGTCCACTCGCTGCCGTCACCCGACTCCGACCGGGCGAGGCGGAGCGACACGTCGACCGGGTCGCTCGTCCAAGGATCGGCCGCCCAGGGCCCCTCGATGCGCACCACGGCATCCTCGACCTCCAGGCGCATCCGCAGTCCGCTCTCCTTCGGAGGGGGCCCCGCGGGACTGGCCGGATCGTAGAACAGACCGGTGACGTTCGAGTGGCGATCGTCGTCGAACACGAGATGGGACTCGAGGCCCTCGATTCGGACGCGGCCGCAGTCGCCTCCCGAGAGGAGGAACGCCACGATGCCGTGCTCCGCCTCGACACGTCGGATCGTCACCGGCTCGCGGGCCCCGTTCCTCGGGACCACGACCACGTCCTCGAAGACGATCGGACCGAGCCAGGTGAAGGTCGCCCGCGACATCTCCACGCTGCCGCGGAGCGCGGGGACGTTGCGCCGCACCCAGGCCGTGACGCGTGCCGGGTCGGAGAGCCACCAGGGGACGAAGGCGGTGCCGAGCAGGAGGATCCCGACGGCGACGAGGCCGGCCGTGGCGAACCACCCTCGCCACCCCGGGCCCGCGGGGGTGGGGGACGCGTCGGGCATGACAGGTTCGGGGGCGTCTGGTCGCATCGGGAGGGGTGGCCCGTGGGGGGACGGGTACAGGCGCAGGAGCGGGACGGCAACGTGAATCGACACGCCCACATGCGGCGGCGACGGAGCGAGCGACTCCGCGTTCATCCTACCGCCGCATGGCGTCGATCGCTCGCTTCGAGATCCCCGCGGCGGGAGCATCACCCGGGTCGGGTGCCCCCCAACCCATCCGAACCACCGAAAAAAAACCGGGCCCCCCTTGCGGGAGGCCCGGTCGAAGAATCGGTCACGATCGAGCCTGTCTCAGGGCAGACGCAGAGAGCCCGATCGTGAAGGCCTGGACAGGATCAGGTGCCCTGCGCGGCCGGGGCGGCCGGAGCCTCGGTCGGAACGGCGGGAGCGGCCTCGGTCGGCACGCCCTCGGAGATCACGCTGGCGCCGCTGCAGTCGCCGTTCGGGCAACCGCCGGAGACCACCTCGCCACCCTCGACGACGGAGCCGCCGCCGCAGCTCGAGCAGCCGCTCGAGACGGCAGCGCCCTCGACGTAGCCACCCTCGACGGTCGACGCACCACCGCAGCTCGAGCAGCCGCTCGAAGCCGGGGCGGCGTCGCCGCAGCTGCCGCAGCCGCTGTCGCAAGCCGAGGCCGGAGCCGCAGCGGCACCGTGGCAGCCACGCGAGCCCTTCTTGGCGTGGAGCCGGGAGAGCAGACCGCCACGCTTCTTGCCACCGTGGCAGGAGGCAGCCGGGGCCGGAGCAGCCTCACAGCCGGCATCGCACGCCGGGGCGGCGGGGGCAGCCGGGGCAGCCTCACCGTGGCAGGACTTCTTGGCGTGGAGGCGGGAGAGGAGGCCACCGTGGCAGGACTTGCGGCCGTGACAACCGTGGCCGGCGACGGCTCCCGACTCACCGCCGACGAGGGCGATGGCGACGAGGGCGACGGCGACCGCGCAACCGAGGAAACGCTTCATTGCAGGACTCCAAAAAGGTCTATTCGATCGAGATCGTCGAACGTGTTTCGATACCGGGCCGTCACGAACCGAGGTCGATCCGGGACGGCCACCGGACCGCGGAAACGCGAACACCGCGCCCCGGTCGAGCCCGGAACCCGGAGATCCCGCCGAACGGAAAACCGGGCAACCAGCGGCACTCCCCTGCAAGTGCTGCGGGTTGGCGAAGGTTTTACGCCTGGGGAATCTGGGTAGAGGCTAGCAGCCGGAGGTCGACTGTCAAGAACCTCCCGACCACCGGCGAGGGGGGCCCGCCACCCGCCGATGGCGGGCTGGAGAAGGGGAGAAAACCGCCGCTCCGGGCCATGGAACACAAAAAACCGGCCGGGGACGGGCCCCGGCCGGTGGGTTGAACAGGCGTTCCGGCGACGAACGGGAGCGACCGATGCCGATCAGCGGCGGCGTTCGCTCCCCGGCTGGCTGGCGGTCGCGGTGGGGGGCTGGGGGGTGCCACCCGTGGGAACCCCCTCGGGAGAGACCCCCGTCTGGGGCGGCGTGGTGGCCTGGGCCTCGCTCGCCGCGCGGGCCCGCCGCTGCATCTCCTCGGCGACCATCTCCTGCTTCGCGATCATGTCGTCCGGGTCCTCGAAGTTGAGCAGCAGCGGCGGGAGATCGTCGAACACGTTCATCGCCATGCCGACCAGCCGCCAGCCCTCCGGATCGAGGCGGACGACCCAGACGATGTTCTCGCTGCTCTCCCGTCCCTCTTCGTCGGTGTCGGTCCACACCGTCCCCACGTGCACGAGGTCTCCGGCTTCACCCACCATCTCCGCTTCCTTCACCTCGTAGCGGGCGGAGGGATTGACCGGCGGAGCGACGGTGAGGCCGAGTTCCGCCGTCTTCGTCCGGGCGACCGTCGTCAGCATGGAGGAGGCAGCCGCGTCGTCGCCACGTTTGATCGCCTCGAGGAAGCTGACGACCGCCGCCTGGGCCGGTTCGGTCCCGCCGGTCTTCGCCGCCGCCGTCGGGGTCGAACTCCCCCCGCCGGAGCAGCCCGACAGACCGAGCGCCGTCACCAGCGCGCAGCCGGCGAGGAAGCAGACCGTCCACAGCGACCAACGGGCCGCCCCGGCCGGGACGGGCCCCTGCACGGCGGCGGGCGATTCGGGCGAGTTGCTCATCGTGACGGACTCCGAAGGCCGGGGAAAAAGGGTTGGCACGCCGTGTCGCGACCGCGTCTCCGGGCGCCGGCGAGGGGGGGAAGGTGACGGTCGACGTGCGCGGGGTCAAGGTGGATTCGCGGGGCCTGCAGGGGCCCGACACGGATCCTCGTCCGTCGGATACGATGCCGGCATCGGACCAGTCCGCCCCCCGCCCGAGCCCGTGCCCCTTCCCGCCATGTTGCCCATCTTTCCGCGTGCACGGTTCCCCGCCCTGGTCGTGACCCTGGCGGCCTGCGTCCTGGTGGCCACCCTCGTCGCCCCGGTCGACGCCCGCCAGCGGGGCAGGGCGCGCGAACGGGTCCGGGCCCGACCGCCGCAGGCGGACCGCTGGGACCGGGCGACCAGGTCGGCGTTTTTCGACGACGCGTTCACGACGCTCGAGGGGGATCGGCCCGATTTCGCCGCCGCGGCGGGGGCTCGCGTCTCCACCGGGGGCGCCGCCGCCGGCGCCGCCGCCGGCGGCACGGGGGGATTCCGCTGGTCGGCGATCGTCTCCCCCGACACGCTCGCCGACGAGGTGAAGGAGCAGCGCCGCGCGCTCGCCGCGGCGCTGTCGTCGGAGTCCGACTTCAAGGGAGGGGGCTACAACGCCGCCCGGGACGCCTTCAGCGCGGTGGCGCTGGCGTTCGGTGTCGTCGCCGCGCACGACGGCGACGTGCGCTGGAAGAAGGACGCGGAGAACGCGCGCGACCTCTTCGCGCGGGTCGGTTTCAACTGCAAGGTGGGCACCATCGGCTCGTTCAAGGAGTCGAAGGAGCGATTCGCCGACCTGGAGACCCTCCTCGACGGCGGATCCCCCGACAAGAAGGCCGACCGCGACGAGGACTTCCTCTGGAGCCAGGTCGCCGGCCGTCCCGCGCTCATGAGCCGGTTGGCGGCGGCGGAGGAGGCCGCGGCCGCCGCGATCGCCTCGAAGGGGGATTTCGACCGGGCCGCGGAGGCGCTCCTCCGCGAGGTGGAGATGGTGGCGGTGATCGGCGAGGTGATCCAGCAGAAGGATTTCGAGTACCACGACGACGACACCTACCGCGGCTACTCGGCGGCGATGCGCGACGCCGCGGTCGAGGCCCGGGACGCGGTCCGGAAAGGGAACTACGAGGCCGCCCGGGCCGCGGTCGGGACATTGAAGAAGTCGTGCGACACCTGCCATGGCGATTACCGGAGCTGATGCCTCCCCGGACGCCACCGACCCGGTCGGTCGTCGCGAGGGGCACGGCAGGCGGGTCGGGGCGGGCGGCACGCGTCGTGACCGTCGGCCGGTCGACGCGATGGACAGGGACACTCCCGCAGGAAAGGACCGCCGGTGGCGATGAAGCGGACGACGGGATCGGGAAGCGCTGCCGGGGCGGATCGGGCCGCCGAACCCCGTCTGGGGCGGGGCGGGGAGGTGCGCCGACGGGCGTCGGGTCGGGATCGCTCCCGGCACGAAGGGGAGGAGGATCGCGGCCCGGCGGAGATCGCCTTCGTCGGCGACCTCACCGACAACGAGGCCGACCTCACCGACAAACTCCTCGGCGTTCCCCCCGGGGGCGAGTGCACGATCTGGTTCGACTCGCCCGGCGGCAACCCCTACTGCGCGATGGCGATCGCCACCATGATGCGCCTCCGGGGCGTGCGGGCCACCGGGATCGTTGGGGGTGAGTGCTCGTCGGCGGCGCTGTGGCCCTTCGCCACCTGCGTGCGCCGGCTGGTGACGCCGTTCAGCGTGTTCCTCTTCCACCCGATGAAGTGGCAGAGCGAGGAGCACATCGGGATCACCGAGGCGGCGGAATGGTCACGCCATTTCGTCGAACTCGAGGGGGAGATGGACCGCATGCTCTGCGACCTCTTCGGAGGTTCCCACGACCTCATCGCCCGCTGGATCAAGACCCACCGCTACGTCTCCGGTCGCGAGATGGTGGAGGCCGGGCTGGCGGAAATGGTGGGGCTCGACCCGCTTCCCGGCCTCGTCCCGCCCCCCGGATGACCCGGCTGCTACCATTTCCCCCGTCCCGACCGGATGGCTCACCCCTCCCGCGACACCGCCCGCCCGTCACGATCCTCACGGAGACCGCACCATGCACACCCGCCGCATCGCCCTCGCCCTCCTCGCCGTCGTGTCGTCGGCCCCCCTCGCCCGCGCCTGGCAGGCCGATGCCGGGGAACGCGTTTTCACGATCGCCGACGGCGGCTTCTCGCTCTCCGCGCCCGAGGGTTGGAAGCGGGTGCAGCCGAAGTCGTCGATCGTGGAGACCGAGTTCGCCATCCCGTCGGAGGGGGAGGGGATGCAGCCGGGGCGGATGACGGTGATGGGCGCCGGCGGCAGCGTCCAGGCGAACGTCGATCGCTGGTACGGACAGTTCAGCCAGCCGGACGGCAGCGCCACCAAGGACAAGGCGGCGACGAAGAAGCTCGACCTCGCCGGCTGCAAGGTGACCCTCGTCGATATCTCCGGGACCTACAAGGACGCGCCGGCGGGACCCTTCGCCGGTGGGAAGGCGGTCGACCGCCCCGATTACCGGATGATGGCGGCGATCGTGGAAACGCCCGACCGCGGCAATTACTTTCTGAAGTTCTACGGCCCCGGAAAGACCGTGGCGGACCATGCCGACGGCTTCCGCGCGATGGTCGAGGGGCTCGTCGCCGCGGCGAAGTGACCCCGCGGCGGCACGGGCCGGAACCGCGCCGGGACCAAGCCTTCACCGGGACCAAGACTCCATGAAGATCCAGGACTTCCTCGACCACCACGGCATCGCCGGCAATCCGTTCGCCGAGGAGGACGCGCAGAACGACACCGTCTTCAAGCGCACCTGCCTGGAGTCGACGTTCCATCCGGCCTGGGACAAGGTCTACGGCAATCCCGACGACCCGAGCACGGCGATCGTGTTCGGCGAGAAGGGGGCGGGGAAGACGGCGCTCAAGCTGCAGATGGTGCGGCAGTTCGAGAAGCACGGTGCCGAGCATCCCGACCGGAAGACGTTCGTCGTCCTCTACGACGACTTCAATCCGTTCCTCGACCGGTTCATCGACCGGGTGGGGCCGCGCCGGCCGGTGGAGCGGGTGCTCTCCCAATGGAAGCTCTGGGACCACATCGACGCGATCCTCTCGCTGGCGACCACCAAGCTCGTCTCGATGCTGCTCGACGAGGGGCAGCGCGGGAAGCTCCGGCTCTCGGGACCGCAGGCGCGCGATCTCGCGCTGCTGGCCGCGTTGTACGACCAGTCGACCGGCGAGACCTTCCCGTCGCGCTGGGCCAGGCTCCGGCGGCTCGTCGGCTACAGCACCTGGCGGGCGTCATGGTCGTGGTGGGCCGGGATCGGGGCGACGGCACTGGTGGTCGCCGCGCTGGTGACCGCCTTCGCCCGCGGGCAGGGGTGGAGCGGATTCCTCCCCCAGGGGGCCCCCTGGTGGGCACCGGTCCCCTTTCTCCTCTTCGCCTGGTCCCCCTGGTTGTGGAATCGTCTCGTGGCGTGGGTCACCGCCCGCAGGGTCGTCCACAGCATGCGCACCGGCAACCGCACCACCGGACAATTGACGCAGGCCCTCGCCCGGATGCCCGACGCCGATCTCGCCGGGCAGCCGCTCCCGCGGCACGCCCGCAGCGACGACCGTTACGAACTGCTGGCGAAGTTCCAGGGGGTGATCGGGGCGCTCGGCTACGGGGGCATGGTGGTGATCGTCGACCGGGTCGACGAGCCCCACGCCATCAACGGTCAGGCCGATCGGATGCGTCTGCTCGTCTGGCCGATGCTCGACAACAAGTTCCTCAAGTCGCCCGGCCTGGGCTTCAAGCTCCTCCTCCCCGACGAGCTCTACCGGTTCATCGAGCGCGAGGACGAGCAGTTCAATCAACGGGCCCGTCTCGACAAGCAGAACCTCGTCCCGAGCCTCGAATGGACCGGCGAGACGCTCTACGACATCGCCTCCCAGCGGGTGAAGGCGGCGAGCACCGGCTCCCCCCCCGCCACCCTCGCCCAACTCTTCGACCCGGCCGTCGATCAACGCCGGCTGATCGACGGCCTGCGGACGCTCCGCGTGCCGCGGCACCTGTTCAAGTTCCTCCATCGGCTGCTCGTGGCCCACTGTCACTCCCACACGAGCGAACAGCCGGTGTGGACGATCCCGCTCGAGCAATTCGAGCGGGAATTGGCGGTCTTCCGCCGCGATCAGGATGCCTTCGACCGCGGCCTGGCCCCGCGCTGACCGAGTCGGTCGATCTCGCCGCCGCGCCGCCCCCCGTGCCCCTCTCCCGGCGGCGCCCCAGCGCACCGTCGTGCCCCTGGATCAACCCTCGGTGGGGGGTATCCAAACCGGGGGCAGGCTGACGGTGTATTTGCATCGACTGCGATGTCTGGGTAATTTGCGTCGAATTGCAGGCCAAGTCGCCCCGTTTTGCATCGTTCCGTCCGAGGGAATCAGCCTCGCCAACGAGAGGGAATCGCCGCCGTGAACCGAACCATTCCGCCTGTCCACGCCATCCTCGGGATCATCGAGGACTCCCGCACGCTCCCGACCCAGGGGGATCTCGGCGACGCCTGGTTCGAGGAAGGCAAGGGTCGTCTCTGGATCTGGGACGACATCGCCTCGAAGTGGATCGACCTCAACCTGTGGCGCTCCCTCCCTCAAGGAGCCGTCGCGGGGGGCACCGCGGCAGCGATTCCCGGCCCCCAGGGGGCCAAGGGTGAGCCCGGAGCGCGGGGAGAACCAGGTCCGAGGGGCGAACCTGGTCCCGCGGGTCCCGTCGGGCCCAAGGGGGACCGCGGCGAAATCGGTCCCGCCGGTCCGCAGGGAAAGCCGGGGCTCAACGGCAAGGATGGTGCGCCGGGACGCAATGGCGTCGATGGCAAGCCTGGTCCGCAAGGCCCCGCAGGCAAGGATGGCAAGCCTGGCCCCGCGGGACCGGCCGGTCCGCAGGGCAAGCCGGGACTCGACGGCATCGACGGGGTGAACGGCCTCAACGGAGTCAACGGCAAGGATGGCAAGCCCGGCCCCGCCGGCCCTGCCGGCGCCGCGGGCAA
>CAZMOU010000051.1:0-24949 GCA_964567835.1 uncultured Chitinophaga sp. | reverse complement strand
CGGGCGCCACCCGAAGCGGCCGAGCCGGCGCTGCCGACCCGTGCCCCGGCCGCCCCGCGCGACCGTGCCCCGTCGCGGCCCGCACCGGCCCCGCTCCCCGACTCCTTCGAAGCGCTCCGTGCGGAGGCGCTCGCGCTGGCCGCGGAGACTCGGCGCCGGCATGGCGACTCGACCGAGACGCTCGATCTCGAGGCCTCGATCCGCGCCCGCTTCGGCGACCTGGCCGCGGCCGCGGCCATCTGGGAGGACTGGCTCGCCACCCATCCCGAGACCCCCGAGGCCCACCTCTGGCTCGGCAAGCTCGCCCGGGAACGGGGTGACGACGACGCGGCGATCGTCCACCTCCGTACCGCGTTCGAGGCCCGTCCCGAACTGCCCGGCGCCCAGGTGCTCCTCGGCGCGGCGCTCGTGAACGCCGGATGTGGCGCCGAGGCGATCGACGTGCTGTCCCGCGACCTTCCCGCGACGGCCGGGAATCCCAACCGGTCGATCCTCCTCGGGCACGCCCTGCTCCAGGCGGGGGATGCCCCCGCTGCCCGGCAGGCCTTCGAGCGGGCCGTGGCCATCGCCCCCGGCATGCCGCACGCGATCTACGGGCTGGCCACGGCGTGCGCGCGGGCCGGCGACGCCGAGGCCTCCCGGAGGCACTTCGCCACGTTCGCCGCCCTCAAGGAGAAGGGGCTCGAGAACGACCGCGCGCAGGCGGACTCGCGTCTCGACGATCTGCCCTGGCTGACGGGCGTGATGGCCAAGTGGTACGCCGCGGCGGGGCGGATCGAGTGGCTGCGGGGTGACCGGGCGGCCGCGCAGACGCGGTACCTGCGGGCGCTCGACTACGATCCGGCGCAGCGCGAGGCCGTCTCCGAACTCGTGGCGGAATGGCGCCGGGAGGGACGCGACGCGGAGGCGGCACGCCTCGTGGAGCGCGCCCGTTCCCGTCCCGCCCCGGTCCCGGAGGACTGACGGTCCCGGAGGTTCGAGGAGGCTCCCGATGGCACGGTCCCCGGTCCCGTTCCCGTCCGCGCTCCTGGCGCTGTGCCTCGCCGTCGGTCCACTCCGCGGCGCCGAGCCGGAGGCGGCGATCCGCTTCGAGGAGGTGACGGCCGCCACCGGGCTCACGTTCGTGCACGACGACGGCTCGAGCGGCCGGCGCTACATCGTGGAGGTGGTCTCGGCCGGGCCGGCGACGTTCGACTACGACCTCGACGGTCGCATCGACCTCTGGCTCCCCAACGGTTCCGATCTGACCGGGACCGATCCGCCGCGCCGGCCGCGGGCCATGCTCGCGCGCAATCGAGGCGACTGGCGCTTCGCCGACGCGACCGCACCGGCGGGATTGGTCCACGACGCCTACGGCGTGGGGGCGACGGTCGGCGACGTCGACGGCGACGGCTTCCCCGACCTGTACACGAGCAACTTCGGGCCGAAGCGCCTCTGGCGGAACATGGGCGACGGGACGTTCGTCGACGTCACCGGGGCAGCGGGCGTCGCCGACGGCGACAAGCTCGGTGCCGGCGTGGCGATGCTCGACGCCGACGCCGACGGAGACCTCGACCTGTACGCGGCCAATTACGTCCGCTTCACGTTCGAGGGGCACGTGTCGCCGCGGATCCGCGGGGTGCCGGTGTACCACGGCCCGCGTGACTACGAGGCCTGGCCCGACACGCTCTTCCGCAACGACGGCGACGGCACGTTCACCGACGTCGGGGCGGAGTCGGGCATCTCCGGTCTCGAAGGGCCCGGCATGGGGGTGGTGTGCCTCGACGCCGACGACGACGGCGACACCGACGTCTTCGTGCTCAACGACGTCGCGGCCAACCACTACTTCCGCAACGACGGCCGCGGCACCTTCACCGAGGCGGCGCTCGAGGAGGGCCTGGCCTACGACGCCGTGGGCCAGGCCAACGGCAGCATGGGGGTCGATTGCGGCGACGTGGACGGCGACGGCCGCCCCGACCTGTGGGTGACGACCGCGCAGGGACAGCGTCCGATCCTGTTCCGTCACCTGGAGGGTGCCGGATTCGAGGACGCCACGGCACGCTGCGGCGCGGCGGCGGGGAGCATCCCTTTCGTGAAGTGGGGGGCGGGCATCGTCGACTTCGACTCCGACGGCCACCGCGACCTGTTCGCCGCCTGCGGCCACTTCAACGACCTCGCCGACCTCCACGGCGACTCGGGCGCCTACCGCAACCACAACGTGGTCCTGCGGAACCTGGGGCGGCGTTTCGCCGACGTCTCCGCGGCGGCGGGGCTGCACGACGTGGCCAAGCACAGTGCGCGGGGCGCCGCCTTCGACGACCTCGACGGCGACGGCGACGTCGACGCGGTGATCCTCAATTCCCGCGAGGCCCCCACGGTGCTGCGGAATCTCGATCGGGAGCGCGGCGGGGGAGGCCATTGGCTCGGCGTGCGTCTGGTGGGCACCGTCGGCAACCGGGACGGCGTGGGGGCGCGGGTCAGGGTGCGTGCGGGGGGAAGGCAGTCGGTCGACGAGGTCCACTCCGGGCGGGGTTACCAGGGTCACTACGGCAGCCGTCTCCACTTCGGGCTGGGAGCGGCCCCGGCGGTCGAGGCGGTCGAGGTGCGCTGGATCGGCGGCGGGACCGAGACGTTCGCCGTCGCCGGGATCGATCGTGACGTGACGCTCGTCGAGGGCAGGGGCACGCCGGTCGGGGAGGGGGCGGAGCGGTCGGGCCGTTGAGCCAGCCCCGCCGGGCCGCGGCGCGGGTCCGGGACGGCGCCGGGCGATCAGCCCCGCGGCGGCTCCCCGCCGTCGTCGCCTTCCGCCTCGTCGCAGGCGACGATCGCCCGGGCGAGGGTCGAGTCGACGACGCGGGAGAGGGCCACCACGAACCCCGCCGCGCCGTCGCGAAAGCCCCCCTGCAGGATCCAGGCCTTCGCGAAGGCGGCCAGGCCGCGCGCGGGGAGGACCCAGGCGGGTGAGTGCTCCCGTTTCGCCCGCAGGATCGCCGCCTTCGGCACGGCGTACCGTGCCGCCCGGAGGACGACGTCGTCACATCCGGTGAAGCTGTGGTGGAGGATCGACCCGGGGGCGAGGCGTGGCGGCGTGGCGGCGGCGACCCGTTCGTGGACGAGGTGGTCGGTGAAACGGGCGTGGGAGCGGTGGAAGAGGCGCAGCACCCGCTCCCCCCCCCACGGCCCGTGGCGCACCTCGCGGCGGCCGACGAACGTCCGTCGCCGCCATTCCCAGCAGACACGGGGATCGGAGAGGTCGAACGACGCGAGGCCGGCGGTCGCCTCCTCGTCGAGCGCCTCGTCGGCGTCGAGGGAGAGGATCCAGTCGTGGGCCGCCAAGTCGCACGCGCGGCGCTTCTGGGGTCCGAAGCCGAGGAATGGCTGGCTTTCGACGCGTGCTCCACGGGACCGTGCCACGGCCACGGTGCCGTCGGTGGAGCCGCTGTCGAGGACCAACAGTTCCGCGCACGGCGCCGCCGAGTCGAGCGTGGCACCGAGGTGCCCGGCGGCATCGCGGGTGATCACCACGCAGGTGATGGGCAGCGTCCGCGGGCGGGGGGACGATGCGGGGACGGGGGACGTCATGGCGGACCCGGCCGACCGGGAGGCGGCACGCCCGGTGCCAGGGTGTGCAGGCTCGCTTCGTCCTCGCCCTGGCCCGGGGACGGCTCCTCCTCCCCCTCGAGGCGCAGCGGGAACTCGAGCGTGAAGCGGCTCCCCGCGCCGAGGCGGCTCTCGGCCCGGATGTCGCCGCCGTGCTCGCGGAGGATCTTGCGGCTCACCGTCAGGCCCAGGCCGGTGCCGCGCGACCCCTTCGTCGACTCGAAGAGATCGAAGATCCGGGCGAGCGTCTCCGGGGTCATGCCCTCGCCGTCGTCGGCGACGGTGATGCGGACCTTCCGCGCCGGGTGGTCGACGGCGACGCCGATCGTCACCGTGCCCCCGTCCCGCCCCTCGACGGCGTCGAGGGCGTTGGTGACGACGTTGAGCACGGCCCGCGCCATCCCCTCCGGATCGAAGAGCATGCGCGGGAGATCGGCCGGTGGCGACCAGACGATCCGCGTCCCCGCCTCCTCGGCGCGGTGGTGGACGGTCTCGACGATGTCGCCGATCAGAGCCCCGAGATCGACCGGCACCGGATCGGGCTCGCGCTCCTTGCTGAAGGAGAGCATGTCCATCACCAGCGACGAGATCTTGTTCTGGTTGCGCGAGACGATGTCCCAGCCCTTGTGCAGCAGAGCCAGGTCCTCGTTCTCGAGCCCCATCTCCACGAGGTAGCTGCCGCCGCGGATGCCCTGGAGGATGTTCTTGATGTGGTGCGACAGCGTGGCGATCGTCTGGCCGACCGCGGCCAGCCGCTCCGACTGCACCATCGCCGAGTAGTAGGTGGTGTCCTCGACGGCCAGGGCCGCCTGGTGCCCGATGGCCACCATGAGCTTCAGGTGATCGTCGCTGAAGCGGCGCTGCCCGGCGCCGAGCGCGTCGGCCAGCGGCGTGGTGGTGTCGACGTAGAGGATGCCCACCGTGCCGTAGCGTCCCTGCATCGGCACGCAGATCGCCTCGCGGACGCCGGTGCGCACCACGCTGTGGCCGGTGCTGAAGCGGTCGTCGTCGCGGGCGTCGCTCGTCAGCACCCCTTCGCCGTGGCGCAGGACGTAGTCGAGGATCGTGCGGCTGATGGCCATGGAGGAGGGATTGGCCGAGTGCCGGTCGCGGCGGGCCTTGGCCTGCAGTTCGCCCGAGTCGGGATCGAGGAGCATGACGCAGCCGCGGTCGGCCCCCACCCACTCGAAGACCAACTGGAGGATCCGCCCCAGGAGCTCGTCGATGTCGAGCGTGTGGCTCACCGCCAGCGCCGTCCGGTACATGACGCGGAGGTTGCTCTGGGCGCGCGCGAGCCACTGGTCCTCGGCGTCGCCGCGCCGCCCGTCGCCGGGCGCCGGGGACCCGTCGTCGCGCAGGCTCCGCACGATGTGCGAGCCGTCGTCGTCCACGGCCGCGAACAGGTCCAGCTCCCCGGTCGTCGGCGGCGCGTCGGACTCCGTCGCGGGACCGGCCGCGCCGTTCCCCCCGGGGACGTCGAGCGAGTAGGCGAGCACGGTGCGTCCGAGGAGCACCCGATCGGCGTGGGCCAACTCCGCGCGCTCCACGCGGCGGCCGTTGACGAACGTGCCGTTCGAGCTCTGCAGGTCGACGATGACGTGCTTCCCGTCGTTGAAGCGGATCTCCGCGTGACGGCGGGAGACCTCGCTGTCGTGGATCTGGACGGCGTTCCCGGATTCGCGGCCGATGCCCACCGCCCCCTCGGACGCGGGCAGGGGGTAGCGCGTGCCGCGGTCCCGGCCCTGGATCACGAACAGCGACGGCACGGCGTGGGCTCCGGAATGGATCGGCGACGGGGGTGGATTCTCGCACGACGGCGTCGGGCCGGGAAGCGTCGTGGCCGGCGACGCTCCGGCGGCGGCGTGGCTACAATCCGGGGCGAGGACCCCGGCGCCGCTGCCGGGGAGACGATCACTCGGGCGGTGGAGATGGCGATGCGACGCTTCGCGCAGGTGACGGGGACGGTGTCGGGATCGGCGTGGTGGTGGATGATCGCCGGCGTGGCGCTGTCCCTCCCGTTCCCGGGGGTGGTTCCCGCGCAGGAACCGACGCCGGCGGCGGAGAAACCGGCGGCGCGGCTGCTCTCCGGACCCGAGGTCGCCCGCCGCGAGAGGCTGCGGGAGAGCGTGGAGTGGCTGGCCGCCCCGGAACGCGAGGGGCGCGGCCCCGGCACCGGGGGGATCGAGAAGGCGGCCGATTGGCTCGCCGACCGGTTCGCCGCGCTCGGCCTCGACACCGCCGTGCTCGAAGGACAGGCCTTCCAGAGGTTCCCGATCACGCTCGAGGCGAAACTCGGCCCGCGCGAGGAGAACGCCGCGGAGATCGTCGGCCCCCCGGCGGCCGACGGCACCGCACCGGTGCAGACGCTCGAGGTGGGGACCGACTGGACCCCGCTGGCCGCGGGGGGCTCCGGTCCCTTCGACCTGCCGCTCGTCTTCGCCGGCTACGGGATCACCGCCAAGGCCGAGGACTACGACGACTACGCCCCGCTCGGTGCGGAGGGGGCCAAGGGGAAGGCCGTCGTCGTCCTCCGGCAGGAGCCGCAGAAGGACGATCCGAAGAGCAAGTTCGAGGGGAATCAGGCGTCCCAGTACGCCGCGCTGTCGCGCAAGGTCGCCAACGCCTCGGAGCACGAGGCGGGGGGGATCGTCTTCTGCAACGACGCCTCGAACACCGACGACGCCCTGATGGCGTTCAACCGGGCGGGTGACGGCTCCGACAAACGGTCGCTCCCGGTGCTGCAGGTCAAGCGGCCGGTGATCGATCGGATCCTCACCGCCGCGCGGGGGACGGGCCTCGCGGACGTGGAGAAGTCGATCGACGAGGGGCCGACGCCCCGTTCGGCGCCGCTCGAGGGGTGGCGCATCCGTGGACGGATCGCGATCGAGCGATCGGAGACCACCGCACGCAACGTTCTCGCCCTCCTCCCCGGGGTGGGCGGTGCCGCGGTGCCCACCGCGGCACCGGCGGGGCACGGCACGGCCGCGGTGCCGCCGCACGAGGACCCGCCGGCGTCGCCGGCGGAGGAGAAGGCCCTCGACGCCCTCGAGGGGAAGGCGGCGGCCGACGCGAAGGCCGCGGCGACCGATCCCCACGGCGCCGCCGATCCCCACGGCGCCGCCGGTCCGCACGGCGGCACGGCGGCCGCACCGGCGACCGCGACGGCGCCGGTGCCGATCCTCCCGGAGGAGACGGTGATCGTGGGTGCCCACTACGACCACCTCGGGTACGGCGGGAGCAATTCGGCCGCGCCCGGCGACACGAGCATCCACGCCGGCGCCGACGACAACGCCAGCGGCACGGCGATGCTCGTGGAGGTGGCGCGGATCCTCGCCGACGAGGGGCCGTATCCGCGGACGATCCTCTTCGTCGCCTTCTCGGGTGAGGAACGCGGGCTCCTCGGCAGCGCCCACTACACCGGCAACGCCGCCCGCCCGCTCGCCGACACCGTGGCGATGGTCAACCTCGACATGGTCGGCCGGCTCGACGGCAAGCTCATCGTCCATGGCACCGGAACGGGCACGGGCATCGACGCCATGGTCGACCGGCTCCTCGCGATCCACGCGCTCGACGGCACCAAGGACCCGGGCGGTTTCGGTCCCAGCGATCACGCCAGTTTCTACGCGCGGAAGATCCCCGTGCTCCATCTCTTCACCGGAACCCACCCCGACTACCATCGTCCCACCGACACCGCCGAGAAGATCAACTACGACGGCATGGCGCGGATCGCCCGCATGGTCGCCGAGGGGGTGAAGGAATTGGCCCGCGGCCCGCGGCCGGAGTACGTCGAGGTGGCGGGGGGACAGGTGCGGCAGCGGCGGGAGGGGGACCGTCCCTATTTCGGCAGCATCCCCGACTTCGGCAAGCCGGGGCAGGGCTACGCGATCGCCGGCGTCGCCAAGGACTCGCCCGCGGCCAAGGGGGGGCTCGAAGGGGGGGACGTCGTCATCCGGATCGGCGACAGTGCCGTCACCGGGCTGGACGACTTCGACAGCGCCCTCCGCAAGCACAAGGCCGGCGAATCGGTGCCGGTCGTCGTCCGTCGAGGCGATCGGGAGGTGACGCTCGAGGTCACGCTCGGCGCCCCCCGCTGAGGTCTTTTTCCCGGCGATCGGACGGCCAGGATTGGCCTTGAACCGGCGGGGCCACGCTGCCATAGTCCCGCCCCGACCGGCACACCGACCGCGGCCACGGATGGCCCCGGCAGGCGTCGCCGGAGGCCCGCGGAGTCCTGCCGGCACATGGGCGGGACCCGGGCGGAAGCGCGAGCGACAAAGCAAGGAGTGCGATCGTGAAGTGGCAACTGGCAGCGATTCTCTGTGCGATCCTCGCCGTTCCCGCCGTGGCCCGTGCCCAGGCGCCGCAGCGTCCGTCCGCGCCGGTGCCGGCGGCCCCCGCCGCGGCCCCCGCCGCCGGTCCTGCGACGCACGTGGCGGTCATCGACGTCGGGTACATCTTCAAGAACCACGCCCGTTTCAAGGCGGCGATGGACAAGATGAAGGATCAGGTGATGGCCGCCGAGAACACGCTCAAGGGGGAGCGTGACCGGATCAACGGCCTGATGGAGCAGATCAAGGGATTCAATCCTGGGACCCCGGAATTCAAGAAGCTCGAGGCGGAGATCGCCAAGGCGCAGGGTGACTTCAACGTCAGTGCCCAGCTCCAGAAGAAGGAGTTCATGGACCAGGAGGCGAAGGTCTACCTCCAGGTCTACACCGAGGTGGAGAAGGCCGTCGAGCAGTTCGCCCGCGAGCACCGCATCGCCATCGTCCACCGCTTCGACGGCGATCCGGTCGACAACTCCGACCGTAACCAGATCCTCCGCGGCATCACCAAGCCGATGGTCTACATCGAACCGGGCATCGACATCACCCCCGACATCCTCAAGATGCTCAACACCCCCGCGGTCGCCACGCAGCCCGCCGCCACGGCGCCGCGTCGTTGATCCCGCGGGGCCCGGTGCCGGCCTCCGCGGGCCGAGCGCCGCGTGCCCTTCGACGCGTCGTCCCGCGGCCGTCCCCGGACCGGCCGCGGGACGGCGGGTCTTTCCACCCCCACCGTCCGGCCGCCCCATGCCCCAAAAGCCCCCCGAGCGGCCGCAGCGCACCCTCCGCGACGTGGCCGTCGTCAGCGGCCGCGGCTACTGGAGCGGCTGCACCAACCGCGTGGAGATGCGGCCGGCACCCGTGGGCAGCGGGATCGTCTTCGTGCGGTCCGATCTCGATCCGCCCGCGGCGATCGACGCCCGCGTCGACGCGGTGGTCGAGGCCCGCAACCGTACCCAGCTCGTCCGTGGTCGCGCGTCGGTGCACCTGGTGGAGCACGTGATGAGCGCGCTTGCGGGCCTGGCGGTCGACAACTGCATCGTGGCGGTGAGCGCCGAGGAGCTTCCCGGCATGGACGGCTCCGCGCTCCCCTTCGTCGAGGCCATCGACGGCGCCGGCGTCGTCGAGCAGGAAGCGCCGATCGAGCCGATCGTGGTGCGGGAAACGCTGCGCGTGGGCGACGCCGGCGCCTGGATCGAGCTCGGGCCGCCGCTCCATCCCGGGCTGTCGATCGAGTACCTCCTCGATTACGGTCCCGGCCCGATCGGCCGGCAATCCCTCGCGCTCCGCGTCACGCCCGAGACCTACCGGGCGGAATTGGCGGCGGCGCGGACCTTCCTCTCCCTCGCGGACGCCGACAGGCTGCGCGCCGCCGGATTGGGGCTGACGGTGGCTCCCGGGGATCTCGTCCTCTTCGGCCCCGACGGGCCGGTGGGCACGGAACTGCGCTGGCCCGACGAGTGCGTCCGGCACAAGGTGCTCGACGTGGTCGGCGACCTGGCGCTGGCCGGACGTCCCCTCCATGCCCACGTCCGTGCCTGGCGCAGCGGCCATGCCCTCAACGCCGGCTGCGTCCGTGCGCTGTTGGCCGACCATGCCGCGCCGCTCGCCCGCACCGCCTGATCACGGCCGCCCCGCCGCCCCGCCGCACGATGACCTTCCCGCCCCACCCCGCCGCCGCCGACCCGCCCCCCGTGGTGCATCCCACGGCGATCGTGCCCTCCGGGGCCAGCCTCGCCCCCGGCGTGGTGGTGGGGCCGGGATGCGTGCTCTCCGAGCGGACCACCATCGGCGCGGGGACGGTGCTCCTGAACCACGTCACGGTGATGGGGACGGTGCGGATCGGTGCCCGCAACCGCGTCTTCCCCAACGCCGTCATCGGTGCCGATCCGCAGGACGTCAGCTACCGCGGGAGCGACACCCGCGTGGAGATCGGCGACGACAACGTCATCCGCGAAGGCGTGACCATCAACCGGGCCTCCGAGAAGGAGGAGGGGGTCACGGTCGTCGGCGACGGCAATTTCCTCATGGCTTGCTGCCACGTGGCCCACGACTGCCGCATCGGCGACGGCGTGATCATCGCCAACGGCACCCTCCTCGGCGGCCACGTCCGCGTCCACTCGCACGCCTCGCTCTCGGGGTGCGTGGCGGTCCACCACTGGGCCACGATCGGCGGCTGGTCGTTCGTGGCCGGGCTGTCGCGCGTCCTCCACGACGTGCCCCCTTTCATGCTCTGCGAGGGCTCGCCCGCCAGACCGCGGTGCACCAACGTGGTGGCGCTGCGGCGCGGCGGCTTCTCGCCGCAGGCCGTGGAGGCGATCACCGAGGCCCATCGACTCGTGTGGCGGGCCCGCGTCGGCCTGGCCCGCGCCGCCGAGATCCTCCGCTCGCAGTCGATGCTCGTGCCGGAGGTCGACGCGATGTTCACTTTCCTCGCCGAACAACAGGAGGGGCGGCACGGACGCGCCCTTCCCCGACGGAGGGCTGCATGATCCGGACGAAGGTGGCGGTGATCGGCTGCGGGCACCTCGGCACCATCCACGCGCGTCTGCTCGCGGCGCGCGAGGATGCCGAGTTGGTGGCGGTGGTCGACCCCTGCGAGGCTTCGTGCCGCAGGGTCGCCGAGGCGCACGGCTGCCGGGCGCTGACCGATCCGACGGCGATCGTCGGCAGCGTGGAGGCCGCGGTGGTGGCGGCCCCGACCGGCCTCCATGCCGCGGTGTCGGTGCCGCTGCTCGAGCGCGGCATCGACCTGCTCGTCGAGAAGCCGATCGCCGCGACGGTGGAGGAGGCGCGGTCGATCGTCACCACGGCCCGGCGCCTGGGGCGGACCGTCGCCGTCGGCCACGTGGAACGCTTCAATCCGGCATGGCGGATGGCGGTGGCGCGTGCCGGGCGGATCGTGGCCCTGGAGTCGCTGCGGCTGGCCCCGTTCACCTTCCGCTCGATGGACGTGGGGGTCGTCCACGACCTGATGATCCACGACATCGACCTGCTCCTGTCACTCGGCCCCGGGCGGCTCGAGCACGTCGACGCGCGGGGACTCCGCGCCACCGGCGGCCACGAGGACGCGGTCCGCGCCCATCTCCTCTTCTCCTCGGGGCTCTCGGCGACGCTGACGGCGTCGCGCATCAATCCGGTCCTGCGCCGCGGCCTCACGCTCTGGTCGAGCGAGGGGATCGTGTCGGTCGACTTCCACGGCAAGACGGTGGAGGTGATCGGTCCCTCGGCCGCCGTGCGCGCCGGCTCGTTCGTCGCCACGGCCGTGCCGCCGGAGGAGCGGGCGGGGCTCCGCGAACGTTTCTTCACCGACGTCCTGCCGAGCGATTCGCTCGCCATCCCCGAGGCCAACGCCATCGCCTGCGAGCATGACGACTTCCTCGCGGCGATCCGTGACCGGCGGGCACCGCTCGTGCCGGGAACGGCCGGGGCGGCGGCCCTCGAGATCGCCAACCGGGTCCTCGACGCGCTCGAGACCACGTCGCTCGGCGGCCGGGACCTCCGCCCCACGCTCCCGCTGCCGACGCCGCTGCGCCGCACCGGCTGACGCCATCCTCCGGGCTTCCGCGTCTTGCCCAGCGTGACGCGGGTTTGCCGGCGGCCGGCGCCGGGTGGATGCCCCCTTCGTGGCGGCGCCGATAGCAGGAGCGGGCCGGGGATTTCCCGGTCTCCCGCCCGCGAAGCTGCCTGCCTCCCCGCCCGCCATGCCATCCATCCGCCTTTCCGCCCGGGCTGTCGCCCTCGGGCTCGGCGTCTGCGTTCCGTCGGCCGCGCCCGCCGGCGTGGCCCGGGCCGAATGGCCGCCGCAGTCGGTCGTCGCCCGATGGGACGACGCCGTGGTGGCCGACGGGGCCGCGCCGTTCGACGGCTTCGGTCCCGGGGGATTCCAGGGGGCCGGCTCGATCGCCCCGGCGATCCGCTCGAGCGACGTCCGCGAGCCGGCCACGCCCGACCCCTTCCGGGTCATCGTGCGGGGGCCGGCGGCGCCCGATCAGGCCGCCAATCCGCTCGAGGCCTGCATCAAGAGCCGCATCGAGGGGATCGACCTCACCGCCGGGATGCTCGCCGACAGCCGGGTCGTCGAGTCGGGCCGCCCGGCCAAGCTCCTCGGCGGCATGGCGATGGCCCATGACCATGACAAGGGGCGCGAGGCGATCGAACTGAAGACCACGATCGCCCGGTCGACGACCGCCGCCCGGCTGTCGCTCGAGTTGGGGCCGCGCGTCGAACGCCGCCTGCCCGGGGGGCTGACGCTGTTCTTCGACGCCAGCGCCCAGGCCCAATCCGCTCCGCCGCAGGCGATCGACTGGCAGCCGCTCGCCGGCCCGGCCCTCGACGGCGTGGGCCTGGTCGGCCTCACCGGCCGGACCGGCATCGCGCGGTAGGCGCCCGGCCCGCCGTCAGGCCAGGTCGCGGTCCTGGAAGAGGACCAGGGCCACGAGGAGGGCCACGGTCGAGTAGAGCCCCGCGTAGAGCGCGGCCCAGCCGAGGTAACTCCAGGGGACCGGCACGCCGCCGACCACCGCCGCCTCGATCGTGAAGTGCTCGAGCACCGGGAGGATCGTGGCGAACAACTGGCCGACGAAGCGCACGATGGCGAACTTCCCGACGCTCGACTGCACGATGAGCGGGACGAGGTGCCCGAGCGCGTAGACCGCGAAGGAGATGATGAGGTTCGGCACCATGCCCAGACGGGTGGACACCGCCAGGCTCACGGCCGCGAGGAGGATCGTCTCGAGGAACGAGAGCACGAGCCCGGGGACGACGGTGATCATCTCCTCGGCGCAGTCGCGCCACACCGGGTCGAGCTTGCCCCCTTCGCGCGCGTCGTACACCACCTTCAGGCTGGTGGTGGCGAGGAGCACGCTGCCGAGGATGAGGAACACCAGCAGCGCGACGAGCACGAGACCGACGTACTTCCCGAGGACGAACTGCCAGCGCCGCAGCGGTTTCGAAAGCACCGTGAGCGCCGTCCGCCCCTCGATCTCGTCCGCCACCGCCACGCTCGCCGTCCACACGACGACCAGCAGCGCGAGCACCTTGATCAGCGTCAGCCCGCTGTCCTTGAGCATCTTCACGTCCTCGCCGAACGTGTTGTACGGGATGACGATGAAGGCCAGGAGGAGGACGATGCCGGCGATGAGGGCGACCGCGAACACCGGTTGGCCGATCGCCTCCTTCGTCGTCGCGGAGGCCACCGCCGCCATCCGCCTGGGAAGGAGACGGAACGCGGCGTAGGCGGCGGCGATGGCGAGCACCGTGGCGGTGGTCCAGGGGAGGATCGCCGACTGGCCGTACTCCGGGGCGAGGTCGGCCCGGATGGTGAGATCGACCGGGTCCGCGCCGGCGTTGCTGACCTCCACGCGCGCCTTCTGGCCCACGAACGGATTGGGCCGGTTGGTCTCGTCCGTCCGCTCCCAGGTCCACGGCTGGCCGGCGACGACCTCGATGTCGGGCTGCTTCGCCAGCGCGAAGCCCTCGACCGGTTGCTGCGTGCGCACGAGGAGGGACCCGGGCGCCTCGAACCGGAGACGCTGGATCTCCTGCGGACGGAGCGCGAACTCGTACTCCTGCCGTTCCGCACCCGCCGGCACGCTCACCCGCTCCTGGAAGGACTGGGTCGTCGCCATGCGGGCGAGCGAGCGGCCGATCTGGCCGATCGCCGTGGGCATCATCGGCGTGAACGCGACGGCGCACGCCGAGAGGGCGAGGAGCAGCCAGCCGAAGGGGCCGGCGAACCCGTCTCCCAGGCTCGCCGCCGCCTCCGCCGCCAGACGCGGCGCGACCACCCGCAGCACCCCCCACCCGAGCAGGATGCCGACGAGCCCGAGGAACGCGCCCGCCCCGAGGAGCCAAAGGGGGGGGAGGGCGATGCTGAAGTCGGCGGCGATGAGGGGCGTCATGGGATGGCCGGGGGTGCTGGGAGTGTCGCGGGGGACGGGATCATTGTGGTCGGGAATCGGCCGGCGGTGAAGGTTCAGCCCTCCAGCGGCCCCGCCAGGACGGTCGTCCCCGGGCCGTGGAGGGGCCAGCGCGCGAGGACGCGGTGGACGTCGTCGAGCGAGAGGCTCTCGATGGTACGCAGGTCGTCGGCGACGGATCGGTAGGTTCCCGAATGGGCCCATTCCGGGCCGACGTCGAAGAGCCGGCGGCGGGGCCGTTCCCCGAGGAGAACCCACCGTCCGGCGAGTTTGTTGCGGTTCTGCTCCAGTTCGGACCGGCCGATGCCGCCCGTGGCCGCCTCCCCGTAGACCTCCAGGATCCTCCCCAGCAGGCGGGGGGCGTCCTCCGGGTCGCAGGAGAGTTGGGTGGCGAACAGGCCGGCGTCGAGGAAGTCCTGGTGGTGGCACGAGGCCTGCTCCGCCTCCCCGGTGTCGACGAGCGCCCAATAGAGGCGGCTCCCGGAGGTGTCGCCGAGGATCGCCGCGAGGAGCTTGGCGGCGAAGCGATCCTCGTCGTCGCCGGTCGGCCCGTCCGACATCCGCACCGCGTACTCCAGGGTCGAGGTCGACCGGGTGACGTGCTCGAGCGGCGGGGCGCCGGCGGGGGGATGGGCCGCCGCCGGCACGCGGCGGGGGGGCACCACGATCGGTTCCCAGTCGCCGCACCAGCGCCGCGCCGACTCCACCAGCGCGGGGAAATCGACGGCACCCGTCGCGGCCAGGACGATGTTGCCCGGGGAGTAGCGGCGCCGATGGTAGTCGCGCATCGTCTCCACCGGCATCGACTCGATCGACTGCACCGTGCCGAGCACGCTCCGGGAGAGCGGGTGCCGGCCGAAGAAGGTGGCCCGGCAGCGGTCGTCGGCGCCGAACGGGGGCTGGTCGTCGTACATGCGGATCTCTTCGACGATCACCTTCTTCTCGGTGTCGAAGTCATCCTCGCGGAGCGCCGGCCGCATCATCCGCGCGAGCAGCCCCGTGACCTCCACCTGCTGCTCGGGGAGCACGGCGGCGTGGTAGCAGGTGTCCTCCTCGCTCGTGAACGCGTTGGCACTCGCCCCCATCCAGTCGAAGCGCCTGTTGATCTCGTCGGCGGAGAGGTCGTGCGTGCCCTTGAACACCATGTGCTCGAGGAAATGGCTCACGCCCCACTCGGCGTCGGTCTCGTCGCGGGCGCCGGTGCGGACGAAGAAGCCGACGCTCGTGGAGAGCGCGGCGTCGGTCACCTCGGCGATGACGTCGAGCCCGTTGGGCAGACGCTCATGCAAGAACTTCACGCGGCACCTCGAGCGCTTCCTTCCCCAGCGACACCACGGTGAGACCGGCCGGCCGGTGTGCGGCGAGCCACGCTTCCACCGTCCCGACCGTGAGGCGGTCGTAGCGTTCCAACTCCTCGGCGAGGCTGCGCACCGTGCCGAGATGGTACCACTGCTTGGCGATCCATCCGGCCCGGGCGGCGCTCGACTCCTGCTGCATGACCAGCCCGCTCTTCGCCCGCGCCTTGACGCGGTCGAGTTCGGCGGCGTCGATCGTGCCGGGGAGCCGGGCGATCTCCGCCAGCATCACGTCGAGCGTCTCCTGCGCCCTGGCGGCCGAGGTGCCGGAGTAGCACACCGCCGCGGCGGCGTCACGGAGCGTCTGGTAGCCGGCCGACACGCTGTAGCACAGCCCGCGCCGCTCCCGGACCTCCGAGAACAGCCGCGAGCTCGAGCCGCCGCCGAGCACCGACAGCGCCGCGGAGGCCTCGTAGGAGTCGTCCTCGCGGTAGGGGGGGACGGCCCAGGCCAGGGCGATGTGCGTCTGCTGGGAGTCGTGGGGGACGTGACGGACGTGTTCGCCGCGGGCGCCCGCCACCACGCCGGGCACGGCGCCGGCGTGCCAGTCGCCGAAGAGGCGCTCCACCCGGGGGACGAAGTCCTCCCAATCGATGCGCCCCGCCACCGCGATGATCGTGCCGGCGGGACGGACGTGGTCGCGGACGAAGGCGCGCACCTCCTCGATGCCGATCCGCTCGACGTCCGCCGATCGCCCCTCCGCGGGCAGCCCCCAGGGGCGCGGGAACTGCAGCTCGCGCAGTGCCGCCATCGCCCGATGGGCCGGATCGTCCTCGGTGCCGGCGAGGTTCTGCAGCACCATCGACCGGGCGCTCTCCAGTTCCTCCGCCACCAGCAGTGGGCGGCGGAGGATGTCGGCGTAGATGGGAAGCGCCTCCGGCAGTTGCCGGGCGACCATGGCTCCGGCGAAGCTCGAGTGGCTCGTCGACACCGACTGGGCCCACTGGATGCCGGCCCCCTCGAGCGCCTCGACGATCTCGCGGCTGGAACGCTCCCCGGCCCCGCGGAGCATCATCTCGCCGGAGAGCGTCGCCAGACCGCACCGGCCGACGCCGTCGTGGATCGCCCCGGCGGGGGTGTGGAAGGCGATCGCCACCGATTCGAGGCCGGGCAGTTCCTCGCCGAGAAGCACGATCCCGTTGTCGAGGGTGGCGGAGAAGAGGGATTGCTTCACGGGGATGGCCGGAGGGGCGGCGGAGGAGATGTGACCCCCCCAAAGATAGCGTCGCCGCGGCCGCCCGAGGGGTTCGGGGCGGCGAAACCGTCCCCGGCACGCCTCCGGCGGCGGCCCGCCGGCGTGGCGGGGTGGGCACCGGCCCCCCGCCCGGCGAGTCAGAGGAACGCCGGTTCCCGTTCGAGGGAGGTCCAGGCCGGCCGATCGACCACCTTGTAGAGCGTCCTCACCCGGCGGAACCCGAGTTTCCGGTACAACCGCACCGCGCGGGCGTTGTCGGCCGTCACCTCGAGCGCCACGCGCGGGACCCCCTCGGCGAGGAAACCGGCGAGCGCCTGGACGATGAGCGACGTCGCCAGGCCGAAGCCCCGGTGGCAGGGGACGACGCCGATGTTCTGGATCGAGCCGTTGCCGCCGGAATCGACGACGCCCTGGATCGTGCCGCACCACTCCACCTCGGCGGGGCGGGCGTCGGTCGGATCGGCCCGGCGCACCGACCGGGCCACGAGCCAACTCGCGGAGGGCAGGAAGCCCGCCTTGCCGCGGATCTCGCGCATCAGCCGCCGGCAGCCGTCGAGATCCCCGAGGCAGGGGAAGACGACGGCGTCGATCTCGCCGCGGAACGACCGGAACTTGGTGCGGGCGTGCGCGTCGAGGAGTCCGTCGTGCCAGGGGACGAGTCGGTACCCGTCGGGCAGCGCCGGCGCCGGCACGGCGGTGCCCGACGCGATCTCCATCCGGAATCGCTTGAAGTAGGCGGAATTGAAGTCGGTATCCATCCCGGCGGCCCCCTCTCCTCCCAGACCATAGGCCGCCCTTCCGAGGCGGTCAACGCGCCGGTCGCTCGGATTGGCCGCGGCCTCCGCCGGGGGTACACTTCCACGACACCTTTTTGGATGCCCAAAGAATGTTTTTTGATCCTCCAAAAAGTCGTTGGCGCAGGCGGGTCGGCCCGGTTCTGGGCTGGGTCGTCGCCGTCGCCTGCGCCACGCTCCCCCCGGCCGACGCCTCCGGCAAGCCGCCGCGGGTGGTGGCGACGACGACGATCGTGGCCGATCTCGTGCGGCAGGTGGGGGGGGATCGCGTCGCCGTCGATTGTCTGATGGCCCCCGGCATCGACCCCCACAGCTACAAGGCGACGCCGCGCGACGCCGACCGGCTGGCCCGGGCGGAACTCGTGGTCGCGTCGGGGCTCCATCTGGAGGGGAAACTCGCCGACCTCCTCGCCAAGCTGGGGCGCCGCGTCCGCGTGCTCGCGGTCGCCGACGCGCTCCCCGTCGACAAGCTCCTCGACGCGGGGGCCGGTGTGCACGACCCCCACGTGTGGTTCGACGCGGCGCTGTGGAGCGGCTGCGTCCCTCCGGTCGTGGAGACGCTCTCCGCCCTCGATCCGGACGGGACCGCGGCCTACCGGGCTTCCGGGACCGCCTACGTCGAACGCCTCCTGGCGCTCGACGCCGAGATGCGGGAGCGCCTCGCGGCGATCCCACGCGAGCGGCGCGTGCTCGTCACCGCGCACGACGCCTTCCGCTATTTCGGCCGGGCCTACGACGTGGAGGTGGTCGGCGTGCAGGGGACGAGCACCGAGGCGGAGGCGGGACTCGGCGACGTGAACCGCCTCGTCGATCTCGTCGTGACCCGGAACATCCCCGCGGTGTTCGTGGAGACGAGCGTGTCGGACCGGAACGTGGCCGCCCTGCGCGAGGGGGCCGCGGCGCGCGGGCACGCCATGGCGATCGGCGGGCGCCTCCACTCCGACTCCATCGGTGGTCCGCAGGGGGGCGCGGCGACGCTCGAGGGTGCGATCCGCGAGAACGTCGAGGCGATCGTCGCCGGTCTCTCCGGGGAGGGTGGCGGCGTCGATGGCGCCGCGCCATGAACGGCGTCAACGCCCCCGCCGGCGTCGAGTTCCACGACGTGACCGTCGCCTACGGGCGGAGGCCGGTGCTGTGGAACGTCGATCTCGCGATCCCCGGCGCCTCGCTGTTCGGGATCATCGGCCCCAACGGCGCCGGCAAGAGCACGCTGCTCAAGGCGGCGCTGGGGCTCGTGCCCCTGGCGGGCGGGGAGGTGCGGATCCTGGGGGCGGAACTCGACGAGGTGCGCCCGCGCGTCGGGTACGTGCCGCAGCGGGAGAGCGTCGACTGGGACTTCCCGGTGAGCGTCACCGACGTCGTGCTCATGGGCACCTACGGCCGTCTCGGTTGGCTGCGCCGGCCGGGGCGTGCCGAGCGGGCGCTGGCCGAGTCGTGCCTGGAACGGGTCGGCCTGGCCGAGGTCGCCGACCGGCAGATCGGCAGGCTCTCCGGCGGCCAGCAGCAGCGCGTGTTCCTCGCCCGGGCCCTCGCCCAGCGGGCCGACGTCTACTTCCTCGACGAGCCGATGGCCGGAGTCGACGCGCGCTCCCAGGAGCGGATTTTCCGCGTCCTCGCCGACATCCGCGCCGAGGGCAAGCTCGTGGTCGTGGTCCACCACGACCTCCGCACCGCGACGGAGTGGTTCGACAGGGTGGCGCTCGTCGACATGCGCCTGGTGGCCACCGGCCCGACGGCCGACGTGCTCACCCCCGAGAACCTGCGCCGCACCTACTCGGGCCGCCACGAGGTGCTCGACGCGATCGGCCGCGCCGTGGCGGAGGGGCGGGGGCCGCCGTGACCTTCGCGCTCCCCGGCCCCGCGCCGCGCTCGTGTCGATCCCCCACAACACGCTCGTCGTCGGCGCCGGCCTGGCGGCGGTCGGGTTCGCCGCCGGCGTGGCGGGATCCTTCGCCGTGCTCCGGCGGCGGGCGCTCGCCGGCGACGCCGCCGCGCACGCCACGCTCCTGGGGGTGGCGGGAGCGTTCCTGGCCACCGGTGGCCGGCGCGAGCTCCCCGTGCTCCTCGCCGGGGCGCTCGTGTCGGCGGTGGCGGCCCTGGCGGCGCTCGTCTTCATCCGGCGCTGGACCCGGACCCGGGACGACGCCGCGACGGCGATCGTCCTCGGCGTGTCGTTCGGGGCCGGCATCGCCCTCCTCTCCGCCATCACCTCGAGCGGCGTGCCCGGGAGCGCGGGCCTCGAGCAGTTCCTCCTCGGCCACGCCGCCGGTCTGACGACCGCCGACGCGCTCATGCTCGGGGCGTTGTCGGCGGCGGTGGTGGCGGTGGTCGCGGTGTTCTTCAAGGTGGCGACGCTCGTGGCCTTCGACCCCGCCTTCGCCGCGGCGGCCGGATGGCCGGTGACCGCCGTCGACGCGGCGCTCGTGACGCTCGTGGCGGTGATGGTGGTGGTGGGGCTGCCGGCGGCGGGCGTGGTGCTCGTCACGGCCCTCGTCGTCATCCCGCCGGTGACGGCGCGGCAATGGACCGACCGGGTCGGTGCCATGGTGCCGCTGGCCGGGGTCATCGGGCTCGTGGCGGCGCTCTTCGGAGTGGCGGGCAGTGCGGTGTCTCCGCGACTGCCGACCGGTCCGCTCGTGGTCCTGGCCGCCGCCGGGCTGTTCGGCCTGTCGCTCCTGCTCGCGCCGCGGCGGGGCCTGGTGGCGCGGTGGCTGCGGGAGCGACGCACGCGCCGGGCCTGGGCCGAGGGGCGCGTGCTCGGGCTGGTGCTCGCGATGGAGCGGTCCACCGGGGCGTGCACCGGAGAATCGTTCTCGGCACGGTTGCCCGGAGGCGAGGCGGCGGCGGCGCTGCGGGCACTCCTGCGCGCGGGGGCGATCGAGCCGGTCGCCGGCGGAACGGCGTGGCGGCTCGCCGCGCGGGGCCGCGAGCTGGCGCTCGAGAGGGAACGGCGGCTGGAGGTCTGGACCGAGGTGCTCGAGTCGGCGCGCGAGGAGGCCCGCGGCCATCTCTCCATCGACGTCCCGGCGCCGGAGGCGGTGCTCGACGCGGCGCGCCTGCAGGCGATCCGCGAGGCCGCCGCGGCCGGTCGCGCCGCATCCGCGACGTCCTGAAGGGGGAGCCGGTGGAGGGACTCGACTCGATCCACGCCTGGACCATCGCCACCGTGTCGACGGTGGCGGCGGCCTGCGCGCTGGCCGGGTCGTTTCTCGTCGTGCGCCGGATGAGCCTGCTCGGCGACGCCGTCAGTCACGCCGTCCTCCCCGGGATCGTGCTCGCGGTGCTCGCCGGTGGCCGACCGGGGGGACCGGCGGTGTTCGCCGGCGCGGTCGTGGCGGCGCTCGTGACCGCGGGGATCACCGACCTGCTCCGCTCCCGCGCCGGGCTCGCCGAGGACGCCGGTGCCGGCGTCGCCTTCACCACGCTCTTCGCTCTGGGCGTCGTCCTCGTGACGGCGCTGGCCTCGCGGATCGACCTCGATCCCGGGTGCGTCCTCTACGGCATCCTGGAACTGGTCGCTTTCGACACGGTGCCGGTGCTGGGGCTGGAGGTGCCGCGGGCCCTCCTCTCGGCGGCGGTGGTCCTCGCCCTCTCGGCCGCCGCCGTGGTCCTGTTCTGGAAGGAGGTGGTGTTCACCTCCTTCGATCCGGACGCCGCCCGGGCGGCCGGCTTGCCGGTGGCCGCCGTGTCGACCGGGCTCCTGGCCGCCACCACGCTGGCGACGGTGGCGAGCTTCGAGGCGGTGGGGGCGGTTCTCGTCGTGGCGCTCCTGGTGGTGCCGCCGGCGGCGGCGGAGCTCCTCACGCGCCGGCTCGCGCGGATGATCGCCCTGGCGATGGCGTTGGCGGTGGCGGGCAGCGTGGTCGGGTATCTCGCGGCCCGCCACTTCGGCACGAACGCCGGCGGCATGATCGCGGTGGTGCTGGGGCTCGAATACGTCGCGGCGGCACTCGCGGCCCCGGGGGAGGGGATCGTGGCGCGGCTCGTGGCCCGTGCGACGCTGCGCTTCCGCGTGGTACGGGAGGACAGACTGGCGGCGGCCTGGCGGGCCGAGGAGGAGGGGACGGCCCACCTCCCGCCGCGGACCATCGTCGACCGCGCCGCGGAGGCTTGGCTCGTGACCAACGGCCTGCTGTCGCGCGAGCGCCCCCACCGTCTGACGGCGACGGGACGCCGCGAGGCGAGCCTCGTCGTCCGGTCGCACCGTCTCTGGGAGGCGTGGCTGGGCCGCCACGTCGCCATCCCCCTCGACCACCTCCATCCCCCCGCGGAATGGATCGAGCACCATCTGGGGGCCGGGGTGCGCGGCCGGATCGCCGCCGAACTGGCCGAGGGAAAGGACGATCCGCACGGCCGCTCGATCCCGCCGGAGGCGCCCCACGGCTGAACGGCGTCACGCTCACGCGGGCCCGTCGGCACCGAGGCGGCGGAGCGCGGCGAGATTGCGCCGGTCCTGTTCCGGGTCCGGCTTGCCGTCGGACCCCTCCTTGGGCGTCTCGAGGATCACCGGCACGCGCGCCAGGCGCGGATCGGCGAGCAGGAGTGAGAACGCCTCGGGGCCGATCTCCCCAGCGCCGATCGCCTCGTGGCGGTCGACGTGCGACCCGAGCGGCTTCTTCGAGTCGTTGGCATGGATCACCACGAGGCGCGAGAGCCCGACCGATCGCTCGAAGGCCTGCATCGTCCCCTCGTACGCCGCACGGGGGGCGAGGGGATAGCCGGCGGCGAACACGTGGCAGGTGTCGAGGCACACCCCGACGCGATCGGCGAACCCGGCGCCATCGACCCGGGCGAGGATGGCGCCGATCTCCTCGAAGGTGTCGCCGAGACAGGAGCCCTGCCCGGCGGTCGTCTCCACGAGGATCCCGGAGGGGACCCCGGCGGTGCGCCCGAGCGCCTCGGCGATGCCGTCGGCGGCGCGGGCCACCGCGAGGTCGCGCGGCTGCGGGCCCGCGGCCCCCGGGTGGGCCACCACCCAGCGGATGCCGAGCGCCGCGGCCCGCTCGATCTCGAGGACGAGCCCGTCGATCGAGCGGCGGCGGAGCGTCTCGTCGGCCGCCGCGGGATTGATCAGGTAGGAATCGTGGGCGACGACGCACTCGAGGCCGGCGGCGGCGACCGCGGCCCGGAAGGCCGCCGCGTCGGCGTCGGCGATCGGCGCGGCGTCCCAGCGATTGACGTTTCGCGTGAAGATCTGCAGGCATCGACAGCCCGTCTCCACGGCGCGCTCGACCGCCTTGGGGAACCCTCCCGCGACCGACTGGTGGGCGCCGAGGGGCCGGGGCGGGGCCGCGTCCGCCGGCGGGTCGAGGCGCGTGGTGCGGCGGCGGGCGGGGGTGGGCTTTGCGGCCATGGGGTCGGCTTCCGCGGGGAGGGAGCGATCCCGGACGGGGCGTCGGGATCGCGGCGATGATTTTGACGATCGGGGGTGGCGGCGTACACTTCTCGAGTCTTTACTCCCCGGAGGTGGGCCGTGGGCACCGCACTGTGGTTCGTCTGCACGTTGGGGGTCGCGGCGCTGGCCGGGGTGGCGACCACCCTCGCGATGCGTCCCATCCGTCTGGCCCGCGCCGCGGAGCGCCTCGCCCGTGCCCAACGGGAGTTCCACCGCCAGCGCGAGCAGCTCGAGGCGAAGTTCATCGACAGGGCCGCGGCCTCCGGCAAGCCACGCGGCCTGCGCTGGGCCGACGTCGACTTCGACGACGACGTGCTCTACGTCCGCGAACGGCGCACCGGGAGCCTCAAGGCCCTGGTGGCGATCGAGGTCTCGTTCGAGGCGATCGAGGGGGGAGGCATGGAGGAGGTGGAGGCCGTGTCGACGATCCGGGCCGCCACGGCGGAGTTCCTCTACGAATCGGGCCGCTGGGCCACCGACGGGCGCGTCTACTTCAATCTGCTCCCCTCGGCGACGGTGAAGTACCTCGGCTCCGACCTCGAACTGGTCGCCGAAGAGCAGGCCTCGACCCGCGCCTGACGGCGGGGGCGACCCGCGGGGACCGCGGCGACGGGAGAAGCGGGGAAAGCGTCCCCCGGCGTGTCCCCGGCCTTCCGCGGTGTCCCACCCGGGCCGACTGCGGGCCGGGCCCGGTGCGTGCCGATACCGTCGCTGGTGCCGGCCGCGGAAGGCCGGCGCCGGTCGTGCCCGAGGAACGCCGATGGCCGGGATGGAACGACGTCCCGCTCTCCTTCTCTGCCGCGCCGTCGCGGCCGGCATGACGCTCGTGCTGTGGGGCGCCGGGGCGCCCCGCGCCGAGCCGCCGACGGCGGTGCGGCGCACGAGCCTCGCGCTTCCCGCCGCCGACGCCAAGGAGTCGCCGGCCGCGAAGGCGGCACGCTTCCTCGAACAGGCCTGCCGCCTCACCGAGCAGTCGGCCGAACTCGAGAAGGAGGGCAACTGCCGGGCCATCGACGGCTACTTCACCGCCGCCGAGATGGCCTGGAACGCCGTCTGGATCTGCCCCGGTGACCCGACGGTGCTCCCCGAGGCGGCGGAGCGCTACGCGACGGCGCTCGAGGGGCTGCTCCGCACCGCCACGGCCCACGGCCGTCTCGACGGCCGCGGGCTGCGCGTGGGGCCGGCATGGGGGCCCATCGTCGTCCCCATCGAGACGCCGGGGATGACGATCCGTGCCGAGTCGATCGAGCGCGTCGTCGCCGATCCGCCGCCCGCCGACCGGCGCGTGAGCCGGCACCACGAGCGTGGCGGCTTCGGGCTGCCGGTGAGCGTGCGCGTCGCCCCCCCGGCCGAGCGTGACCGCCGTGCCGCCCCCCCGACGCGGCAGTCGCTGGCGGCCACCGCCGTGCTCCGTTTCACCATGCCTGCCGACGAGAACGTCGTGGAGGCGTTCGTCGGCCCCCTCGCCCGCGACCATGCGCCGGCGATCCTCGATCTCGTCGATCCGATGGAGATCGCCGCGGTCGACATCGGTCCGGCACGTCCCCTCCTCGCCGCCGATCTCACGGCACCGCTCCTCGACATGCTCGAGGGGCTCCCGAAGGACGATTTTCTGGCCGGGTTCCTCCGTCCGTACGGACGCGCCGACACGCGTCCGCGCCTCCAGCTCCTCGAGCCCCACCGGGAGGGCCGCGTCCCGGTGGTCTTCATCCACGGGCTGGGGAGCGACGAGGGCACCTGGTACGACCTCCTCAACGAGTTGCGGACGCGTCCCTGGTTCCACCGCCGCTTCGAGCCGTGGGTGTACCAGTACCCCACCGGGGCGTCGTTCTTGGAATCGTCGCGGCAGCTGCGGCTCCAACTGGCGGCCACGGTGCGTCGACTCGATCCCGACGCGCGCGATCCGGCGATGCAGAACATCGTCCTCGTCGGCCACAGCATGGGGGGGCTGCACGCCAAGCTCCAGGTGGTCGACTCCGGCACGGCCCTGTGGGACGCGATGGCGCAGGTGCCCTTCGAGCGGATGCGACTCCGGCCGACCCTGCGTCGGTACGTCGCCTCGACCTACTTCGTGAAGCCCGCCCCGTTCGTGAAGCGGGTCGTGTACATCGCCACGCCCCACGGTGGGAGCTCGCTGGCGTCGCTCGCCGTCGGCCGCTTCGCCTCCGCCACCATCCGCCAGCCCCCGGCCACGGTGGCGATCCACCGCGAGATCGTGACGCTGAACCCGGGTGCCGTGCGCCCGGAGTACGAGTCGTCGCTCCCCACGACGATCGACATCCTCGAGCCCGATTCGTCGGTCCTGCAGGCGCTCCACCGCCTCCGCCCGCCCTGCTGGGTGTCGCAGCACTCGATCATGGGGAACGTGTGGTACTCCGTCACCAG
>CAZMOU010000050.1:22749-25000 GCA_964567835.1 uncultured Chitinophaga sp. | reverse complement strand
CGCGTCAATCCGCTCGTGAAGGCCAACTGGCTGGCCAGCCCGCCGCTCGTGGTGGCCTACGCGCTGGCCGGCACCACCGACATCGACCTCGAACGGGACCCGATCGGCACCGGTTCCGACGGCCGGCCCGTCTTCCTCCGCGACATCTGGCCGACCGCGGAGGAGGTGCGGCGCACGGTCGAGGCGTCGGTCCTCCCGGCGCAGTTCCAGGCCCGCTACGACCGGGTGTGGGAGTCGAACCCGCGCTGGAACGCCGTGCCGACGAGCAGCGGCGAGCTCTACGACTGGGATGCCGCGAGCACCTACATCCAGGAGCCCCCGTTCCTCGCCGAGGTGTCGCGCGAGGCGCGGGCCCCGCAGAGCGTGCGCGGGGCGCGGGTGCTCCTGGCCCTGGGGGACAGCGTGACCACCGACCACATCTCCCCGGCGGGCAGCATCTCGAAGAACAGCCCAGCCGGCCATTACCTCGTCGGGCATGGCGTGACCCCGGCCGACTTCAACAGCTACGGCGCCCGCCGCGGCAACGATCGGGTGATGACACGTGGCACCTTCGCCAACATCCGCATCCGCAATCTCCTCGTGCCCGGCACCGAAGGGGGCGTGACCCGTCTCCTGCCCGGCGACGAGGTGATGCCGGTCTACGACGCGGCGATGCGGTACGCGGAGGCGGGGACGCCACTGGTGGTCCTCGCCGGCACCGAGTACGGCACCGGGAGCTCGCGGGACTGGGCGGCGAAGGGGACGATGCTCCTGGGCGTGCGGGCGGTGCTGGCGGCGAGTTTCGAACGCATCCACCGCTCCAATCTCGTCGGCATGGGGGTGCTGCCGCTGGTCCTGCCGAAGCCCTGGCAGGAACTGGGGCTCTCCGGGGAGGAGACGTTCGACATCCCGTTCGACGGTCTGGCCCCGCGTTGCAGCCTGGACGTCGTCGCCACGCGCCCCGACGGCTCGACGCTCCGGATCCCCTGTCTCGCGCGGATCGACACGCCGGTGGAACTCGACCAGTTCCGCTCCGGAGGCATCCTCCCCTTCGTGCTCCGCAAGCTGCTCGGCGACTGACGCCCCGCAGTGGGCACCCGATCGGCGCCACCGTTGCCACCGGCACTCCCGCCGGGACGCGCAGCCTCTGCCATTGCGGGCTTTTCCCGCGGCGCGGCGCGGTGCCGGTGCGCGGCACCCGCCACGCCGGCCGCCGGCGGGGGAGGGCGGAATCGCCGCGTTCCGGTAGAGTGCGGTCGCCGTGGGGCGGTCACGGACTCCGGCGCGTCGGCACGCGCCGGGCGGCGACGCCGGGGGGATCCCGGCGGCGGGGAATCCGACGCGACCGCCATCGCGAACGGAGTGGACCATGCTGCCAGA
This sequence comes from uncultured Chitinophaga sp., assembly GCA_964567835.1. Classification (GTDB taxonomy): domain Bacteria; phylum Planctomycetota; class Planctomycetia; order Pirellulales; family UBA1268; genus QWOP01. The sequence continues at coordinate 23,641 of CAZMOU010000050.1, read as the reverse complement.
GACTTCGAACGGACCCGACGCGACGCGACGCAGCGGGGGCCGGGGGCCCGAGGGACCGAACTTCGTCCGTTCCCGCTCGAGGACGGCGATCACGCGCGTGGTGCGCGAGCACCTGGCCCGGGTGCGCGGCGCGGGCAGCACGCAGCCCCTCTCCGACCGGGCGACGCTCCGCGAGGCCGGCGTCGACGACGCGGCGTTCCTCGACGCGGTGACGCGGATCGAGGGCTGCTACGAGATGCGCTTCCGCGAGGAGTGGCTGCGCGACATCCGCACCTGCGGCGATCTGGTCGACTGCATCGCCCGTCACATGGTCGACGCCGGCGACCCCGACACGGCCGGCGAAGCGGACGCCGGCGCGTCGCGGGTCTCCCAGGCTCCCTCCCGCCGTCCCCCGCGGCCCGCGGTGGGGGACGATCCCTTCCCCGAGATCGCCCTCCTCGAGGAGCGGCTCCACCGCCTCGACGCCGCGGGTCTCGTCAATCCCTTCCTCCGTGCCAACGAGCGCGTCCGCGGGCGCGTCGCCCGGATCGGCGGCCGCGACTGCGTGGCGTTCACGAGCTTCGACTACCTCGGACTCGCCGGCCACCCCGACGTCGTCCGGGCCGCGAAGGAGGCCATCGACCGTTTCGGATGCAGCGCCTCCGCCAGCCGCATGGTGGGGGGCAACACCAGCCTCCATGACGAGCTCGACGACGCGCTCGCGTCGTTCCTCGGCACCGAGCGGGCCACCGTCTTTCCCTGCGGCTACGGCACGAACGCCTCGCTGTTCGCGCACCTCTTCGGTGCCGACGACCTGATCCTCTATGACGAACTGGCGCACAACAGCATCGTCCAGGGGGCGGTGGCCTCGAAGGCCGGCAAGCGCCCCTTCCGCCACAACGATCACGTCCAG
>CAZMOU010000050.1:21887-22739 GCA_964567835.1 uncultured Chitinophaga sp. | reverse complement strand
GTGCAGCTGGATGGCCTCCTCCGCGACCTGCGCCCGTCGTACCGCCGCGTGGTGGTGGCGATCGAGGGGGTGTACAGCATGGACGGGGACTACCCCGACCTGCCCGCTTTCCTCGACGTCAAGCGCCGCCATGACGCGCTGTTGTACGTGGACGAGGCCCATTCCATCGGCACGATGGGCCCGGATGGTCGGGGGATCTGCGACCACTTCGGAGTCGATCCCTCCGAGGGGGACCTGTGGATGGGGACGATCAGCAAGGCGCTCGGTGCCGGCGGCGGCTATCTGGCGGGGAGCGAACGGCTGGTGCGGTACCTCGGGTACACCACCCCCTCCTTCGTCTTCTCCACCGCCTGCTCGCCGCCGAACGTGGCCGCCGCGCTCGAGGGCCTGAGGGTCATCCGCCGTGAGCCCTGGCGGGTGACGCGGCTGCGCGAGCGGGCGGAGCTGTTCCTCAAGCTCGCCGCCGACTGCGACCTCGACACCGGCGCGAGTGCCGACACCCCGGTCATCCCGGTGATCGTCGGGGCCTCGGACCGGGCGATCCTCGTCTCGCAGATGCTCCTCGAGCGCGGGATCAACGCCCAGCCGATCCTCTATCCTGCCGTGCGCGAGAGCGCCGCACGGGTGCGGTTCTTCCTCACCGCGGAGCACACCGAGGACCAGATCGTGCGTGCGGTCGAGGCGCTGGCGGAAGTGGTGCCGGCGGCGACGCGGGCGACGAGCTGACCGCGGGGGCGAAGACGGCGTCGTGCCAGGGAGGGGGGAAGCGTCGGGCCAGCCTGTCGACGACCACCAGGAGCGCGGGCAGCATGACGAGCGCGGGCAAAACGATACCGTCTTCGTGCGAGAGCG
>CAZMOU010000050.1:0-21877 GCA_964567835.1 uncultured Chitinophaga sp. | reverse complement strand
CGCGGGCAGCATGACGAGCTTGGCCACGGTGGCGGCGGCCACGGCCGTGCAGGCGAGGATCCCGAAGCCCGCGAGCGCCGGCACGCTCGAGACCGTGACGGCGGCGAAGCCGACGCCGAGGACCACGCCGCCGAGGACGATCGGATTGCCCGTCTCGGCCACCGCCCGGCGCAGGGCGGAGGCCATCGACACCCCCGGACGGCGCGCCCTGGAGAGCGCCGTGAGGACGTGGACGGTGTCGTCGACGGCGAGGCCGAGACAGACGTTGAAGACGATCACGGTCGCGGGATCGAGATGGCGGCCGGTGGCCACCATGAGGGCGGCGATCACCGCCAGCGGGAAGACGTTGGGCAGGAGGCTCACGACCCCGGCCGCGGGGGAGCGGAACGCGAGCGCCAGGATGGCGCCGATCACCGTCACCTCGAGGAGCAGGCTCGACCCGAGGTCGCGGACGAGCTGGCGGACGTTGCGCGTGGAGACGACCGACATCCCGGCCAGCTCGTAGCGCCACCCGGGGTGGTTCGCGGCGAGCGCGGCGAGCCCCTCGTCGATCCGGTCGTAGACCCCCTCGAGCGCGCGGGATCCCCGGTCGCGGACGCGGGCCCGCACCACCGCCAGCCGCTCGGCGGGGGCCACGAGGTCGGAGAAATCCTCCGCATCGAGGCGGCGCCGGGCACGCTCGCCGACCGTCCCGGCCACGGTGGCCAGGGAGACCGCACGGAGATCGCCGTCGGCCCGCGCGAGGACGTCGTGCACCGCCGCGATGCCGTCGACCACCTCCTGATCGCGCCAGTCGAGGCCGTCCGGCCAGGCGATCACGACGTCGGCCCCGAACGCGCCGCCGAAGTCCCGGTCGACGTGCTCCAGGGCCCGCGACGCCGCGGCCCCCCGCGGCAGCGCGTCGGCGACGCGGTTGTCGGCGTCGAGCCGGGCGGTGCCGAGCCCCAACAGCGCCGCGACCGCGAGCGACGCGACCGTGACCGGCACCGCGTGGCGCACCGACCAGGCCACGAGCGCGCCCGCTCCGCGCGACGCGAGGCGCGACGAGCGTCCGAGCCTCGCGCCCCGGAACCAGGGGAGCGACGCGAGCAGGGGGGTGATCATGGTGACCGCGGCGAAGCTGGCCACCGCGCCGGCCGCCGCCGCGATCCCGAAGGTGCGCACCGCCTCGATCCGCGCCGCGGCCAGCGACGCGAAGCCGATCGCCGTCACGAGACTCGTCAGCCCGCAGGCCGAGCCCACGCGTCGCATCGCCCCCGTCGACGCGGCGAGCGGATCGAGGCCGCGGCGCCGGCTGCGGCGCATGTCCTCGATGAAATGGATCGAGTCGCACGTGCCCACGACGAGCGCCAGCGACGGCACGACGCTCGTCAGGATGTTGACGCGGGCGCCGCACAGGCCGAGCACGCCCATGGCCCACACCGCGCCGATCGTCGGGGGCAGGCTGGCGACGATCGTGGAGGGGAGGCTGCGGGCCATCGACGCCGACAGGGCCACGGCGAGCACGAGTCCCAGCGAATTGAAGAGGAGCATGTCTCGACGCAGCGCGCGGGACGCCTCGGCCCGGAGCACGGGCAACCCGGTCAATTCGAGCTCGAGACCGTCGCCGCGGGCCCGTGCGAGCGACTCCCCGACCGCGACGAGGATCGGATCGGCCGCGGCGGGCGAGTCGCGGCCGGGGGCGAGGCGCACCAGCAGCAGTGCCGCCGAGGCGTCGTCGGAGAGGAGGTGGCCGGCCACGAGGGGGTGCTCGGAGCAGCGCCGTCTGGCCGCCTCGCAGGCATCCTCGTCGAGGAGCGCCGCCGTCCGCGGGATCACCGGAAGGAGGGCCCCGGCCGCACCCCGGCGGCGGACGTCGAACATCGACCGGACGCCGTCGACCCCCTCGATCTCCCCGAGCGAGCCGGCCAGCCGCCGGAGCCGGTCGAGGACCTCGGGGCGGAAGAGCGAGCCGTCCGGCGCATGGGCGCGGACGATGCAGTCGCGGTCGGGGGCGCCGAAGCGGGAGGCGACCTCGTCGATGGCCGCGAAGCGGTCTTCGTCGTCGCGCAACAGCGCCCGCAGGTCGTCGTCCATCCGCAGCCGGGACACGCCGACGGCGGCGAGTGCCGAGCAGGCCACCACCGCGACGATCAGTCGGCGCCGCCAGCGGACGGGGCTGACGGCGGTGGCTCCTCCGTCGTGCATGGATCCCGGCCCTCGAGGAGGTGGAGTTCGTCGGGATCGACGACCCAGCCGCGGCAGTTCGCCGCGCCGCACTCGCAGCGGATCGCGGCGTCGGCCGGCCAGCAGTAGTCGATGAGGAGTTCCTCGCCCGGTTCGATGTCGCGGATCGTCTGCAACCAGAGACGGTCCTCGACGGCCGGGTCGTCCTCCTCGAACCAATAGAAGAGTTCGCAGTTGGGATCGCAACTGTGATTGAGGAAGCGGAGCGGCTCTCCCGGCTCGAGCACCTTCCCGCTCGGGAGTTCCATGCAGTAGCTGGGGTCGGCCGGATGCTCGTCGCAGACCTCCCCCTGGATCTCCCCCAGCACCATCCCCGACTTGAGCCGACGGCGGGCGAAGACGCCGGTCCCGACGAGCGAGGGGCCGGTGCGGACGAGGCTGGCGAGGCGTTCGCGGTCGGCGCGGCGGGACGACAGCGTGTCGTGGCTCATCCGGGGACGGCTCGGGGGAGGGGGAAGGCAGGGAGGGGAACGGGCGAGGGCGCGCGGACGAAGCGGCGGAATCTATCGCTCGGCCCGCCGGGCCGTCAACCGCGCGGGGCATCCTCGGCCCGCCCCGCCCCGGGCCGCGGCGGCCGCGGACGATCGCGACGGACCGCGGGCCGCCGGGTATCCTTGGGGCCGGCTGTCCGCAGGTGCGGGCCGCGGGTGGGGGAATCCCGGAGTCCGATTCCATGAGCAGCGACGATCCGCAGGGCGAATCACGGGACGGGAATCCGTACCGCGCGCCGCACGCACGCCTGCAGGAGCGGCCGGCCACGGCCCCCGTCCACGTCCCCGGTCGTGACGAGGGGACGATCCTCGGCCATCCCCCCGGGCTCTTCCTCCTGTTCCTCGTGGAGATGTGGGAACGCTTCAGCTACTACGGCATGCGCGGCCTGCTCGTGCTCTACCTGATCGCCGCCACGGACGCGGCCTTCAATCCGGGGCGGGGCTGGGCGAAGTCGGACGCCAGCACGCTCTACGGCTGGTACACCGGGCTGGCCTACCTGTTCCCGATCATCGGCGGGATCATCGCCGACAAGCTCATCGGCACCCACCGTTCGATGGTCATCGGCGGCCTGCTCATCGCCATCGGCCACGTCGTCCTCGGGATCTCCGGGCTGGGGAGCCTCGCCGAGAGCCACGCCGGGATGTCGGTGTTCGTCGCCGGGCTGGCGATCATCGTCCTCGGCACCGGGCACTTCAAGCCGAGCGTGTCGGTGATGGTGGGCCAGCTCTACAAGCAGGGTGACCCGCGGCGCGACGGCGCCTTCACGATCTTCTACATGGGCATCAACCTCGGCGCGTTCCTCTGCGCGTTCGTCTGCGGGACGCTCGGCGAGAAGGTGGGCTGGCACTGGGGCTTCGGTGCCGCGGCGGTCGGCATGGTCGCCGGGCTGCTCCTTTACCTGGCGCTGCGGCCCAAGTACCTCGCCGACGTCGGCCTGCCCCCCGACGGACGCGGGGCGTCGGCGCCGCTGTTCGTGGTGGCGAACCTCGTGCTCGGGGCGCTGTTCGGCCTGGCGTACCACCGCGGGTTCCTGGCCACGTTCCAGGGGTTCCTGACGCCCGCCGTGGTGCTCGCGCTGGCGGCGCTGGTCCTGGCGCTCGTCGTGTGGTTCGTCGCCATCCAGGAGCCGGACGACCGGGGACCGACGGCGTCGATCTTCCTCTTCATGGCCTTCAACGTCTTCTTCTGGATGGCGTTCGAGCAGGCCGGCTCGTCGATCAACGTCTTCACCGAGCAGAACACGAACCGGACCCTGATGGGGATGGAGGTCCCGGCGACGTGGTTCCAGTCGGTGAACGCCGGGCTGATCTTCCTGCTCGCACCCTTCTTCGCCGGACTGTGGACCAAGCTCGGCACGCGCGGGCTCGATCCGAGTCAGCCGATGAAGATCGCCCTCGGGCTCGTCTTCCTCGGCATCGGCTATCTGTTCATGGTGTGGGCCGGGATGACCGCCGCGGGCGGCGCGAAGGCGTCGATGCTCCTCATCGTGCTCACCTATTTCTGGCACACCGTGGGCGAACTGTGCCTGTCGCCGACGGGTCTCTCGTACGTCACCAAGGTGGCACCGAAGCGTTTCGTGTCGCTCCTCATGGGAGTGTGGCTGGTGTCGAGCTTCGTGGCCAACCTCGCCGGCGGGCTGATCGCCTCGCGGGTCGAGGCGATCGAGCGGGGCGAGATCAGGCTGCCCTGGAGTTTCGGCGGGCAGGCCGACTACTTCTTCCTCTTCGTCGTCACCTCGATCGGCGTCGGGATCGGCGTCGCGCTGTTCACGCCGCTGCTCAAGAAGCTGATCCAGGGGCGCGACCAGAACGATCCGGCGCCGTCGGCGGGCCACTGACCGCCGATGGTCCGCCCCCGCCTCCTGCTCGTCACCGTCGACCGCCTTCCGGCCTGGATCCTGCCGGCGTGGGGTTCGACCTGGGTGTCGGCCCCGGGGTTCGACCGGCTGGCGGCGGAGGGGCTGGTGCTCGACCGCGTCACCGCCACGTCGCTCGATCCCGTCCTCACGCTCGACGGCATCGCCGGCGGTCTCGTCGCCGACGCGCGGGCGGCCGGCCTCGCGCCCCTGCTGGTCACCGACGATCCCACGCTCCGTCCCCCCGCCGACGGCGAGACGGTCGTCGTGCCGGTGACCGTCCCGGCCCGCCGGGCGCGTGACGCGGGCCGCACGGTGCTCGGCAGGCTCTTCGCGGCGACGCTGTCCGCCATCGGCACCGGCCACCGGCTCGTGTGGGTGCACGCCACGAGCCTGGGGAGGGTGTGGGACGCGCCGGAGGACTTCGACGCCCCGTACGTCGACGAGGACGATCCCACGCCGCCCGCGGGTGTCGCGCCGCCGGCACTGGCGGTCGATGGGGACACCGATCCCGACCTCGTGGTCGGATGGAGGCAGCGATTCGCCGGGCAGGTGTCGCTGCTCGACCGCCTCGTCGCGGCGCTCGTCGAGGGGCTCCCCGACGGCGAGGAACCCTGGGGGGTGTGCCTGGCCGGGATCCGCGGGCTTCCCCTGGGGCTCCATGGCTCCCTCGGGGTCCCGCCGTCGGCCGATGAGGAGCCGCCGTTCGCGGAGTCGATCCACCTCCCGGTGATCCTCGTCGATCCGTGGCGACGGATGGCGGGGCAGCGCTACCCGGGGCTCGTCATCCCCGCCGACGTCGGGGCGACGATCCGCGACCTGCTCCGGCTGGATCCCGCCCCTCCCGCGTCCCCCGCGCCGGGCCGGTCGCTCGCCGGTCTGCTGGCGGAATGGCGGCACGCGCCGCGCGACCGGGTGGTCTGCGTCGCCGCCGGCGGCGTGGCGGTGGTGACGCGGTCGTGGCGCTGGGTGTCGCCGACCGTCGCGGAGGGGGCTTGCGGCGCGGGGCGGCTCCATGCCGAGCCCGACGACTTTTTCGAGCGCTGCGACGTGGCCGATCGCTGTGCGGACGTGGCGGCGGGGCTGGGCCGCATCGGCGCGGTCGCCCGCGGCGGCGCCGTCGACCTGGCATGGACGATGCCGCTCGAGGAGTCGGAGTCCGGGGTGGGGCAGGGCGGGACCCCGGCGGGGTGAGCGGTCGCCCGGTTTTCAGCCGGTTTCCCGCCCCGAAACCGCGTTGGTCCGGCACGCCGACCGCCGCTATCCTCCCACCCCCTGCCGACGCTTCCCCGAGCCGGGCCGCCCGTCCCGCGCGCCGATGCCCCCGACCATCCCCACCCTGCGGCCGTGGAGCCGCGCCCTCGCAGGCGCGCTGCTCCTCTCCCTCGTCGGCCGCGCCGCGGCGGCACCCTCCGACGGCGGCGATGCGGTGGTGCCGTTGCCGGCGCTCGCCACCGCGGGCCGGGTCGATCCGTCCGCCGATGCGCCCCCGCTCTCGCTCCGCATCGGGTGGGGAGGGGGGAGAGGCAGGCGCTGGGACGGCACGATCCGGTTCCTGGGGCCGACGGACGACCCCGTCGGGCCGGTCGGGTGGCGGTTGCTCTCGACCGACCGGATGGCGGCCACGCGCGTCCATGCCGACGACCGTCGGATCGCGATCCGTCAGCCGGCCGACGTCCCCGCCGAGGAGATCGAGGTGCGCGTCGCCGACGACCCGACCCTGCGCGTCGTCGTCCGACTCCAGCCGGACGGGCGGGACGCCGAGGCGGTCGACGTCGAATGCACCGTCGGCGACCTGCTCGTCGGCGCGGTGAACCGGCCGCTCGACGGCGACGGCAACCGGCTCACGGTGCGGCGCGCGCCGGGGGACGAGATCCGCGTGGCGGTGGAGGGGGGCAGCATCCGCTCGCCGGGAGACACCCTCCGCCTCCACCTCCATCCGCTCCTGCCGCCGCGTGACGGGTCGGGCGCGTCGCACGAGATCCGCGTGCGCGTGCGCGAGGGGGGCGACGGTGCCGACACCTACGTCCACAGCTGGCTGCTCCGCGAGGCGGGTCCCCGGACCGGCGATCGCCCCGACATGGCGCCGCTGCGCTTCGAGCCGATCGCCGTCGACGTGCCGTTGCCCCCGCGCGAGGGGGCCTTCGACGTCGCCCTCGAGGTGAGCGAACGCGGCGGGCTGCGCTGGGCGCGGCCGCCACCGCCGCGTGGTCCAGGTGGTGGCGGTGAGCGCCACGCCGCCGCGGCCCCCCGGGGAGGACGAGTGGCGCGTGGTCTGGGAACTCGATCCCACGAGCCCGAAGCTGATGGAGCGGCTCCGCCGCCTCCCCGTCGTGGGGCGCGGGGCCGCCGGCAGCCTCCCCCACGTCCCCCTGCCGATGGTGTCGCTGCCCAAGGTGCCGCTCCCGTCGGTGCCCCTCCCCACGGTCCCCATGCCGGCGGTGCCGATGCCGAAACTGCCCTCGGTGGGAGCGGTGGTGCCGCGCCTCTCGGGGCTCCTCCCCTCCGGCCACTCGATGCTCGAGTCGCATCCCGCCGGGGCGGCGTTCCGCCTCCCGCCGGCGCGATCGGACCAGGAGCCGACCTGGGAGGCGGTCCACCTCTCCGGCGCCGTCGCCGGCGCGCCCCACCGCCTCGAGATCGCCCTGCCGTCGTCCGACCGGGCGGTGGTGTCGGTGACGGTGCTCGAGCAGGTGGGGAACGCCGTGATCGCCACGTTCCAGGGTGGATTCGACGTCGAGGCGGAGGGACGGGGCGGGGCGTTCGCCGTCCATGCCTGTACTTTCTGGCCGCAGACCCGCAATCCCCTGGTGGTGATCGGCAATCCCTCGCTCCGCCGCCCTCTGGTCTTCGGTGCCGTGCGCGTCCTCGCCGGCCCGGCCCATCTGCGTCCGGCGTCGATCGCGTCGGCGGCGGCGGGACGGCGCTGCGTGTGGGGGGTGGTCGACGATCCCGCCCTCGACGGGTTCGGCGGCCCGTTCCGGGTCGATCCATCCTCCGGTCGGGTCCTGTCGGACTGGCGCACGGTGCTCACCGCGGCACGGACGAGCGCCGAATGGTTCGCGGCCCAGGGGGCGGCCGGCGCGCTGGTCACCGTCCATGCCGACGGCGCTCCCGCATGGCCCTCCGCCACGGCGGCGGAATCGGCGCGCTGGCAGGTCGGGGCCGACGCCGCCGCGCTCGACACATCCCCCAAGGACGTCGTCGAGGTGCTCTGCCGGGTCTACGCGCGTCATGGGCTGGGACTCGTCCCGGCGATCCGCTGCGCCGGTCCGTTGCCCTCCCTCGAGGCGACGCTCGCCGCCGGGGGCGGCGGGGCCGCCGGCATCCTCTGCGTCGGTCGCGACGGCCGGCCGCCGCGCACCGACCCCCTGGAGCAGGCCCCCCGGTACAACATCCTCGATCCGAGGGTGCAGGCCGCGCTCGAGGCGATCGTCGCCGAACTCGCCGCGCGCGTCGATCGGCATGGCGCGGTCGACGGCATCGCGCTGCTCCTGCCCCACGACGGCTGGTTCCACCTGCCGGGCGTGGCGTGGGGGCTCGACGACGCCACCTTCGCCCGTTTCGTCGCCGCCACCCCCGCCGCCGCGATCGCGGAGACGCCCGCCGACGAGACGCGCTTCGCGCGCCGGGCGGCGCTCGTCGAGGGTCCGCTCGCCGAGCCGTGGCTCTCGTGGCGCGCCGCCGAGGTGGCGGCGTTCGTGGCACGCCTCCGGTCGCGTGTCGCGGGAACCGTCCCCGCCCGCACGCTGTCGATCGTCCCCACCACCCTGTTCGCCGAGGGGGACCTGGCCGCGCGGTTCCGGCCGTCGCTCGCCGGGACGCCGCCACCCCCTGGGGCGTGCCGGCAGATCGGACTCGACCCGGCGCTCCTCGCCGCGCAGGCCGGCGTGGTGTGGGTGTCGCCGCACGTCCACACGCCCGCGGACGAACTCGTGGAGGCCGAGACCGTTCGCAGCGCCAACCGCTCCGCCGAGATCGGCGCCGTCGGGGCGGGGCGGCGTGCCGCGATCGCGATCGAGATCCCGGGTCGCGTCGATCTGGGAGGGGTCCTCGCCCAGGCGCCGTTCACCGGCACCGCGACGTCGGGGGTGGCGAGGGTGCACGCCGCGCGCACCGGTGCCTCCCGTGACCGGATGCTCGCCGAGGTGCTCGCCGCCGGCGAGTGCGAGCGCGTCTACGACCGGTCGCTCGCCACGCGCGTGGTCGATCGGGCCGACCTCGCCAGGGTGCGCACCCTGCGGACGCTGCCGGCGGCGCGCTTGTCCGACGTTCCCGGCGTGCCGAGCCCGCTCGTCGTCCGCGCCGGGGGCGACGGCGAGGGAGGCGTGACGCTGGTGACGAACGCCGCACCCGTGCGCTGCCGCGTCTTCATCGACGTCGGGGGGATCGCCACGGGCGACCCTCCCGCCGCCACCGACACGGACTCGTCCGCCGGCGGCGGATTGTCGATCGATCTCGTGCCCTGGGAGACGCGGTCGCTGGGCGGGGTCGACGCGGTGGCATGGCGCGGCGCGCGCGTCGCCTTCGACCACGGATTCGCCGAGACGGTGGCGGCCGACCTCGAGCGTCTGCGCCGCCGGCGCGTGGCGCTCGAACTGCCCGCACCGATGCCGGTCCTCGACAATCCCGGATTCGAGCATCCCGACCACGGCGGGGGGGTGCCCGGGTGGGAACTGCTCGAGCCGCGGCGCGGTTCCCTGCGGATCGTGCCCGGAGCGCCCGCCGGCGCGGGGCGCGCGCTGTCGTTCGGATCCGAGAACGGCCTGGCGACGCTGCGCAGCAATCCCTTTCCCCCCCCGCGCACCGGGCGGATCAGCGTCGCGTTGTGGCTGCGCGTGGAGGAGGGTGCGCCGGCCCCCCCGCTCCGCATCGCCCTCGAGGGTGTCGACCGTGGGCGCGAGTACTACCGCTTCGCCGCGGTGGGGGGCGATCCCGGATCGAGGCGGCCCTCGGCGGCGTGGGGGCAGTACGTGCTCGCGATCGACGACCTGCCGACGAGCGGTCTGGAGACGTTGCGGGTGCGCCTCGACCTGCTCGCCGGCGGTGCCATCCAACTCGACGACGTCCGCGTCTTCGACCTCGCCTTCGACGAGTCGGAGCGGGTCCGGCTGTCGGAGGCGCTCGACCGGACCGGGGACCACCTCCGGGACGGCGATCTGGGCGCGTGTGCCATCGAACTCGACTCCCATTGGGCGCGCTTCCTCGACACCTTCGCGCGCGACGCCGCCGCCGCGCGCGCCGCGCAGGCGCGCCTGGTTGCGGGTGCCCCCGCCGGCGCGGAGCCCGCGGGGGGCGCGTCGGCGCCGCCGGCCGGATCGACCCCGGGCGGGATCCTCGACCGCGTCCGCCGCTGGTGGAAGTGAGCCGCAAGGGCCGGTGAAGGCCGCGATGCGGTAGACTCCCGGGCCGGGGAACGGTGCCCGACGGGGGAGAGACGATGCCGCGACCGAGCCGGCTGTGTGCCGTCGCCGTCCTGCTCGCGCCGTCGGTGTGGGCGTCGCCTCCGGCGCCGCCGCGGCCGGCGGACTCGCTCTCGGCGATGCGCGTCGCCGAGGGCTTGCGGGTCGACCTCGTCGCCCACGAACCGCTCGTACGGCAACCGGTGGCGATCGAGTTCGACGACCGCGGCCGACCGTGGGTCATCCAGTACCTGCAGTACCCGAATCCGGCGGGGCTCGTGCGCGTCGCGGTCGATCGCTACTCGCGCACCACGTACGACCGGGTGCCGGAACCCCCGCCGCGCGGCCCCCGCGGCGCCGACCGGATCACGATCCTCCACGACGACGACGGCGACGGACGCTACGACCGGGGCACGGACTTCACGGAGGGGCTGAATCTCGCCACCGGGCTGGCGTTCGGCGACGGCGGTGTCTACGTCCTCAACGTGCCCTACCTCCTCTTCTACCCGGACCATGACCGCGACGACGTCCCGGACGCCGATCCACGCGTGATCCTCGAGGGCTTCGGCATGGAGGACGCGCACTCGGTCGCCAACTCGCTCGCCTGGGGCCCCGACGGCTGGCTCTACGGCTGCCAGGGGAGCACGGTGACCGCCCGCGTGCGCGGCGTGGAGTTCCAGCAGGGGGTGTGGCGCTACCACCCGCCGAGCGACACCTTCGAGCTGTTCTGCGAGGGGGGTGGCAACGCCTGGGGGCTCGACTTCGACGCGCGGGGGGAACTGCTCTACTCGACGAACCATGGCGGACACGTCCTCGTCCACGGGCTCCAGGGGGCCAGCTACGTGAAGGCCTTCGCCAAGCACGGGGCCCTGCACAATCCCCACGCCTACGGCTGGTTCGACCACGCGCCGCACGCCGGTTTCCGCGGCGGACATGTCACGGTGGGGGGCATCGTGGAACGGGGCCCCGCGCTTCCCCCGCGTTTCCGCGGCGGGTACGTCGCCGCCGATCTCCTCGGGCACGCCCTCCGCTGGCACGAGATCGCGCCCCAGGGACCGACGGTCGCCACGCGGGACGGCGGGGTACTGCTCGAGTCGGAGGACCCCTGGTTCGCCCCCAGCGACGTCGTCGTCGCCCCCGACGGCTCGCTCGTCGTCGCCGATTGGTGCGACGCCCGGACCGCCCATCCCGACCCGGACGCCGACTGGCACCGCGACAGCGGTCGGGTGTGGCGCGTGGCCGCGGAGGGCACCCGTCCCTGGGTGCCGGGGGACGCGACGACCGCCACCCCCGAGCGGCTCCTCGCCGACCATGACGGATCGCAGTGGACCGTCCGCCGGGCGCGGCGCGAGCTCGTGCGCCGCCACCGCTCGGCGCCGGGGTCGGTGGCGGAGTTGCTTCCGACGCTGCGCGATAAAGCCCTCGACGGCCGCGCGGGCCGGGCCGCCGGGGACGACGTGGCGGCGCTCGAGGCGCTGTGGACGCTGCACTGCCTGGAGGGCCTCGACGAGGAGACCGCCCTCGGGCTCCTCGACAGCCCGCACGCGGCGGTGCGCGGCTGGACGGTGCGGCTGCTCGGCGATCGGGGACGGGTCTCGGAACGCGTGGCGGACCGGCTCGACCGCCTCGCCGAGGAGGAGCCCGATCTCCGCGTGCGCCGCCAGCTGGCCTGCACCGCGGCGCGGCTGCCGGCCGCGCAGGCGCTGCCGATCGTCAACGCCCACGTGCTGCGCGGCGCCGACGCCGACGACGCCTGGATGCCCCTGCTCTGGTGGTGGGCGGTGGAGAGGCACGCGGTGTCGGGACGCGAGGAGGTGCTGCGGCGGTTCCTCCGGCCCACGGCCTGGGCCTCGCCCCTGGCGCGACGGCATCTGCTGCCGCGTTTGCTCCGCCGCTACGCCGCCGAGGCGGGCCCCGCGGGGGAGGAGGCGGTGCTCCGCCTCGTCGACTCGGCCCCCGGGGAGGAGGCGCGGCGCGGGGCATGGGAGGCGGTGGCCGCCGGGCTGGCCGACCGCCCCCCGCACGAGTCGATCGATCCGAGCGGGCCGCTCGGCCGCGCCGTGGCGGCGGCGTGGGACGACGGCGCCGCGGCCCCCCCGACCGCGCTCGCCGTGCGCGTCGGCCATCCCCCCGCGCTCGGGGCGACGCGGGCGTGCGCGGCCGACGCCGGCGCTCCGGCCGGGGAGCGGGCGGAGGCGTGGCGGCTGCTCGGCGCGGCGGGGGATCGGGCGTCGGTCGCGCCGGCGCTCGAGGCGGCCACCGCCGACGGCGATCCGGTCGTGCGCCGCGCCGCGCTCGCATGTCTGGCGGCGTTCGACGACCCGCGGATCCCCCCGGCCCTGGTGGCACGCCACGCGTCCGAGCCCGACGCGTCGCTCCGCGCCGCGATCCGCGGCCTGCTCCTCGCCCGCCCCTCCGGCGCCCGGGCGTGGCTCGGGGCCGTCGATGCCGGTGCGATCCCCGCCGCGTCGACCGATGCGGAGGAGCTGCGCGGGGTGGCGCTCCATGGCGATCCCGCGCTCGATGCCCTCGTGCTCCGCCACTGGGGCCGCTTCGGCCCGGCCACCCCCGAGGAGCGCCTAGCCGACATCCGCCGGCTGTCGAACGATCTCCGCGCGGCCCCCGGCGACGCCGCCGCGGGGGCGGTGCTGTTCGCTCGGCACTGCGCCTCCTGCCATCGCCTCTTCGGGGAAGGGGGTGGCCCGGGGCCCGATCTCACGCACGCCAACCGTTCCGACGACGGCTTCCTCCTCGCGAGTCTCGTCGATCCCTCGGTGACGATCCGGCGGGAGTACCTGTCGGTCATCGTCCACACCGTCGACGGACGGGTGCTCGCCGGCATCCCGGAGCGATCCGACGCGGCGGGCCTGCGCCTGCGCGACGCGCGGAACGAGACCGTCGAGATCCCCACGGCGGACGTGGCGGAGGTCCGCGAGTCGCCGGTGTCGCTGATGCCGGCCGACCTGTGGCGCCTGTTCGACCCGGGGCAGCTGCGCGACCTCTTCGCATACCTGCGCAGGAAGGAGTGACATGACCCACACCCTCCGCATCCTCGGCGCCGCCGCGACCGTGGCCTGGCTGGCGGCGGCCGCGTCCCCCGAGCCGCCCACTCGCGTCTACCGCAACGGGCTCGTGCGGATCGCCGATCCGGCGCCGTTGCTCGCCGACCATCCCGAGTTCGTCGAGCCGATCGTGGAGACGTCGCGTTTCGAGGCCGCGCGCCTCGTGGACGATCCGGGGGCCGATCTCGACGTGCGGGCGTGGCGCTATTCCTACAACGCCAGGGGGATCATCGAGATCCCCAACCGCCTCCGCGCCAGCGACACGGCGCTGATCGTCGTCCACCCCTGGGGCATCGACGACGGTCAGGGATGGGTCACCCCGGAGCCCGCCGGCGTCGCCGACTTCTGCACCAAGGAGAAGAACGCCCTCGCCGGTCGCCACACGCGCGAGGTCATCCGCCCCTTCGTCGACGCGCTCCGTGGATCGACCGGATGCGTGGTCTACAGCCTCCCGGGGCGGTGCGACCCGATCCGTCGCAAGCTCTACCGGTCGTTCGATCACCGGCCGTCGGCCGAGGAGCGGCGCGAGGGGGCCGCGGAACTGGCGGCGACCATGCGAGCCTTCGATTTCAGGGGAGGCCCGCTGCCGGCGGAGATCGTGGTGGCGGCCGATCGGCCGGTGCGCGACTACCTCCGCGCCTTTCCCGGGCTCGACGCCGGGGACGCCTTCGATCCCCCCGGCTTCTGGCGGCTCCCCATCCCGGTGACGCGCGACCTCGAGGTGCATCCGGACGACGTCGTGGCCTACGACGACGAGGGCTACGATGCGCTGCGCGACTTCCTGGCCGCCCGCGGGATCCGCCACGTGCTCCTCGCCGGTTACGCGGCCGACATGTGCTTCTGCCGGACCACCGCCGGGTACGAGAACCTGTCGCGCGATTTCGACGTGTTCCTCGTCGGTGACGCGACGCTCGCCACCTTCCCGGCCAACGCCACGCCCCGCTTCGCCACCAACGCCGCCGTGTCGCGGGCGGCGCTCGACCAACTGGTGACCCAGATCTCCTGGATCCGCCTCCTGGCGGCGTCCCCCGAGGAGCCGCAGCCATGAGTGTCCGTCCGTCGCGGAGGGGGTTCCTGGGGGGGGCGGCGGCGCTCGCCGCGGCGGCGGGTGCCGCGCGGGCGAACCCGGCGGGCCCCGCCCGCGTGGCGATCACCCTCGACCTCGAGATGGCGCGGAACTTCCCGCGTTGGGAGGACACGCACTGGGACTGGGAGAAGGGGAACCTCGACGCGGCGACGAAGGCCTGGGCGGTGGCCGCCGCCGAACGCGTGGCGGCGCGGGGTGGGCGGATCCATTTCTTTCTCGTGGCACGCGCACTGGAGCAGGCGGACGTGCGCTGGCTCGAGACGATCCGTGACGCCGGTCATCCGGTCGGCAACCACACCTACGATCACGTCCATCTGAAGGCGACGACGATCGCCGAGGTGCAGTACCGGTTCGCGCGGGCGCCGTGGCTGGCGGCGGGGAGGTCGCCGGCGGAGACCATCCGCGAGAACGTCCGCCTGGCGACGGCGGCGATGCGCGAGCGCGTGGGCATCGAGCCGCGCGGATTCCGCACCCCCGGCGGATTCGCCGACGGCCTCCACGGACGCGAGGACCTGCAGCGCATGCTCCTGGAACAGGGGTTCCGCTGGGTGAGCAGCCTCTACCCCGCCCACGCCGGCACGACGCCGGGCGTCGATCCGGGGGACGACGTGCTCGCCGACGTCGTCGCCGCCCAGGCACGGGCGCAGCCGTTCGTCTACCCCTCGGGCTTGGTGGAGGTGCCGATGAGCCCGGTGAGCGACATCGGGGCCTTCCGCAACGGCCGCTGGTCGCTCGAGGCCTTCATCGGCTCGGTCCGCGCGGGCGTGGCGTGGGCCGTCGAGCACGGGGCGGTGTACGACTTCCTCGCGCATCCCTCCTGCCTCGGCGTCGTCGATCCCGGATTCCGCACGATCGACGCCATCTGCGACGCCGTCGACGCCGCCGGCGACCGGGCGGAATTGTGCGATCTCGACGCCATCGCCGCCGCCGTGCCGCGCGGGTGAGCGGGCGTCAGCCCGGCGGCCATCCCAGGGGACGGCCTGCGAGGAGGTGGAGGTGGAGATGATCGACCGACTGCCCGCCGTGCGGGCCACAGTTGAACACCAGACGGTAGCCGTTCGAGACGCCCAGTTTCCGGGCGACCTCCGCCGCCACGAGGACGAGGTGGCCGGCGAGGGATTCGTCCGCGGCCTCGAGCGCGGCGACGTTCACCACCGGCTTCTTGGGGATCACGAGCACGTGCACCGGAGCCTGCGGATTGACGTCGTGGAACGCCAGGCAGCGGTCGTCGTCGTGGACGATCCGGGCGGGGATCTGTCCGGCGACGATCTTCGAGAACACGGTCTCGGCCAAGGTCGGCTCTCCTGCGGTGGCGTGGAACGGCCCGCGGTCATCCGGCCGCCGGCGGGGTGTCGCCGGTGGCGGGGGCCGCGGCGGGCTTCCGCACCCGGCGCCGCGGGGCCTTGGGCAGGGCCCACTCCTTGGTGAGGTGCTCGAAGACGTCGGGCGTCTCGTAGCGGATCACGTCGCTCCCCTCCGGCATCGGTCCGACGAGCGACCGGAAGACCGGGGCCCCGCGCAGCTCCAGGTCGGTGCTGCAGTCGTCGATCCCCACCTGGACGTGGGCGCGGAGGAGCGGCTCGGGGGAATCGAAGTCGCGGATCACCAGCTCGCCGTCGGTGCCGCGGGTCACGATCCGCCAGGTGTTCTTCGCCATCGATCCCTCCGTCGATCGTTTCGTCGTGGGGCGTCCCCGTCGGAGGACGCCGGCCCGAAGAACCAGATCGACGCGTCGGCGGCCGGAGTCCAGCCGGCGTCGTCCCGGGCAGCGCCGTCGTCAGCCGGTGCGCACCCGGCACGACGCGCACGACCGGTTCAACCCGCGGCGGCGGGCTGCGGCGTCTGCGGGACGACCTCCGGCCGGCGCGGCGCCCTGCCGAAATCCTCGTCGATGGCGAACTTGGCCATCCGCATCAGGGTCTCGTGGTCGAGCGACGGGCAGGGGATGTGCCCGGCCACCGCCACGGTGTTCGTGCGGTCGAAGTCGGGGTCGTTGCGGAAGTAGGAGCGGTAGACGTCGAGTTGCGTGGAGAGGTTGTCGGCGAACCAGGCCTCGTCGCACAGGTCGGGATCGTCGGGCGACGCCGCCCGCGAGAAGCGTTCCACCGCCTCCTGGACGAGGCGGCCGATGGCGGCGCTCGACACCGGCTCGGGATGGGTGAGGTGGAACGTCCGCCCGCGGGCCGCCGGGGTCTGGACGCAGTGGGCGAGCACCTGCGCCACCCAATCGACCGGTACGAAGTTCTTGCGGTCGGAGGGGGGGATGCCCAGCAGGGCGAGGATCGCCGGCCCGCTCGTGCTCCCCAGCGCCACCCGCGTGAGGAGCGTGTGCCCGAGGCGGAGGACCGCGAACAGCCCATGGTAGGTGGAGGTGAACCCCGTGCGAGAGTCGCCGACGATGATCGAGGGGCGGTAGACCGTGGCCGTCATCGGGCCGGCGGCCTCCCGCACCATCGTCTCGGCCTCGACCTTGCTCCGCTCGTAGTCGTTGCCGAACGCCTGGCCGACGTCGAGTTCGTCCTCCCCCACGACGCCGCTCCGGAGGCCGCAGACGTAGGCGGTGGAGACGTGGTGGAAGTGGCCGATGCCCGCCGCCCGGGCGAGTTCGAGGACGTGCCGGGTGCCGGTCACGTTCGAGAGCCACGGCTCCGCGGTGCGGTCGCCGCCGCGGAAACTCAGGCTGGCGGCGTTGTGCAGCAGCGATTCGCAGTGCCGCGCGGCCCACTCGATGTCGGCGGTGGAGAGGCCGCACGCGGGGCGCGAGAGGTCGCCGGCGAGGACGCGGGGACGGGGCAACCGCTTGCCGAGTTCCGTTTCCCAGGAAGCGACGATCCGCTCGACGCGCGACTCCGGCGACTCCTTCCGCCCGGCACGGACCACGAGCGCGAGCTCCTGGCCGTCGAGGAGGAGATCGCGGACGAGATAACTGCCGAGGAGACCTGTCGCCCCGGTGAGGAGCAGGAAGCGGCGTGGTGCCGGGCGGATGTCGATCATGGTCGGGCGGAGAGGACCGGGATGACGTCGATGCGTGCCGCGGAGGCTCTCCGGGTGAGGGCCCTGCGGCGCCTGAATGTAGGGTGTGGCCGGAGGGAGGGGCAATGGGTGGCGCGGCGGCAACGCGTCACGGTTCGACCGCCGCGCCGGCACGTTCGCGCCAATCGTCCCGACCGACATCGGCGAGCCCGAGCGCGCAGGCCTCGACCTCGTCGTGGACGAGCGCCGGGAGGATCACCGCCGCGGCGCTCCCGAGCGCCCGGGTGTCGCACAGCGTGGTCAGGCAGATCCGCCCGTCGTAGATCACCACGCCGACGGCGAGACGGGTGCCCGGTCGGATCGGCGGCACGCCGCTCATCCCCGCGATGCGGAGACCGCCCGGCAGGTCGGCACCGCCGTCCCTCTCCGCCGCGATTTTCATCCTCGGGCCGACGTTGCCGACGTAGCTCACCACCGCGGTCGACATCGGCAACGGGATCCGTGTCACGACGCGCATGGCGGGGGGCACCCGGTCGACGAGCGCGAGGGTGTCGAGGAACACCTCCGCCGCCCTGTGTTCCTGGATCCAGCGACTCGCCATGCCGATCGACCGGACGAGCACCGCCGGGTCGCGGCACTCCTCCGCGCCGCGGTCGAGGAAGGCGTAGCCCATGTCCACCCGGGCCGCGGCCCGCGTCCCGGCGGGCTTCAGGCTCGCCGGCATCGTCACCCGCACCCGTCGGGAGGGTCGCCCGGCCGCCTCGTTCCAGCGCAGCGCCGCACGCATCACCGCCGCGACGACGATGTCGTTCACCGACACGCCGGCGGCGGCGGCCCGCTCCTTGAGGGCGTGGCTGCGTTGCCGATCGATCCAGCGGGGCTGGAACGGGAGCCCGTCGGGGGTCGCCGGAGCCGGAACGTCCGCGGGGCCGCGGACGAGTGCCGCGGGGACGAATCGGGCGAAGCGGGTGGTCTCCCCCAGCGTCTGACCCCCCGTCCCCGCCGCCGGCTCCGGGGGGGCGGTCGGAGGTGCCGGGGCGGGTCGGCGGACGGTCCGGGAGGGGACGCGGAAGGGGGCGGGCGCGGCGCCGTGGTAGCAGGACCAGACGTCCCCGAAGAACTCGAAGCCGGCGAGCCCGTCGCAGACCGCGTGCTGGATCATGAGGACGACCTGCCACTCGTCCGGGGACGACTCGATCGCCACCATCCGCAGGCCGCTGGTGCGGCGCACGTCGATGGGCCGCCACGGCCCCGCCCCGGCGCGGGGCCCGGCGCCCGAATCGGCCCGGCGGACGATCTCGAGGAGGGGTTCGACGTCCGGGGCACGCCAGGACGGCCGCCACCACGAGTCGCGGACGCGGCTGCGGAGGAGGGGATGCCGCAGGGAGGCTTCCCGGACCGCCGCCCGGAGACGGTCGGTGTCGAGCGTCCCCTCCACATGGCAGTGGAGGAAAAAGCACATCGGGAAGCCCGGACGCTGGTCCCGGAACAGCAGGTGCTCGAACGGGGAGAGAGGCCGTGGTTCGGACATGCGGAGGTGGGGAGCCGAGGGGCGCTTCCCCGGGGGGAGCGCCGGAGCGTGCACGGGGGGGTGGGAATCCGCGACGGGAGCCCGCCGGGGGCGGGAATGGCGGGGAGTATAGACTCGGCCCGTCGAGGACGCGGATTCGCGAAAACGGGCCGAACGGGGCTTTTCTTGACACTCTTCTCCCCCAATCCATACTGACGCTCCCGCACCACGATCAGGGGGGCGATCGTCCGGCCGGACGCCCGCTCGCCCTGGCGCCAGACCACGTGCGGGGTCCACCAACCTTGGATGGACGTGTCTCCGTGCCCCCAAGGCGGGCGGTTTCGCCGCCCGTCGCAGGGGTGAGGTCCGCTCGGCGGGCCCCTCGTGCGGAGCCGCGGTGTCGATCCCACGGACGGGGTGTCGTCAACGAGATCCCGATTCCGCGCCCGCCCCGATCGACCCCCTTTCCCTTCACCGCATCGTCGCGCCGGCCGTACCGCCCCTGGGTGGTCGTCGGGCCGTGGAATGCACCCTCCCGGACGAGGACCCAGCTTTGCAGGATTCACTGGCGATTGTCGGCATGGCATGCAGGCTCCCCGGTGCCGACGGCCTCGAGGCCTTCTGGGAGCTGGTCGTGCACGGCCGCACGGCCTGGGGGAGGTTGCCCGACTCGAGACTCCCGCGCGACCTCTACTTCGACGCCGAGAAGGGGAAGGTCGGCAAGAGCTATTCCGAGCTCGGCGCCCTCGTCAGCGACCGTCCGGCCGATCCCTCCGTCTGCCCGCTCCGGCCCGAGATGATCGACCGCTACGACGTGGCCCACCACGTCTTCCTGGAGGTCGCGTCGCAGGCCTGCCGTGACGCCGGGCTCGACCCCTTCGCCATGCCCCGTGGCCGCCGCACGGGGGTCTACGTCGGCCACACCGGGGGCAGCACGCGCATCGGCGACTACGTCTATTCCACCGGCATCGGCGAGACGGTCTCCTGGCTCGGGGACGTCGACGCCGCCCGTCAGGTGCTCGGCGCCGACGCGGAGGGGGTGGCGGCGGAGGTCGCGGCCGCGGTGCGCCGGGACCATCCGGGGCGCCGTCCCGGACAGCGGCTCGACCTGGAAGCGCTCGGGGCGGCGAAGATCGTGCGCGAGGCGCTCGGGCTCGAGGGGCCGTACCTCGTCGTCGACGCGGCCTGCGCGTCGTCGCTGCAGGCGTTGGCGATCGCCGCGCGGGCGCTCCGCGAGGGGGGGATCGAGCAGGCGATCGTGGGTGGCGCGTCGTACTGCAAGTCGGACAGCCTGGTGCTCTTCTCGGCCGCCCAGTCGGTGAGCAACAGCGGCTCCTGCCCGTTCGGCAAGGGGGCCGACGGCCTGGTGACCGCGGAGGGCTACGTCGCCCTGGTGATCAAGACGCTGTCGCGGGCGATCGCCGACGGCGACCGGATCCGGGCCGTGATCCGCGGCATCGGCGTGGCGAGCGACGGCAAGGGGAAGAGCCTGTGGGCTCCCCGGCAGGAGGGGCAGAAACTCGCCGTCGAGCGGGCCTACCCGGACCGCAGCGAGATCGGCCGGCTCGACTACATCGAGGCCCACGCGACGAGCACGCAGGTGGGCGACGCCACGGAACTCGGGGCGCTCTCCGCGCTGTTGTCGGCGAATCTCCCGGCCGGCCGCAAGATCCCCATCGGGAGCGTGAAGGCGAACATCGGCCACACGCTCGAGACCGCCGGGATGGCGAGCCTCGTCAAGGTCGTGCTGGCGCTCGAGCACGGGCTCATTCCCCCCGGTTCCACGTGCAGCGAGTACAACGACGACTTCGACTGGGCCGGCGGCCCCTTCACGGTCCCGTCGCGGGCGGTGCCCTGGCCGAAGCGCGCCGACGGCGAGGCGCGGCGGGCCGCCGTCAACGCCTTCGGGATCGGCGGGCTCAACGTCCACTTGGCGATCGCCGAGCACCTGCCCGCCCCCGTGCCGGCACCCGCCGCCGCGCGACCGCGGCCGGAGGACCACGACGCCGTCGCCATCGTGGGGATCGGCGGGGTCCTCCCCGGGGCCCACGATGCCGCCTCCTTCCTGGCGCTGCTCGACGCCGGCACCCCGAGCACGGTCAGCGTGCCGCCCGAGCGCTGGGACCTGTCGCGGGCCCTCGATCCCTCGGCTCCGAGGACCTGGCACACCACCGCCGGCCTCGGCGGCTTCGTGCGCGGCTTCGTCTACGACTGGCGCCGGCACAAGGTGCCGCCGAAGCAGATCGCCGCCGCGAATCCGCTCCAGTTCATGCTCCTCGAGGCGGCCGACGCGGCGATCGCGCAGGTCGGCGGCGTCGCCGCGCTCGACCGGATCCGCACCGGCGTGGTGGTGGGCACCATGTTCGGCGGGGAGTTCTCCAACGACCTCCAGATGGGCCTCCGTCTCCCGGAGACGTCGCGCCATCTCCGGGCGGCGCTGCGCCGGCGGGGCGTCGCCGAACGCGACGTGGAGCGCGTCGTCGAGGCCTACGGCAAGAAACTCCTCGAGAAGATGCCGGCGCTCGTCGACGAGACCGGCAGCTTCACCAGTTCCACGCTCGCCAGCCGGCTCACGAAGTCGTTCGATCTCATGGGAGGCGCTCTCGCCCTCGACGCCGGCGACTGCTCCGCGGTCTCGGCCATCGCCGCGTCGGTCGATCTGCTGCGGCAGGGGGACTGCGACGCGGTCCTGTGCGCGGCGGGGCAGCGGTATCTCGACCTCATGGCCTTCGAGGGACTGTCGCTCGAAGGGCTGCTCTCCGACGCCCCCGGCACGCCGTTCGGCGCCGGCCGCTCCGGTCGGGTGCCCGCCGAAGGTGCCGTGGTGCTCGTCCTGGAGCGGCTCCGCGACGCGCGGGCGAAGGGCCGGCGGATCCACGGGGTGATCCGCGGCGTCGCGGTGAGCTCCGGTGCGTCGGTCCCGGCCGCCGCGGGCGTGGTGGCGGGCGAGTCGCGGCGCCAGGCGGGCCTGTCGGCCGCGGCGGTGAAGGCGGTGGAGATCTCCGGCAGCGGCGTCCCCGAGATCGACGCCCATCAGGTGCGCGCCGTGGCGGAGGAATACGGCCCGACGCCGGTGGCCGGTTCCCTCGAGGGGACGATCGGGCACCTGGGGGCGGCGGCGGCCGCCGCCGGGATCGTGAAGATGACGGCGGTGCTCGGCCGGGGTGTCATGCCCCCCACGCCCGACGCCTCGAAGGTGGCCGGCGGTCCCGAGGCGCGGCCTGGGTCCGCCGCGGTTCCCGCCGTCGACTCCGACGGCTACCGCGCCGG
>CAZMOU010000049.1:21118-25208 GCA_964567835.1 uncultured Chitinophaga sp. | reverse complement strand
CCTCTATCTCCTCTTCTTCGCGAAGAACACCTTCGCCGCCGCCGGCCTGGCCGTCTGGGGAATGGGCGTGGTGTCCACCGTCGACAACATCATCAAGCCGATCGTCCTCCACGGGCAGTCGAAGCTCCACCCGCTCCTGGCGCTCCTGAGCGTGCTCGGGGGGGTGGGGGCCCTCGGGCCGATCGGGATCTTCGTCGGGCCGATCGCCGTGGCCTTCCTCCAGGCGGCCCTGACGATGCTCCAGAACGAGATCGACATCCTCGGCGACGGTCCGCCGGCCAGCGCCGAGGGGGAGGCGGAGGCCGGTCCCGGGCAGTTGCACAAACCGCCGTCGAGAGGTTGAAATCCCCCTCGTCAGGTCTTTCCCCGGAGACGCTCCGCATGTTCCTCGAAACGCTCGTCCTCCTCGCCGCCATGCTCCTCACCGGCATCGAGGCCGCCTACGTCCCGACCGAGGGAGGCGGGGGGGATTATCTCGTCCGCGTCGAGCCGGACCTGGTCCGCGACGCGAAGTCCCCTTACACCCTCGTCAGCGACGTCCCCGCCGACGCCCGCGACGTGCGCCGGGTGAGGATCTTCGTCGCCGACGCCTGGCCGCCGGCGGTGGAGCGGACGGTGGAGGAGGCGGCGAAACGACCGCGCACGCCGGCGGCCCCCGTGGGCACTCCGGCCGTCGCCGCCGGCACCGTCGGCCTGCCGGTGGCGGCGACCCGCCCCGGCGGGATCGAGTCGGGGGCCGCCGTGACGGCGGATCGCCCATGGCCGCTGCTCATCGGCAGCCTCCTCACGCTGTTCCTCTCGCTCGGCGCCAACGCCTATCTCGGGCTCCTCCTGGCGAGCATGCGGCAGCGTTACCTGCGCGACGTGCAGCAGGGCATCGTGGCGAGGTGACCTCCGCCGCGACGGTGCTGCCGTTCGCGGCGGCGATTTTCTCCGGTGCCTTCCTCCTCTTCCTCGGCCAGCCGTTGGTGGGCAAGTTCATCCTGCCCTGGTACGGCGGGGGACCGGGTGTGTGGGCGGCCTGCCTGCTCTTCTTCCAGGGCATGCTCCTGCTGGGGTACGGCTACGCCCACTTCCTCGCCACCCGCCTCACGCCGCGTCGCCAGGCGCTCGTGCACGCCGTCGTCCTGCTCGCGGCGCTCGCCTGCCTGCCGATCGAGCCGGGCGCGGGCTGGCGACCGCGGGCGGGCGACGATCCCGTGCGCTCGATCCTGCTGCTCCTCGCCGCCACCATCGGCATCCCGTACGTGGCCCTTTCCGCGACCGGCCCGCTGATCCAGCACTGGAGCAGCCTCGTCCATCGTGGTGCGGCGCCGTGGCGGCTGTACGCCCTCTCCAACGCCGGATCGCTCCTGGCGCTGGTCGCCTACCCGACGCTGCTCGAGCCGCGCCTCCCGCGCGTGGCGCAGGCCTGGTGCTGGTCG
Source organism: uncultured Chitinophaga sp. (assembly GCA_964567835.1). Classification (GTDB taxonomy): domain Bacteria; phylum Planctomycetota; class Planctomycetia; order Pirellulales; family UBA1268; genus QWOP01. The sequence continues at coordinate 23,784 of CAZMOU010000049.1, read as the reverse complement.
GGGGGCATGGCCGTGTTCGCGCTCGTGTGCGCGGCGTGCGCGGCACGCGTGTGGCGTGCCGGTGCGGACGCGGACGTGGACGTGGGGGAGGCCCCCGCCGGCGAGGCGGACGGCGCCGACGGTGCCCCCGGCGACGGCGTGCTGTGGGTGGTCCTCCCGGCCATCGCGTCGGTGCTGCTCGTCTCGACCACCGCACGCCTGAGCCAGGACGTGGCCGCGATGCCGCTGCTCTGGATCCTGCCGCTGGCCGCGTATCTGGTGTCGTTCATCGTCTGCTTCGACCACGCGGCCTGGTACCGGCGCGGGGTCTTCGTCGGCCTCGCCGTCGCCAGCGTCGCGGTCATCTGGCAGATCCTCGCGTCGGGCAACTCCGCCCCCTTGCGCCTGCAGATCCCCGCCCACCTCGTCGCCCTCTTCGCCGCCTGCATGGTGTGCCACGGGGAGTTGTACCGACTCCGCCCCGGGCCCCGTCGTCTCACCGCCTACTACCTCGCGGTGGCGGCGGGCGGCGCCCTCGGCGGGCTGGCGGTGGCGGTCGTCGCGCCGCTCGTCCTCGACGACAACCACGAGCTGCCCGCCGGCCTGTGGGCGCTGCTGGTGGCCCTCGGAGCGCTGTCGTTCCGCCATCGGAGCCGTTCGATCCCCTGGGCGTGCGCGGCCGGCGCGGTCGTCGGCGTGGCGGCCATCCCCTGGCTCCGCAGCCGGTGCGGCACCGGCGTCCCGCTTCCGGACGAGATCCGTCGTTTCCTCCCCGAGGTGGCGCCCTGGGCGGGGGCGCTCGCGCTCTTGGCCGTCGCCTGCCTCTGCGATCCCTGGCGCCGCCGCCTCCTCCCCCCCTGGCGTCCCGTCACCGCCTGCTTTCCGATGCTCCTCGCCGCCGCCGCGGGGACCGCCTTCGCGTTCCTCGCACGCGACCGCGGCGAACCGCCGGTGGAGCGGAGCCGCAATTTCTACGGCACGCTCGAGGTGCTCGAGCCGGAGGTCGGGGACGAGCGGGAACGGCACCGGCTCCTGGTCCACGGCGCGACGACGCACGGCCTGCAGCTCCTGGCGCCGGGCAGGACCCGGACTGCGACCACCTACTACACCACCACCAGCGGCGTGGGCCGTGCCATCGACAGCCTCGACGACGGCGACGGGTGGCTCGAGCCCAGGCGCCTGGGCCTGGTGGGTCTCGGCGTCGGCACCGTGGCCGCCTACGCCCGCACCGGCGACACGCTCCGCGTCTACGAGATCGATCCGGCGATCCCCGATCTCGCCCGCCGCCGCTTCTCCTTCCTCGACGACTGCGGCGCGGAGGTGGAGGTCGTGATGGGGGATGCCCGGCTCTCGATGGAACGCGAGCTCGACGGCGGACGGCCGCAGTCGTACGACGTCCTCGCCCTCGACGCCTTCTCGAGCGACGCCATCCCGGTGCACCTGCTCACGCGCGAGGCCTTCGCCTCCTACCTCGCCCACCTCGCGCCCGACGGCATCCTCGCCATCCACGTCTCCAACCGCTACCTCGACCTCTCCCCGGTGGTGGAGCGGATGGCCGACCATTACGGGCTGGCGGTCGTGTCGGTGAGCGACGCCGGCGGCGACGAATGGTGGATGTACGCCTCCACCTGGCTGCTGCTCGCGCGCGATCCGGCCGTCCTCGCCCGCCCCGGGATCGCCGACGCCGCCGATCGCTGCGGACGGGGCGAGGGCTTCCCCCTCTGGACGGACGATTTCGCGAGCATCTGGCCGCTCGTCACGGAGTGAGCGGGGGGGTCAGCCCTGACGGCCCCGCGACCGCTTCGCCGCCGGTGCCGACCTGCCGCGGGTGGGCTTCGCCGTCGGCGTCGGCGGCTCCTTGGGCGCCGGCTCCGAGTAGGGCTCGACGTCGTGGAGCACGCCGGCCACCGTCTCCACGAGCGGCGCCGACGCCCTGCCGCGCCCCACGTGGGTCACCGGGGTGGTGCCCACGGGCGTGGGCCGGGTGGCGGCCAGGGCCTCGGCCGGGGGGGCGGTGACGATCCCCACGTAGCCGAGGCCGGCGAGGTGGCCGGAGTGGATCACGGCGTGCGCGGCGGCCCGATGGGCCGCCTGGGGGTAGCCGAGGCCGCCGTAGGAGTGACGCGTGACGACGACGTGGGGGGGAGGCGGTTCCCGCGTCGCGCGCACCGCGGGCCGCTCCACGACCGGGGCCGGTGCCTCGGCGGCGAGGTGCTGGACCACGATCCGCGGCCGCGTGACCGGCGCCGCGGCGGGCGGCGGCGACGGCGCCTTGGGTGGCGGCGGCGCGACGGGGACGGCGTGGACCAGCGGCTCCGGCGCCGACTCGATCCGACCGCCGGAGAGCGAGCGGACGCGGGCGCCCACCTCGCGGAACAGCGCCGCGACATGGGCGTGGCAGGTGAGGACGAGCAGCTGACGCTCGCGCGGCTGGTCGGCGACGAACTCGACGAGCGCCTCCGCGGCGGCCCGGGCCCGGGCGTCGTCGAAGTTCACCAGGGCGTCGTCCATCACCACCGGCAGATGGACGCCGTGCCGCTCGAGATCGCGCACCAGCGCCAGCCGCAGCGCCAGGAACACCTGCTCGCGCGTCCCGCGGCTGAGGCGATCGGGGCTCCAGGGGACGTCGGTCGCGTCATGGACCTCCAGGCGCGCCTCGTGGATCGAGGTGGTGATCCTCGTGTAGT
>CAZMOU010000049.1:0-21108 GCA_964567835.1 uncultured Chitinophaga sp. | reverse complement strand
TGTAGTGCCCCTCCGTGAGCCGCACGAGCCAGCGCGAGGCCTCGCGGAGGACCGCCGGCTGGTGATCGCGGGCGAAGTCCGCGCGTGTCGCCTCGAGCATCGCGCGGGCGGCCTCGAGGAGCCGGCGCCGCTGCAACTGGGCCTCGAGGTCGTGCTCGATGGTGGCGATCTCCACCTGGAGCCCTTCGGTCGAGTGGTCGCGGGCGGTGGCGTCGACGGCCGCGGCCGCCGAGAGGCGGGCGTCGCGGCCGCGCTCGAGCGCCTCGCGGGCCGCGGCGGTGGCGAGCCGCGCCTCGGCGACGCGCTGCTCGAGGGAGGCGTTGCCCGAACCGGCGAGCCATTCCTCCAGTTCCGGCAGGCCGGAGAGCCGACGCCGTGCCTCCTGCCAGGCCTGTTCGGCCGCGGCGGCGTCGCGCCTGGCGCTCTCCGCGAGGGGCCGGCGGTCGACGACCGCGAGGAACTCGGGCTCCGACTCCACGCCGTGCCGGGCGACGATCTCGCGGACTCGCTTCTCGGCGAGCTTCACCCGCGCCAAAGCCTCGCGGTGGCGCCGGCGGGCACGGACCAGCCGCGCGGTGAGCTTGCCGCGGAGACGATGGAACGACGTCTCCCGCTCGAGACGGTCCCGCAGCTGCACCAGCTGTTCGAGGGGGGTGCCCTCCGGCAGCATGTCGCACTCGACGAGGAGTTCCTCGACGCGGGTACCGGCGCTGGCGAGCTCGTCCTGCCGCAGCCGGGCCTCCTCCGAGGTCCTCCGCCGCTCCTCGTCGAGCGACACGAGTGCCGCGCGGTGCCGCGCGAGCTGCCGGACGTCGTGGGGCGAGAGACCGGCGGGGAGCGCCCGCTTGGCCAGCGCCCGCTTCCAGCCGGCACGCGCCGCCGCGCGGCGTTCCTGCGCCCGGGCCAGATCCTGGGCCGCCGCCTCGGCCCGATCGGCGAGCAGGTGCAACGACCCCTCCCGCGCCGCGATCGCCTCGAGACGGTCGACCTCCGCGAGCGCCGCCGCGAGGCGCCGGTCGAGCGCGGGGGCGTGCTCGCCCGGCCAGCGTTCCACCGGACCGCGGAAGCTCTCGAGTTTCTTGTCGAGCAGCGCGCACTGCGCGGCGGCGTCGTCACGCTGCTTCCGCGCCATCGCCACCTGCTGCCGGGCGGCCTCGAGCCGTTCGCTCGCGGAGCGGTCGAGGGTCCAGGTAATCACCGACGCCAGCCCCGTACCCAGCAGGCCGAGGGCCGCCATGGCGTAGGCCAGCGAGCCGGTCACGGCGGCCGGGAGGAGGAGCCCGGAGAGGAACAGCGCGCCCCCCGTGACGAACACCGCCCCCAGTCCGAGGAGCCATTCGAGGGGGATGAGCTGGCCCTTGAGCTGCAGGCCGACGTCGCGGTCGAGGGCGCCGACCGCCCTCTCGAGCTCCACGATCTGGTCGCCGGCGGCGATGCGGTGGCGCACGAGCGCCGCGCGTGCCGACGCTTCCTCGATCGCGGCGGCGATCGAGCTGGCCGCCGCGGACGGCTTGGCGACGCTCCCGCGCGTCGTCTCGTACGCGCCGCGGGCATCGGCCAGCGCCCGCTCCGCCTCCTTCACCCCCCGGGACGCGGCGGCGAGCTCCTTCGCCCGCCCGCGGAGACCCGAGAAGGACCGCTCGAAGCCCGCGGGGAGGTTCAATTCTGCCAGGGAGTCGATCGAGGCGCCGGGGCCGGCCTCGGCGACGAGGAGTCGGACGAGCCCGGCCTGCCCGAGTTGCTCGCCGAACCGACGGGCCGCGGCCCGGGCGGCCGAGGCGGCGCGGGCGGCATCGGCGGCGAGCCGCTCCAGGCGCGGCTGCTCCTCGCACGCCGCCGCGACCGCGGCGCGCTTCTTCCAGATCGTCACGTCGGCGGCATGGCTCGCCAGCTCGCGGGCGAGTCGCGCGCGGAGACGCTTCCGCCGGGCGGCGAGCCGGGTGAGGTCGGCGCGGCGCTTGTTGGCCAGGTGCCAGGCGTCGAGGTCGGGATGGAGGAGCGGGACCGCCTCGACCTCCGCCTGCCGGGCGGCGGCCTGCTTCCAGGCGGTCCAGAGCGGCGCGAGGGGGATCGCCGAGCGCAGCGTCTCCTCGGCGAGCCGGGCGTGGGCCAGCGTGGCCTCGAGCCGGGCGATCTCCTCGTCGATCCGCTGGAGCTCGCTCCCCAGCGCCCCGGCGGCCACGGCCGGGGCGCCCATGGCGGCGAGCCTGCCGAGCGCGGCGCTGCGGCGCTGGCGCAGCGACTCGATCGGCGACACCTCCGGATCCCCCGAGTCGAGGCGCTCGATCGCCTGGCGGAGATTGTCGAGGACGCGCGTCACACGGCCCCGGTCGAGGCCGCTCGCGAGTTCGTAGAGGCGGCTGCCGCACCCCTCGGCCTCGAGGGTCTGCAACTCCTGCAGTTCGTCGAGTCCGAAGGCCATCACCGCGGTGAACGTCTTCTCGTCGATCCCCCCGACGTAATCCTGGAGGAAGAGCGTGGTCGTGCCGCCGTCGGCCGCCGTGACGGTGAGGTGGTCGGCGACGGGGAGATCCTTCTCGGCGGTGTAGTCGGCGCGGGAGAGCCGCTCGAGGTGCGGGCCCTCGTGGCGCCGCTCGACGACGATGCGCCGGCCATCGAGCCCGGCCCGGGCCTGCAACCGGCCCCCGCAGGGGAGGTGCGGATCGAGGATCCCCCGGCGGAAAAGGTGTCCGAAGCCGAAGAGCACGCCGCGGACGAACTCGAGCAACGACGTCTTGCCGGTCTCGTTCGTGCCATGGAGGACCTCGATCCCGGCGCCCAGGCCGTCGATGCCGACCCGCTCGAGGGCGCCGAAACGGTCGATGTGGATCCGCTCGATGATCATGCCGGTCGTCCTCCTGCGGGGCCCCCCGAAGGGTTCCCGTCGCGCGATCGTTCAGGTCGATTCCATCAGTTCGAGCGCCAGCCACGCCGCCTCGCGCGGCGCGATGGCGGTCCCGGCCTTTTCAGCCTCCATGACGCGCTCCGCCAGCAGCGAGGCGAAGGAGGCGGTGGTTCCCGAGGCGCTGGTGGAGGCGTTGCGGGCGAGGGCCTGGAGCGCTTCGCCCCGGTCGGCTTCGATCTCCTGGCACCAGATCCGCCCGGCGCGTGAGTCGAAGAGCGGCCGCACGTGGGCCAGCGTCTCGGCCGAGATCTCGCCGACGTGGACCCGGCGGGCCAGGCTCCCGCCGCAGTCGACCGCCACCCGCACCACGTGGAGCGGACCGGCCGGATCGGGCGCGATGCCCTCGAGCGCCCCCCAGATGGTGTCGGCGAGCGAGGCGTCGTCGCCGGAGAGGCTCTCGAGCGAGAGCGTCCGCCACACGACGCGGTGGGTGGGCACCTCGCGCCACACCGCGCGCCCGTCGCCGGCGGCGGAGAGGAGCGGCGACGTCGCCGCGACGGCCGCCGTCGCGAGCGCGGAGTGCGGCGACAGGGCCGGCGTCGGCACGCCGACCGGGGCGAGGTTGGTGAGGGTGACGAGGCCGCAGGCGCCGGCGCCGATCTCCTGCGCCGAGCGCGCCTGGAGCGCCGGCAGGCAGTGCACCTGCGCCGGCGGCGCCTGCACGCGCCGGGATCCCCACACGAAGAGCGTGCCGGAGGCGGGCGTCGAGCCGGCGGGCACCGGGGCACGCAGTCCGTGCATCGGCGACGACCCCTCGGCGTGGAGCGGCGTCCAGGCGTCGTCCCACCCCACGATCACGCGGCGTTCGGCCGGAAGCAGCGAGGAATGGGCGGAGGCGAAGGAGGGGACCAGGTGCCCCGCGCCCGAGGCGGCGACGGCGGGCCCGCGCGCCGAGCAGATCTCGACGGCGAGGCCGCGGACGTCGAGGCGCTGGGGCGCCACCGGCGTGACGAACGACAGACCCGCCGGCTCCGACAGCGCGCGGGCGACGTTCGCGCAGTCGGTGGCGTCGTCGGCGATCCACACCGTCCGGCAACCGTCGGCGGCGAGCGCGAGGATCGTCGTCCGCAGGCGCGCGGCCTGCGCGGGGCTCGCGCGGAGGGGGTCGAGGGTCGAACCGAAGAGCACGAGCGCGGCCGCCCGCGCCTGGCGCGCCGTCGTCACCGCCGCCTCGAACGCCTCCCAGGGGGCCAGCGCGAAGGCGTCGACGACGTCCGCGGGGGCCCCGGAGGGGACGGGCAACGGCCGATCGAGCGCCGCGTCGAAGGCGAAGACGATGTCTGCCACGCCATGGTCCTCCGTTGACCTGCGGGAAAGTGTCGATGGGGCGGCGGACCGGCCCCCGCGCCGCGTCCTGCGGCCGTGGCGGCGTCGAGCCCGGCGGGTGCCGGGATCTCCTCCGTGCCGCGGGGGTCCGGGAAAGATGGGGGCAATGTACCGTGCGGCCGCCGGAGGCGACCAGCCGAAAAAACGAGACGCCGGACGGGTTCGACGCGGCGGTGCCCCCATCGGGACGCGCCTGGGCGTTCCCCCGGGCCAAGGGTCAGGTGTCGAGGAACGGCGGGCTCGCCGCGAAGCCGAGCGCCAGTTCCCGCGCCCACTCCGTATCCCCGGCGGCCGGCCCGATCGCGGCCATGACACGGCTGCGGAGGAGCACTCCCTTCTCCACGCCGGTGGGAAAGAGCCAGCAGGCCAGCCGTGCCCGGCCGGAGCGGCGCTCCACCGTGACGGCCTGATGATCGTCGGGGTGGACGAGGAGCAGGGCACTGGTGCCGTCGCCCCGCCGGAGGAGCACGAGGCCCCTCCGCGGCGACGCGTCGGTGGAGAAGGGGGCGGGCGACCGTTCCTGCCAGACCGCGGAGAGGATCGTGTCGGCCGCGACGTCGCTCGTCACGGCGAGCGTGGAGTCGGCGTGGGGAAGCGCGGTGGTGGCGGAGGCGACGAGTTCCCAGGCCGTCACCCCCGCCGGGGCGGCGGCGCAGCGGCAGCGCCACATCGACGTCGCCTTCAGTCCGCGCCGGGAGTCGGCCTGCCAGGCGGCGGTGAGGTCGGCGCCGCGCACCCACGCGTCCGTCGCCGCGCACGCGGCGTCGAGATCGAGGCCGAGGAAGTGGTCGCCGTTCAGGGTCGCGAGGCCGGCGGCGGGCCTTTCCAGATCGACATGCGCGCCGCCGGCGAGACGGCAGTCGGCGGCCAGGTCGACCCGTCGTCCGTCGATGCGCCAGCTGGCTCCCGGGGCGGACGTGGAGGAGAGGTCGGGCATCGATCGGCTCCGTGGAGGGCTCCCGCCGCGGCGATCCCGCGCGCCGGGGGAGCGGCATCGGGGCAGTCTACCGCCGCGGGGCGGCGTCGCATCCCGTCGCCGCCGCCACCGCCGCGGCGCCGGTCGTTTGCCCGGGGAGCGGGCCACCCACTAGGTTGGGTTTCCCGGGGGACGACGTCCCCCTGCGAACCGTCCGTGCGCGAGCCCCCCGGAGCCGATCCCCATGCCCGATGCCATGGCCGTCTGCGAAGCCGCCGCGAGGGCCGGCGGACGGGTGCTCCAGGACTGGGTGGGCCGCTTCGGCGTGTCGTCGAAGGGCCCGCGCGACCTCGTGACCGAGGCCGACGTCGCCGCCCAGCGCGAAGTGCGGCGCATCGTGCTCGGGGCCTTCCCGGACCACGCCTTCGTCGGCGAGGAGACGCTTCCGGAGGAGGCGGACCGTGCGGCGGGCGAGACGCGCTGGATCGTCGATCCGCTCGACGGCACCACGAACTACGTGAAGGGGATCCCGGCCTACTGCACGTCGGTGGCGCTGGCGCGCGGCGACGAGATCCTCGTGGGGGCCATCTACGATCCGGTGCGCGAGGAGTGCTTCACCGCGAGCGCGGGGGAGGGAGCCTTCCTCAATGGCAGGAGGATCGGCGCCGCGGCGACGCGTCGGCTCGCGGAGGCGGTCGTGGCGGTGAGCTTCCCGACGCACGTCGACGCCGGATCGGCCGCGGTGCAGGATTTCCTCGCCGTCCTTCCCGGGGCGCTGGCGATCCGGAGGAGCGGATCGACCGCCATCAACCTGGCCTACCTCGCCTGCGGTCGGTTCGACGGCTTCTGGGCGCGGAGGATCCAGTCCTGGGACGTGGCCGCCGGGCTCCTGCTCGTGAAGGAGGCGGGGGGGCACGTCGGGCCCTACGCCGGGGGTGGTCCGGTCCGTCTCGACGTCCCGGCGTTCATCAGCGCCGCGACGGCCGAGCTCCTCGGCGAGCTGCAGAGGGTGCTCCCCCCCGCGGAGATCCCCGGCGCCTGACCCCGCCGGCGGGTCGGGTGGTGCCGTCCGCTCCGGTCGTGCCGGTCGGCGCGGACGGGGGGAACACGAAAGCCGTGCCGGCTCCCGTCCGGCGAGCTATGGTCGAGGGAGGGTCCGCGCCCGGAGGGGGCGCGGGCGACGGGAACGCGGGGCCCTGGCATGGCGATGTGGGAAGCGCTGGAGTCGACATGGTCCGGGGAGCGCCGGCGACGGCCGCTCCATGGGCCTGTCGCGCCAACGCGGCGCCGCGGTCCGGCCGCGGGCCGGACGCTCCTCCTCCTCCTCATCATCCTTCTGGCCATGGCGCCGCCGACGGTGGCGCTCGGGCAGGCGGACGCCCAGCCACGCGCCGCGGGCACCGACGGCGCGGCCCCCGCGGCGCGGGAGACGGCGCCGGGGGACGTCGCGATCCCCGCGGTCAGCGTCCCCGCCGTGCCGCAGGCACGCCCCCCGGCGGCGCCGGTCGAGGCGGCGCCGAGCGCCGGGATCCGGCTCGTCGAACGGCCGCCCGCGATCCACTATCTCCCTGACGAGTCGGGCCGGCTCGTGCCCGTTCCCGGCTTCGCCTACCGCGACTTCCTCGAACTGCTCGAGCTCAAGGCGGGGCTCCCGGTGGTTCCCCGTCCGCCGCAAGTGGTCATCGAGCGCGTCGCCGTCGAGGTCGACTGCCGGCCCGGGGAGGGGGAGCGGGGCGGAGCGACGACGGTGCGCCTCGAACTGCGACAGACGAGGGACGGCTGGGTCGACGTTCCCCTCGGCTTCGCCGGCCTGTTCCTCGCCATGCCACCCGCCCACGAGGGTCCCGGACGCTTCGTCATCGACGGCCCGGGCCCCGGTGCCGAGCCGCACCGACGCGGCTACCGCGGCTGGGTCGACGGCGCGGCCGGCGACCTCCACGTCGTCACCCTCTCCGGCCATGTCGGCGTCGATACCGTGGCCGGTCGGGAACGATTCCTGCTCGACCTTCCCGGCGCCGCCGCGTCGAGCGTGGCGATCCGGACCGAGCGCGATCCGCCGACGGTGGCCACGCAGCCCCCGGGCCTGCCGCCGCGCGTCACGACGTCGCCGGGGGGCGAGCGCCTCGTCGTCTGCGAGGGGCTCGGCGGAAGGACCCGCTTCTCCGTCGGCACCCCCGATCGCAGCGACTCCGGATCGGGCGTGCTCCCGCAGGTGACCACCGACAGCGTGGTCCGCATCGACGGTCGCGGGGCGGCGTTCGACACGTCGATCCGCATCGATCCCTTCCCGGCGGAGGAGGGGACCGTGCGCGTCGTCCTCCCCCCCCGCTGCACGCCGGTGCGCCTGCGCGATCCGGCGGTCCTCGAGCGCGTGGAGCCGGCCGCCGGCGGGGCGGACGAGACCGGCACGGTCGTCGAGGCGCGGGTCGCGCGGCGGCCGGACGGCTCGGCGGTGCTGGAGATGGAATGCGAGCGACCGGTCGATCCCTCGGGGCGGATTCCCTTCGAGGCGCTCGGGTTCGTGGTCGCGGACGTGCCGGCCTGGCGGCAGAAGGGGCGCGCGGCGCTCGTCGTGGCGGGGGAGTGGCAACTCGACTGGGACGACCCCACCCCGGTGCGTCGTGTCGACCCCGCCCCGGCGGCGCGTCAGCCGGGGTTCGTGGCCGCGTTCGCCTACGACGCCTGGCCGGCCACGCTGCCGATCCGCGTCCGCCCGCGGGCCAGCCGCGTCGTGGTCGAGCCGGAGTACCGGTACACCGTCGGTGCCACGCGCATCGGCCTCGACGCGACGTTCCGGATCGCCGTCCGCGGCGCCGCCGTGAGCCGTCTGGTCGTCGCCCTCGACGGGTGGACGATCGACGAGGCCGGCCCCGCCGCGCTCGTCGACGCGGGGAGCGTCGCCGCCGTGGACGGGACGATCGTGATCCCCTTCCTCCAGCCGCTCGTGGGGGATGCCGTCGTGGAGGTCCGTGCCGCCCGCCCCATCGAGCGTTCAGGGGGCACGCTCTCGTGGGCCCTGCCGCAGCCGCGGGCCGACCTCCTCGGGCCGGCGACCGTCACCGTGGCGGCCGACGCCGACATCGAGGTGCTCCCCGACGCCGAGGGGATGAGGGGGCTCGTGCGCCGCGTGGTGCCGGCCCCGCGACGGGGGGTGGGGGACCGGCCGGAACTCGTCTACCGCCTGGAGGGAACGGAAGGGACGTTCGCCGCCACGCGGCGTGTCCTGCCGCGGCGCGTGGAGGCGGCGATCGACGCGCGCGTCGGAGTGGGGGAGGCGGAGACGACCGTCGACGCGTCGATCCGCCTCGACGTCGCCAACGCCGCGCTCGAATCGATCGACCTCGTCCTGCCGGCGGGATTGTCGGTCGAGGAGGTCGAGGTGCTGCAGGGAGGACAGTCGCTCGCCCCGTTCGAGCTGCCGCGTTCGGACGCCTCCGTCCCCGCGGACGGGTCGATCGCCGTGCGGGCGCTGTTGGCCCAGCCGCTGCTCGGCGAGGGCACCGTCGTCGTCCGGACCGCGCTCGACACGCCGCCGGAGCGCGGCGACGACGCGGTCCTGCGGGTGCCGCTGGTGCTGCCGCGCGGCGCGCGCATCGTGGCGCAGACGCTGCTCGTCGGCAGCGACGACGGGCTCGTGGCGGAGGTCCGGGGCGACGGCTGGCGGCGCGACGCGGTCCGCCCCGTGTCCGGTGGCCAACGCGCCTGGGTGGCGGCGAAACCGCAGGACGGACTCGACCTTTCCCTGGCGCCCCCGCGCCTCTCCGGCGAGGGGGAGACGGTGGTCGAGGCGGCGTGGCTCGAGACACGCCTCTTCGGCGATCGCCGCGAGGAGGTCTGCACCTACGTCCTCTCGAGCGCCGCCAGCCGCCTCGAACTGGCCCTTCCGCCGACCTGGGCGCGGGGAGCCGGGGAGGGCCCGGAGCGCGCGGCGATCGAGGTCCAGATCGACGGCACGCCCGTCCCCGCGCTGCCGCGCACCGACGGCACCCTGGTCCTCGACCTGCCGCCCGGCGAGGTGAGCGGCCGGAGGACGTCGCTCCTCCGCATCCGCGCGGCCCGCGCGGCCGCCGGCGCCGGCGGGGGAGACGCCCGCGCGGCGCTCGGCGTGGCGGGACCGGTGATCCTCGAGGCCCCGCGGTTCGCGGAGGGCACGCTCGAGCGCCGGTTCTTCTGGGAGGTCCTGCTCCCGGACGACGAACATGTCGTCGCCGCGCCCGACACCTGGACGTCGCAGCAGCGCTGGACATGGTGGACGGGAGGCCTGCGGCGCGAGCCGGTCGTCTCGCGCGCCGTCCTCGGCGAGTGGATCGACGGCACGCTCCGTGCCGGCTCCCCGCGCCAGGCGGTCGCCGGCGCCGGCGCCGATGCCGTCCGGTCGGTCGTCGACGTCCCCATCCTCCCGGCCCGCGCGGTGTTCGCGGGCACCGGGACGCCGGGGCGGGGAACGCTGTGGCTCGTCCCCACCTGGTTGCTCGTGCTGGCGGTGTCGGGACCGATCCTCGCGGTCGGACTGGCGATGGTCTACCGCCCGGGGTGGCGCCGACTGCCGGCCGTGTTCGCCCTGGTGGTGCCGGCGCTGCTGGCCGCGGTGACCTTCCCGGCGCTCGCGCCGCTCGTGCTCCAGGCCGCGCTCCCCGGACTCGGGCTGTCGTTGCTGGCGGCCGGCCTGCGGCGCGTGGCCGACCGACCCGGGCCGGCGGTGGGGGGGCGGCCCGCGACGGGCTCGTCGATCGGTCTGCCCGCGCAGCCGTCGCTCGTGGTCAACGTCGGCGACGGCTCGAGCGGCGGCGCGGAGACCACCCTCGCGGGGCGCGGATCGCCATGACGCCCACGCGAGCCACGACCGGCGGCCGGGGCGGGGCCTGCGTCGCGCCGGCGGCGTTCCTCGTCGCGCTCCTCGCGACGTGCTCCACGCTTCCCTGCCGCGGCGCGGCGGAGGAGCCGGCCCGCGGGGAGACGCTCCCGTTCCACCGCGTGTTCGTCCCCGCCGGGCGGCTCGACGAAGTCCCGCTGGGAGATCGCCGTCTCGTGCCCGTGCCGCTCGAGGAGTTCGACGCGGCCGTCGCTGCCGCGGAGAGCGCGACCGCGCCGGAGGCGCTCGGCGAGGCCCGTTACCGGGTGACCGTGGATGGCGACGGATCGCTCGCGGGCACGCTCGAATGCGACATCGGGCCCGAACGGTGTCCCGGCGAGGTCCGATTGGGGCTCCTCCCGGTGGACCGTGCGGTGCTGTCGGTCGACGGCGCGACCGCGGAGGTGGGCGTCCACGCGCGTGACGGACTGGGATTGGCGGCGTCGGTGGCCCGGCCGGGGCGTTACACCTTCCACTTCGTCCTCCCTTCCCGGGGGCGCGACGGGGCCTGGGTCCTGCCGCTCGTGTCGGCCGAGCATTCCGTCGTCGCCCTCGACCTCCCGGCCGGCGTCTCGCCGCTGGTGGAGGGGGCCGCCCGCGTGCGGCGAGAGGGAGAGGCCGATGCCGCCGATCGCGGCGGCTCGGTCCCCTGGCGCATCGACCCCGGTCCGCTCGCCGAGGTGCGGCTCTCCGTCGTGGCGGATCGGGGCGGATCCCCCGGCATCGCCTGTTGGCAGGGGGTGACGGTGGCGCTGGGCGAGTCAAGGCTCCTCGCGAGGCTGGTTCCCTCCGCGCCCTGGCGGTCGCGCACCGTCGCGGTCGACGCCGATCCGCGCCTCGTCGTCGAGGAGGTCACGGCCGGCGGCGAGGAGGGGGATGCGGACGCCGCTGCCGCGGCGGACGGCGACGAAGTCCGCACGCTGCGCCTCCTCCTCCCGGAGCGGGCGGTGGGCACGGTGCTGCCCGTGGAGATCCGGGCCGCCGCCCCCTTCGCCCCCGCCGCTGCGACGGGGGAGGAAGGCCCCGCCGCGCCCCTGCCGCTCCTCTGGCCCGATCCGGCCGCGTGGGCCGGCGGCGGGGTGCGCATCGAGTGCGCGCCCGGCCTGGCGCTCGCCGACGTGGGGATCGAGGGGGGCATCGCCGTGACCGAGTCGATCGCCGCCGCCTGGCCGCTTCCCCCCGCCGCGGCGCCGACCGCCGAGACGCCGCCGCCGACGCTCCATGTCGAGGCCCAGGGCCCGGCGCCGGTCGTGCGGCTCGGGGTACTGCCGAGCATCCCCGAACTCGACGTCGCCCGCGTCACCACGGTGGAGGTGACCGCCGCCGGCGTGGTGGGGCGGGCCATCTGCGACCTGCGGGTGCGTCGCGGCGCCGCTTTCGAGATCGGCGGCCGCGTCGCCGAAGGGTGGTTCATCGACTCCGTCGAGGCGGTCGAACGGCCCGGCGCCGACGAGCGCGTCCCCTCCGGCCCCACCGTCCCCATCGAGTGGCGCGTGGTGCGCGACGCACGGGGGCCGGTCCTGCGACTCGGGTTTCCCACGGCGGCGACGCCGCGTCGCGGTCTGCTCCTCACCGTCGTCGGGCACCGCGCCGGCGTCGATGCCGAGGTCCCCTTCGCCTGCCGTGAGATGGACATGGTGCGCCTCGACGGGGAAGGGGACGGCGAGGCGGTGCTGGCCCTCGCCTCGTCCCCCGAGACGACGATCGAGACCCCCCTCCCCACGCCGCCGCCGGCCGCCGCCCCACCGCGGCTTTCAACGCTCGTGTCGTCCACGGCGATCCGGGCCTGGATCCCCTCCGACGCCCCGGCGCTCGGCGGCACCGCCGTCCTCCTCGAGCGCCGTGCGGCCGTCGAGGGGACCACGCGCGTCGTCCTCACCGCACGCGACGACCGGCTCTCGGAGTCGTTCACCTTCTCCTGCAGGCCCGGTGCGGCGGCGCTCGACGCCATGGTGGTGCGCTTCACCGTGCCGACGGAGGACACGCTCGAGTGGACGCTCCTCCCCCCGGCCGAATCGAGCCTCGCGGTGCGACGCCTGGAAAACGCCGCCGGGGGCGGGGAAGGCGGGGAGTCGTGGCTCGTCGAGTTCCAGCCGCCGCTCCGCGCCGAGGCGGCGATCCGGGCGGCCCGCGTCGTGCCGTTGCAGGGGACCGTGCCGGTGCCGCTGGCGTGGATCGAGGGGAGCGGGCGCGAGGACGGGCGCGTCGCCGTCGTGAACGCGGGCCGCCGCCGGCCGACGATCGAGAACCACCGCCTCGAGGAACTGCCGCCGCTGGCGGGAACCGGGGAGGAGGCCTCGCCCAAGGGGACGCTCGCCGAGTTCGCCTACGCCTCCATCTCCGCCTCGGGCACGCCGGCCGCCGAGATCGTGACCGGCGGCCGCGATCGCGACGACGACGCCCGCGCCTGGGCGTGGCGCGAGGAGACGGTCTGCTGGTGCCACCCGTCGGGGCTCACCGAGTTCGAGACCCGCTTCGACGTCGAGAACCACGGGAGGACGCGCGTGGCGGTGAGGACGCCCGCGACCACCGTGCCCCGCGGCGTGGCCATCGACGGCGTGACGGTGCCGTCGACGACCGACGGGAAGACCGGGGCACTGGTCGTCGATCTTCCCACCGACCGCCGCTTCGTCCGTCTCACCGTGCGTTCCGAGGCGGCCTTTCCGGTGGGGCGCGGCGCGTGGCGCGTGCCGTTCGGGGCCACGGGGATCGACATGCCGGTCCTGGAGCGGGCCTGGGAGGTGCTCGTTCCCGACGGCGTCGCGCTCGTCGCCGCCACGGGGGAATTGCACGAGGTCGCCGTCCGTTCGCCGGGCTGGCTCGAGCGCCTCCTGCCGGTGAGCGTGCGCCGCCGCACGCCCGACCTGCCCGATCCCGCGGCCCCCCGGACCCGCCGCGGGACGATCGACGCCGGCTTCCGGGCACGGACGTTCGTCCAGCCGGTCACCGGTGCCGCCGGAGGGATCGTCCTCGTCCATGCCCGTTGGCTGTGGGGGGCGACGCTCGCGGTCTGCCTGGCCCTCGCGGCCTTCGGCGTCGGCGTGCGGCGGAGGATGGTCAGGCTGGGTGTGGCCGTGGCCCTGGCGATCGCCGCCCTGTGGATTCCCGCGCCGTTCGACGGCCTGGCCCGCGCGGGGCTGTGGGGCCTGGCCGCCGCGGCGCTGGTGCGCTGGGTCCTCGGGCAATGGCGGGCGGCCACTCGGCTGGCGCCGCTGCTACTGGTCATCGGCGTCATGGCGCCGCCGGCCGCGGCCCGCCAGCCGGAGGTGGACCGCGCCGCGCGGCCGAACCTCCCCGCCGAGGGATCGTGGCCGGTGTACGTCGTTCCCTCCGGATCGGCGCCCGGTGCGCCGGGGGACGGCGCCGATCCCGGCCGCGGTGCGACGGTGCTCGTTCCCGAGCCGCTCCTCGAGGCGCTCGCCCGGGCGTCCGGGGGGAGGGCGGCGCGGGGCGTGCGCGTCCTCGCGACCCGTCTCGACACCGATCCGCCCGAGGGGACGACCTGGCGCCTCGCGGTCGACGTCGACGCGGAGCCGGGGAGCGTGCTCACGCTGCGGCAGGACGGTGAGGCCGCCTTCGTGGCGGAGCGGGCCACCGTCGACGGCCTGCCGGCGCGCCCCGCGACCGGGAGCGGACCGCGGTCGCTGCGCCTGTCCTTCGCGGCCCCCGGACGGCACCGCGTCGAGGTGCCTCTCGACGTCGCGCCGGTCCGTGCCGGCGACATCGCCGCCGTGCTCGTCTCCCTCCCGGCGGCGCCGCGGGGCGTGGTGGTGGTCGCCGGCGGCACCGAGCGCGGTGCCCCGTCGGCGGTCCAGGTCGAGCTTCCCGATCCCCAGGGGCGGCCGCGGCGCGTCGATCCTGGGCCCCGTGCCTGGGGGACGACGTCCTACGAGACCGGCGGCGCGGAGCGCGTGAGGATCGTCTGGGCGGCCGACGGTCGCACCCCTCTCGCCGACGTCGTACCGGCCGTGGAGAGCCGCAACACGCTCTCGTGGCGCGACGGGGACTGCCGTCTCGCCGCGGTCTACCGCATCGACGGTGCCAACCAGATCGTGCGCGGCGTCGTGGTGGATGCCGATCCCCGGTTCGGTCCCCCGTC
The DNA here is from genome assembly GCA_964567835.1 of uncultured Chitinophaga sp. Classification (GTDB taxonomy): domain Bacteria; phylum Planctomycetota; class Planctomycetia; order Pirellulales; family UBA1268; genus QWOP01. The sequence continues at coordinate 7,010 of CAZMOU010000049.1, read as the reverse complement.
GGTCGCCGACCCGTCGCTCGCGGTGACGCCGCTGGGCGGGGGAAGGCACCTCGTCGTGCCGCTCGCGCCGCGGCGCGGCAAGTGGGGTTTCGAGGCCACGTTCGGCCTCCCGCTGGCGGACCCGGTGGGATCCTTCGACATCCCCGGCGCCTGGATCGAGTCCGCCGTCGCCGATTCGCGCGGCGTGGAGATCGTCGCCGCCGAGGAACTGGCGGTGCGCGTGACCCTTCCCGACGACGCCGTGCCCGCGCCGCCGCGCCCCGACGCGGCCGGGGTGGCGGCGGCGTGGCGCGTCGAGGCGACACGGGCGGCGCGGCCGGCCGACGCGGAGGGGGGATACGCCGCGATGGTCAAGCACTCCGGCGGGAGCGGTCCGGGGCGGATGGTGGTCGAGCGCCGTCGGTCGGCCCCCCGCGGCAGCCAGCAGGTGAACCTCGACTTCGCGCCCGACCGGGTGCGCGTGCGGCTCCGGGCGCGGATCGACGCCACGGCCGCGGCCCTGGTGACGGTGCCGATCACGATCCCCGCCGCCGCGGACGTCGAGCGGGCGGTGCTGCGCGAGGAGCAGTCCTCCGATGGCGCGGAGGGGGACCCCCTCGACGTGCGCTGGCACCGGAGCGGTCCCGATCGGATCCTCGCCGTGCTGCAGCGGCCCCGCACCGGCACCTTCGCCCTCGATCTCCTCGTGGCCGTCGACGGACCGCCGCCGGCGCGGGGCACGCTGCCGCTGGTGCGCGCGACGTTCGAGCAGGGTGGCGCGGCGACGGTGACATGGAGCGTGACGGAGGGGCAGCGGTTGCGTCTCGACGGCGCCGATGCGGCGGCATCCCGGGACGCCCTCCCCGCTGCCTCCGCCACCGGGAGCATCGACCTGGCCGCCGACGCGGCGCCGCCGGGCTACGAACTGCTCGCCGCTCCCGACGACGCGGCGGAGGAGCGCGGCGACGGACCCGATGCCGGGCCGCCGGACCCCGTCGTCACCGACGCCCCGACGCCTCCCGGGGAGACGCCGCCACGCGTCGATCCGCGCGTGGAACTCGCCGAGCACCACGTCGCCCTCGACGCGCGCGGACGGGCGTGGGGCGTGACCCGGTTCGAACTCGTCGCCGCGGAGGCGCTCGTGCGGCTCCGCCTGCCCGAGGGCATGCGGTTGTTCGAGGTGTTCGTCGACGACCGCGCCGGCACCGACGCCGTTCCCGCGCGCGACGGGGGCGCGGCGGGGGGGGACGTGCGCGAACTGCGCCTCCTCGACGCGGGGCGGCCGCGCTCCATCGTCGTGGGCTACGCCGGTGACCTGCCCGGCGGATCGCCGCCGGGGGGGCGATGCTCGATCGAAGCACCGGCCCTGATGGGAATCCCCTGCCGACGGACGGCGTGGGTCGTCGACCTTCCGGAACGGGTCACCGCCCGTCCGCTCGCTCCGGCGCGGATCGTCGACGCCCGGGCCCTCGCCGCCGAGCGGTCCGCGGCGGTCGCGAGGCTCGAGCCGGTGTTCGAGGCGGCGATGGAGCGCGCCTCCGCCGCGGACGCGCGCCGGTTGGGGGAGTTCCTGGCGGAGCGGCGCCGGACGGCGGCCGCGCCGGTGGCGACCGTCTGGGATCGGACGGCGAGCGGCGCCCTGCTCCCGGACGCCGCCCGGAGCGGGCCCCTGCACCTCCTCGAGCCGGCGGCGCCCGCGGAGGGCGATGGCGGGCCGAGGACGCTCGGCCTCGTGCTCGGCCGGCGTCCCGAGTCGTCGCTCGCCGGCCGCGTCTGGGCCACGCTCGTGATGGTCGCCGGGATGGTGGCGCTCGTCGAGGCCCGGCGCCGCACGCCGCTGGTGTCGCGCGTCGCCTCGGCCATCGTCGCCAATCCGTGGTTCGGTCCCGTGGCGGCCGTCCTCGTCGGCGGCGGGTGGCTCGGGATCCTCGATCCGGCGTGGCCCGGATGGCTGCTCCTCGCCGGCGGCGTCGTCGCGCTGGCCGTGAGGGCGGTCCGCCTCCTCCGCCGCCGCGCTCCGGGGAGCCTGCTCGTCGAGGGGGTCACCGTCGCCGCGAGGGGGCCGCGCGGGGGGCGGGCCAGCACCGTCGCGCCGCCGCGCGGAGAGGGGGAAGTGACGCCGACGGGGTCGACCATCCGCCGCGGTCGGTGAGCCGCCGCGCCCGCCGGCCATGACGGGGCCGGACGCCGCCCGCAGGGCCTCCATCCCCGGGGAAAAGCCCGGTGGCAAGGCCGTTTCATCACGCCCGGAGGGGGCGCCGAAAGCGGTCTGGTTCCGCGCCGCCGCGGTCCGCTAGTGTCCGCCCCCCGCTCGCCCCCGGCCCGTCGCCCGCGGCCGCGAGCGTCCCCTCGGGAGGCGGTTTGGAGATGCTCGATCGAAGCCTGGCACATGCCGCCGCCGCACTCGTCGCCGCACTCCTCGCGCTCGCCGGGGGAGAGGCAGGGGCCGCCGGCCACCGCACCGCGAACTTCGTCATCGAGGCCCCGACCGAGAGCCAGGCGCGGAAGATCGGCGAGGCGGCGGAGCAGTACCGCCACGATCTGGCCGTGGAATGGCTGGGGCGTCCGCTGCCACGCTGGAGCCGCCCCTGTCCGATCAAGGCCCAGGTCGCGCCCCACCTCGGCGCCGGCGGCGCGACCAGCTTCGTCTTCGACGCTGGGGAGGTGTTCGGCTGGACGATGACGATCCAGGGGAGCGAGGAGCGCATCCTCGACTCCGTGCTCCCGCACGAGATCACCCACACCATCTTCGCCACCCACTTCCGGCGTCCGCTCCCGCGCTGGGCCGACGAGGGGGCCTGCACGACCGTCGAGCATCCGGTGGAACGTGCCCGGCAGCATCGTCTGCTCATCGAGCACCTGACGACGGGCCGCGGCATCGCCTTCCCGCAGATGTTCGCGATGCGCGAATACCCTGCCGACGTCCTCCCGCTCTACTCGCAGGGCTACTCGCTGGCGCGGTACCTCATCGAGCGGGGCGGACGGCACCGCTACGTGGCCTTCGTCGGGGACGGCCTGGCGAGCGAGGACTGGGCCGGGGCACTGCGCCGCCACTACGGCGTGCCCGGCGTGGCCCAACTCCAGACGACGTGGCTCGATTGGGTGCGGCAGGGTTGCCCCGCGCCGCCGGCGTCGATCGCCGCCGCGCAGGGCCCGGCACCGAGCGCACCGGTGGCCCGGGGCCAGAGCCCCGACCCGACCGCCCCCGCCCCGGCGGCGCTCGTCGCCCTCCCCGCCGCGCCGCGCTCCCCGGGCGTCCCGCCGCCGGTCGACTCGCGGGGCACGCCCGCCCGTCCGGTGGCGACGCCGAGCGGGAGGCGGAGCATCTACGCCCTCCAGGCACGCCGGCCCGCGGGGGAACCGCCGAGCGACGGCACGGACGGCCCCGCCGCCGCCGACACGGCACCCTGACGGCGCCGGGCGGTCAGCCGACCGCGCCGGAGGGATTGCGGGGCCGGAAGGGGAGCTTCGTCGACCGGCCGACCGTCACGTCGAGCCCGCGACGAGCATCGTCAGGTGGTAGAAGACCGGGGCCGCGAAGCACATCGAGTCGACGCGGTCGAGCACGCCGCCGTGTCCGACGACGAGCGTCCCGTAATCCTTCACCCCGCGGTCGCGCTTGATCGCCGACATCGTCATCCCGCCGGCGAATCCGGTCGCCGCGACGACGAATCCCGCCACCGCGGCCTGCCAGGGCTCGAAGGGGGGCGCGGCCCACCACAGCACCGCGGCCAGGAGCGCCGTGCTCGTGGCGCTGCCGAGGAGCCCTTCCCAGGTGCGCGTCGAACTGACCTCCGGCGCCACCGGACGCCGCCCCGCCATCCGGCTCCAGGCGTACTGCATGCAGTCGGCGAACTGCACGAGCAGGATGAGGAAGAAGAGGAGACGGAAGTTGGCGTCGCTGCCCCCCGGCTTCCCGCCGATCGGCAGGTGGAGCAGCGCCGCGGCGTACGACAGGCAATAGACGCAGACCACGAGGCCGGCCTGGATCTTGGCCGTCCGCTCCAGGAATCGCTTGTAGTCGCCGGCGATCGCCACGCGGGCGAGCACGAAGAGCGTGCCGTAGAGGGGAAGGAAGACGCTGAACAGGTCGTAGCGGTCGCGGGCCACGAGCGCGTAATGGAGCGGCGTGAAGAGGAAGAAGACCCAGAACAGGGCGCGGTGGTCCCCTTTGCGCGTCGGCGTGAGCGTGATGAACTCGCGCAGGGCCCAGAACGACACCAGGCCGCACAACACCACCGTCGCCGTCGTCCCCAGCCAGAAGGCGGCGGCGAGGACGGTGCACATGATCCACCAGCCGCGGAGTCGGGCGTTGAAGGCCTTCACCGCCGCCGGGTCGAGGCCACGGTCCGGATGCCTCCCGAGGAACTGCCCCACGGCGGTGGCCACCGTCAAGAGGAGGAGCACGCCCGCGATGAGGGCGATGGTGCGCGTGTCGTTCATGGCCGGGGCGTTCATTCCTTGAGCGCCAGCACGGCGTTCCGCGCCCGGACGAGGAACTCCGCCTTGGCCTCGTCCCGCTCGAGCCACATCGGCGGGCCGAAACTGATGCAGGACAGCAGCGGCACCGGAAGGAACTCGCCGCGGGGGAGGATGCGGTTCAGGTTGTCGATGTGGACGGGGACCAGTTCGATGTCGGGGCGCTTCTTCGCCAGGTAATAGAGCCCGCTCTTGAACTCCCCCAGCTCGCCGGTGACGCTCCGGCTCCCCTCCGGGAAGACGATCAACGACCTCGTCGTCCCGATCTCCCGGAGCATCAGGTCGACCGGGCTCTGGTGGACCTTGATGTCGGTGCGGTCGATGAGCAGGGCGTCGAACACCTCCTCCGCCAGCCAGCGGCGCACGAGCCCCCGCGACCAGTAGTCCTTGGCGGCGACCGGCCGGGTCAACTCGCGCACCCCCTGGGGGAGCGACGACCAGATGAGCAGGGCGTCCAGGTGGCTCGTGTGATTGGCGAAGTAGACCCGCTGGCAGGTGTCCGGTTGGCTGGCGATCCAGCGCACGCTCGCGCCCGAGAGGAGCCGGGCCAACGCGGCGAGGGAGAGCCCCGCCGCGCGGCACACCGCCGAGCGACCGGACCGCGCGCTGCGGTCGGCGGCCGTCTGGGCGGGCCGGCGGGTGAACGGTTCGGCGGGGGAGAGCATCGGGGAAATTGTCGGGGGTCGCCGGGATGCGGGTCAATCGCGGCGACGGTCGGGGACGAACGGGTTGTGGGCACGCTCGTGGCCGACGGTGGTCTCGGGGCCGTGCCCGGGAAAGACGACGGTGGCGTCGGGGAGGGTGTAGAGGTGCGCGGCGATGCCGGCGGCGAGGGTGGCGAAGTCGCCGTCGGGGAAGTCGGTGCGGCCGATCCCCTCGTGGAAGAGGACGTCGCCCCCGAACACCACCGGCGGCACGGCCCCGTGGACGAGGAACACCACGTGGCCCGCCGAGTGGCCGGGGATCGCCCGGACCTCGAGATCGAGGCCGGCGACCGAGAAGCGTTCCCCATGGTCGAGGAGGCGGTCGGCCGGAGGGCTGGTGATCGGCAGGCCGAACAACCCCGACAGGTTCCCCATCGGATCGACGAGTTTCGACGCGTCTCCGCGTCCGACGAGGATCGGCAGGCCGGGGAAGACCTCGCGGAGCGGCCCAACGCCGGCGATGTGGTCGGAATGGCCGTGGGTGAGGAGGATGGCCGAGGGTGTCAGCCGATCCCGCCCGAGGGCTTCGAGAATGGCGTCCGGCTCGAAGCCCGGATCGATCACCACGCAGTCGCCCGAACCGGTCGCCGAAAGGAGGTAGGTGTGCTCGGCGAAGGGCTCCGACTCGATCCGGACGATCGCGAGCGGGGCCGCCGGCGCGGGCCGGTCGATGGTGGCCATGGGGCGGGTGGGCGCGGGAGGGGGGGACGGGACGGTGGGCCGGAAGGTGAGCATGGTTCGGCGCCGCCCCGCCGGCAAGGCACCCCTCCGATCCTGCCGCGGGGAACGTCGGGGTGGCGCCGGTGGTGCCGAAGGGGGGGAAACGGCGGGCAAGATGCCATGGTTCCGCCGGAGGACTGCCGCTAGACTCCGGCCCCCCGGGCGGGCGTCGACGAGCCGTCGGGTTCTGACGGCCGTGCCGATCGACCCGGGGTTCGCTCATGACGCGGGCCGGCGGGGGCGATGAAGGGAACGTCGCTCGGAAGGCAGCTCGATCTCGGCGGCCAGTGCCGCTCCACGGAGGGATTCTGATGGCTCGGGTGAGTCGAGTTGGAGGTGTTTTCCCGGGGTGCGTCGGCCTCGTCGTGGCCGCCCTGGTGACGGTCGGGGTGGCGCGGGGGCAGCAGGCCTCCGACCTCGGCCCTGGCCTGCTCCCCAACGGCGGCCTGCCACGCGGCAACGTCGGCGCTCCGGCGGCCACGCCGTTCGCCGGGGGCGACCACCCGCTCAAGCCGGCGCTCGAGCTGGCCGAGAAGGGTCTCGCCGGCATCCAGGCGAAGATCGAGGACTACTCGGCGACCGTCGTGAAGCGCGAGCGCATCGACGGCAAGCTCGGCGAGCACGAATACATGTTCGCCAAGATCCGCCAGAAGCCGTTCAGCGTCTACCTCTCCTTCCTCGGCCCCGACAGCGTCAAGGGGCAGGAGGTGATCTACGTCGACGGCCACAACGACGGCAACATGCTGGCCCACGCCGGCAGCGGCGTGCGGGCGCTGGTGGGCACGGTCTCGCTCAAGCCGCAGAGCATGCTCGCGATGTCGGGACAGCGCTACCCGATCACGGAGCTCGGCGTGGAGAATCTCACCAAGCGCCTCGTCGAGGTGGCCCGCCACGACTCCCAGTTCGCCGACTGCGAGGTGAACTTCTACCCCAACGCCAAGGTGAACGGCCGGGTCTGCACCTGCGTCCAGGTGACCCACCCCGTGCCCAAGAAGAACTTCCGCTTCCACCTGGCCCGGGTGTTCATCGACGACGAACTGACGAGCCCGATCCGCTACGAGGCGTACGATTGGCCGCTCGAGGCGGGCGGCCAGCCGCAGCTCATGGAGGAGTACACCTACATGAACG
>CAZMOU010000048.1:22179-25587 GCA_964567835.1 uncultured Chitinophaga sp. | reverse complement strand
GGCCCAGGGATAGAGGCGCAGCGCCCCCGCCGTGGCCCGGGCCTGCACCGGATCGGGATCGAGCGCCCGGTGCGCGCACCAGATGTTCACCGTCGGCGAGCGGACGACGTGGTAGCCGTCGGGCCGGAGATCGGGATCGCCCGGCCCGAGGACCAGGTATCGCCCCCCCTGCCCCCGGTCGGGGCCGGTCTGACCGGAATCGGTGAGGGGGCGCTGCCAGAAGTCGGTGACGCCGCCGGCGGTCGCGCCGGCCGGCACCTCCATGACGAGCGGTCCGGTCTCCCGCATCGACGGGAAGGCCATCACGTACGGCGTGGTGGCGTTGGCGGTGAGGAGGCCGAGTTTGTCGACGAAGGAGAAGTAGTCGACGTAATCGAGGTTTCCGGCCCCGAAGGTCTCGCGGTGCTCGCGTTGCCACTCCCACATCGCCATCAGCGGCAACGCCCAGAGGTAGCCCTGACAGGCCCGCTGGAAGTCGATCGTGTCGTAGATCAGCCCGACCGTGTCGGGGGTGGGATATCCCCCTTCCAATGCGAGCCTGCCTGCCCGGGACTCGAACGCACCGGTGACCGGCAGTCGCCCGTCCGTCCCTCCGGGCATTCCATCGAAAGTCTCCATCGCCTTCCTCCCGGATGATCACCCCATGCGCGTCGTGTCACGCCCCGCACCGCGGGCAGGGCCCGGCCGGCCGGAAAGACTTCATCGGCCGGACGTGGCCGCACGATCGACAGGCCTGCCCATCCCCCTTCCAGGCTTGCCAGACGACATCGACCACCACCGCCGCCGCCCAGATCGCACCGAACACGCCGAGGGGCACGAGCCAGTCATCGGCCGCGGCGCCCGGCCCGCCGCGGCGGCGCACCACCGCGCCGACGGCACAGGTGGCGGCGAAGAGGATCGCGAAGAGGAGAATCCGCATTCGTCGCATCGTCGGGGTTCTCCCGCACCGGACGGTCACCCGTCGAGGAACCGGTCGATGATCGCGTGGTATTCGGCCCGGCGGGCGGCACGGAGCCGGGACAGTTCCGCCTCGACGTCGAAGCCCGCCTCCGGCCGCCGCCCCACGGGGCGGCGGAACGACCGGCCGATGCCGTGCCGGTCGAGGAGCACGAGGTCGTCGGCGTAGACCCGCTCGATCGCCGCCACGAGGTCGGGCTCGAGCAGGAGATCGGCGAGCGGCGTGTCGGCGGCGTTCTCGCGTCGCATCGGCACGGACGCGGCCACGGCGAGATCCGGCCGCCCCGCCGCCACCAGTCCGGGGAGCTCGGCGAGCCGCGCCGTGGGGAGGACGAGGTCGAAGTCGGCGATGTCGGGCACGGTGAGGCCTTGGGGCCGCCAGTGGATGTTCTCGCCGCGGAGGAACGAGCCGTCGTCGGCGAGCTTCTCCACGAACCGCCGGAAGCCGGCGCGGACCTCGGCGAGCGACTCGAGCCGTGGGTACCACGGCGCCCGGAGGTAACGGAAGATCCACTCGCCGGCCGGGCTCGCCAGGATCTTGTTGGCGTAGACGGAGACCACGCGGTCGACCGGATGCCGCAGCGACGTGATGCGGAGCGTCCCCTCCGGGACGTCGGCGATCCGGGCGAGATGGATGCCGTTCCGCGGCGTCGCCTCCCGTCTCCCGGCGGAGACGGCGGTCTCCACCGCGTCCGCCCACCGCGTCAGCGAGGTGCAGCCCGCCTTCGGCACGCGGGCCAGCGCGATCCTGGCGGCGGGGAAGAACCGGTAGGGGGTGTAGCCGGTCATCGGCTCCGATCCCCTTCGGTCACCAGACGCCGCAACTCCTTGTAGTCGGTCTTGCCGGTGCCGAGGACCGGGATCGACGGGAGTTCGCGCACCTCGTCGAGCCGCATCACGCCGCGGAGGCCGTCGTCGAGGAGGATCTGCGACGCCGCGCGGAGCGCGAGGGGGAACGTCGTGAACAGCACGACGTGCCGGCCCCCGGGCGTCTCGATCCCCTCCACCGCCACCTTGGGGCCCTTCTCGTCGGCGGGATACCGGCGGGCGAAGGGCTCCTCGAGCGCCGGCAGCGAGATCATCTCCCCCCCCGCCTTGAGGAAGCGCTTCAGCCTTCCCTTGAACTCGAGCCACCCGTCGGCCCCGGCGGCGACGAGGTCGCCGGTGCGGTACCAGCTCCGCCCCTCCAGCTCCTGGAACGGCGACGGGCCGTCGTGCCGGTGGTAGCCCGGGAAGATCGAGGGGCCCGCGGCGAGGAGCATGCCGGTCTCACCGGTCGGCACTGGCAGGCCGGTGTCGACGTCGACGACGCGCACGTCGACGTTCCGCACCGGCCTGCCGATGAAGCCGCGGCGCCGGTCCCCCACCCGGTTGGCGGCCACCACCGGCGAACACTCGGTGATCCCGTACCCCTCGAGGATCACCGCCTCCGGCGCCAGCCGCTGGGTGCGGTCGAAGGCCTCGTCGGGGCACTTCTCGGCGCCGGGGATGATGCGCCGCAGGCTCGTCAGATCCCCCTCGCCGGCGACGGCGAGGACGTAGCCGAGGAACGTGGGCGTGGTGAAGAGCATGGTCGGCTTCCAGCTGCGGATCGTCTCCACGAGCCCGCGCGCGTCGGTGGGATCGGCGTGACGGACGCTGCGGATGCCGGTGAGGTGGGGGAGGAGGACGTTGCCGGTGAGCCCGAAGCTGTGGAACGGAGGGAGGAAGCCGAGGAGCGAGTCGTCGGCACGGGCCTCGAGGACCTCGAGCGAATCGGTGATGTTCGTGAGGAGGTTGGTGTGCGTGAGGGGCACGGTCTTGGGAGCGCTCTCGGAACCGGAGGTGAAGAGGAACACCGCCGGCGCGTCGGGATCCTGCCGGGGGAGACCGCGGAGGACCGCCCCCGGGGCCAGCGTCGTGGAGGCGAGCGTGGCCAGCTGCTCCCCCTTGCCCACCCCGCCGCGGATCGTCTCCAGGAACTCGTACCCCGCCCCCTGCACCTCGATCCCCAGCCGGTCGACGAGCTTCTTCGAGGTCACGATCCTCCTCGTGCCGGTGACCTGCACGCCGTGGGCGAGGTTCGCCGGGCCGGTGGTCCAGTTCATCATCACCGGCGTCTTGCCCGCCAGGTGGAGCGCGAAGAAGACGAGATCGGCGGCGACGCTGGCCGGGAGCATCACGCCGACGTGCCGCTCCGGCCAGGCGGCGAAGCGCCGGGCCATGATCCGTGCCCCCACGAGGAGCCGGCGCGAGGAGAGGACGCCCGAGATCCGGTCGGCGACCGCGGCCCGCGACGGATCGGCCAGCGCCCGGCGCACGAAGGCCTCGGCCACCGTTCCGGCGAGCACCGCCGGGTCGTCGTCGGCACGGGGGGGCGCGAACCAGGCGGCCGGCACCTTGTCGCGGGCCGTCCCGGCGGCCGCCGACGCCGCCGGCGCGAGCTTGCCGTCGGCGAGCGCCTGGAGTTCG
>CAZMOU010000048.1:19791-22169 GCA_964567835.1 uncultured Chitinophaga sp. | reverse complement strand
CCGAGCGTGGAGAGCACCACCGGCGCGTGGAAGCCGAATTGCTGCTCCACCTCGAGGGTGGCGTCCATGCGGTCGAGGCTGTCCATGCCCAGGGCCTCGAGCGTCGTCCCGAAGGACAGCTCGTCGGGGGCGACCTCGCGGCCGATGCGGCGCTGCACCAGATCGTTGACGAGGCGCACCGTCTTGGGATCGAGCGATTCCGGATCGATCGCCGGCAGCGCGGGCGCGGCGTGCCAGCGTCCCTCGGTGGGGCCGAAGAGGAAGTTGGGGCGGACGAAGAGCGGCGCCTGGCCGCCGTCGGCGTCGTACCAGCGCTCCAGGAAGGCGTTCGTCTCGTCGCGCGAGCCCTTGGGAAGCTCGCCCCGGGGCAGGACCTCGACCGTGATCGAGACCGGCCGCCGCGGGAGGAAGACCAGGAGCGAGGCGAGCGCCCAGCCGAGGTTCCGCAGGATCGTCGGCACCAGGTGCGGCGGGGCTCCCGTGGCCGCACAGCTGAAACTGCTCCCCCACACGCCGCGGGTGCGCACGAGGACGACGTTGACGTCGGGGCAGCGCGACAGGATCTCGTGCACCGCCCGCGCGGAGCCGACCACCTCGGCGTTCCCCCGCTGCAGCCGGCCCGACGGGTAGACGAGGAAACTGTCGCCGGCCCGGATGCGCTCGACGACGCGGTCGATCATCCCCAGCGTCCGGGCCTGGGCGTCCCGGCTCTGCGCGGAGAGGTCGGGCACCTCGAAGGCGTCGACCATCGCCATCAGCGGGCGCAGGGGGAGGAGCCGATAGATGCCGCTGAAGACGAGCGGACGCAGCGGCCGGCCGAGCCGGAGCGTCGAGAGGACCAGCGGCGGGTCGACATAGCCGGGATGGTTGGGCAGGACGAGCGTCGGTCCGTCGAGCCGTGCCAGTCCCTCCCCCCCCTCCACGGTGACCCGGTAGCGGAGGCGGAGGAGGATCCCCGCGACGGTCCAGAAGATGCGGTTGAGAATGAGGAGGAGTCTCATGGGTGACCTCGGGCCCTTTCCACGGAGGAGGGGCGACGCCGCACCGACTCTGTCACGGCCCCCCGGGACCGCCGACCCGACCCCGCGGGTCTGGTAGGATCGAGCGCCATGGTCGTTTCCGTCAAACAGCTGGAGAAGCGGTACGGCCCGAACCGTGCCCTGGCGGGGGTGAGCCTGGATGTCGAGCCGGGCACGCTCTTCGGCCTTCTGGGCCAGAACGGCGCCGGGAAGACGACGCTCGTCAAGATCCTCCTCGGGCTCGTGGCCAAGACGGCCGGCGAGGCCACGCTCCTCGGCCGTCCCGCCGGCACCTTCTCCGCCCGGCGCGAGGTCGGCTACCTCCCCGAGGACCACCGCCTCCCGGAGTACCACACGAGCGAGAGCCTCCTCGACCTGTACGGGGCCCTGCAGGGGATCCCCAGGCGCGAGCGGCGCAGGCGCGCGGCCACCCTCCTCGACCTCCTCGGCCTCGGCGGCAGGGGGAGCCTGCGGATCCGGGGTTACTCCAAGGGGATGAAGCAGCGTCTGGGGCTCGCCCAGGCGCTCCTCCACGCCCCGCGGGTCCTGTTCCTCGACGAGCCGACCGACGGCGTCGATCCGGTGGGTCGCAAGGAGATCCGCGACCTGCTCCTCGAGGAGCGGCGCCGCGGCGTCACCGTCTTCGTCAACAGCCACCTGCTCGGCGAGGTGGAGCAGCTCTGCGACCGGGTGGCGATCCTGCGGAAGGGGGAGGTGATGGTGACCGGCACCGTCGCCGACCTGACGCGCCGCAAGGCGAGCTGGATCGTCGGCTTCGACCGCCCCCCGGCCGGCGACCTCGCGCCGCCGGGTGCCGCGCTCGAGCCCCACGGTGACGCGGGTCTCCTCCGCCTCTCGGTCGCCGACGAGTCCGGGGCCGACGCGGCGCTCGATCGATTCCTGGCCGCGGCAGCGGCGGCCGGATCGCGGATCCGTCACCTCGAGCGCGAGCGCGGCTCGCTCGAGGACCTCTACCTGGAGATCGCCGGCGCCGGGGGGCACGCATGACCACCCCCCACTCCCCCGCCGAACAGGACCGCGTCCCGGTGCACCCGGGGAGCCTGCGCGCCTTCGCGGCGATGTTCCGTGACACCTGGCGCGAGTTCCTCGACGCCAAGGTGCTCTACCTCGTCCTCCTGGCGATCGGCCTCCTCTTCGCCACCGCCGTCTCGGGGAGGATCCAGCCGCTCGCCGGTGGCCGGGCCTACGTCGATCTCGCCGCCCGGGCCATGGCCGCCGACCTCGTCGGCTTCGATCTCGCCACGCAGCCGGTGACCGACATGGCCGGCAGGCTCGAGGGGGCGGTCTGGGCGGCGAGCGCCGCCGAGCCGCTCGGGCCCGATCTCCCCGCCACCCCCT
>CAZMOU010000048.1:15663-19781 GCA_964567835.1 uncultured Chitinophaga sp. | reverse complement strand
GTGCCCACCCCCTGGAAGGTGACGCTCTCGCGCACGTTCGTGCCCCTGGCGGTGAAACCGGCCACGGAGGAGGAGGTCCGCGGACGATTCGGCCGGATCGCCGACGGCGAGCTGTGGCGCGTGCGCGCGGTGCGCGAGACCGGCTCCGACTGGGCCCGGGCCATCGGCTCGCAGACGTTCGAGATCGAGGCCGAGCCGGGGCGCGACCTGCGGCTCCTGTGGATGCATTCCTTCGGGCTCTTCGGCGACGCGCTGCCGCTGACCGGAGCCCGCGGCGCCCCGCTGGGCCTCGAGGTCCTCATCCTGCAGAAACTCCTGGCGACCGGGATCGGCGGCACGATCCTCCTCCTCGTCTGCGTGGCGATCACCGCGGCGTTCGTGCCGAACATGGTGCGCAAGGGGACGCTCGAACTGCTCCTCGTGCGTCCCATCCCGCGTTGGCAGCTCCTCGTCTTCAAGTACGTGGGGGCCCTCGCCATCGTCGCCGGCCTCCTCGGCGTGTTCGTGCTGGCGGTCTGGCTGATCACGGGGATCCTGGCGGACATCTGGTCGCCCGGCGTCCTCCTCGCGCTGCCGAGCCTGCTCGTGTTCTTCGCCCTCCTGCTGGCCGTGAGCGTGCTCGCCGGGACGATCACCCGGAGCGTGACGTCGGCGCTGCTGGTCACCGTCGCCTACTGGGCGGTGCTGTTCGTCGTCGGCCAGCTCAACAACCAGATCGTGGAGAGCCGGCTCCGCGAGGAGAACGCCGGCAAGCCCCGGCCGATGCGCTTCGCCGACACGCTGCGCGGCCGGAGGCCGGAGGTCGAGGAGGCGCCGCGGCCGGGGAGGACGCCGCTCCACCGCTCCACGCTCGGCCGCGTGACCGGGTTCGTGTACGCCTTCCTGCCCCACACCGAGGATCTCGACAACCTCGTCGACCGCCAGTTGATGCGCGACTACGCCGTCGCCGGTCCGTTCCGGGCGCTGATGGAGAGCGGGGAGTTCTCCTGGGCGCGGGGCACCGGCCTCACGCTCCTCCACGCCGCGGCCTACCTCGGTGTCGCCTGCCTGATCTTCTCCCGCCGCGATCCGTAGCGAGCGCCCATGGCCCCGCGTGTCCCGCTCCACGCCCGCTCGGCCGTCGACCTCGCCGCGCTGATCCGCGACGGGGCGGTGTCGAGCGAGGAGGTGGTCGCGGGTGCCCTCGAGCGCGTCCGGCGCCTCGACGGCGGACTCTCCTCGTTCGTGGCGGTGGACGACCACGCGCTCGGCGAGGCCCGCCGCAAGGACCGGCTGCGGCGCAGGGCCGGCGGGCCCCTGCCCCCGTTCCACGGCGTGCCGATCGGGATCAAGGACCTGAACCTCGTCCGCTTCCGCATCACCCGCTTCGGCTCGCGCGGCATGCCGCGGATCCCGGCCCCCTGCGACGATCTCGACGTCCGCGTGCTGCGGAGGGCCGGGTTCGTGATCCTGGGGAAACTGGCGACGAGCGAGCTGGGGGCGCTGCCGGTCACCGAGCCCGACATCCATCCCCCCACGCGCAATCCCTGGGATCCCACGCGCACCGCCGGCGGGTCGAGCGGCGGATCGGCGGCGGCGGTGGCCGCCGGACTCCTCCCGGTGGCGCATGGCTCCGACGGGGCGGGATCGATCCGCATCCCGGCCTGCTTCTGCGGGCTCGTCGGCCTGAAGCCCTCACGGGGCCGGCTTCCCAACGCCTTCGGATTCCCCGACCGGACGATCCTCTACACCGCCGGTCCGATCACCCGCACCGTCTCCGACGCCGCGGCGCTCCTCGACGTGATGGCGGGCACCGGCACCGGCCGCACGCACTGGGCCCCGCCGCCCGAGCGCCCCTTCGCCGCGCGGCCGACCGGCGGCCGGCCGCTGCGGGTGAAGGTGGTGGAGTCGAACGGACTCGTGGCCACCGCGGGGGAGATCCTCGCCGCGGTGCGGCGCACGGCCCGCACCCTCGAGCGGCTCGGCCATGCAGTCGAGGTCGCGACGCTGCCGGAGAGCACGGTCGAGGAGTTCCTCCCCATCTGGGCGGAACTCATCGGCGGCGTGCCGCTGATGAACTGGCGGCGGGCACAGGCCACGACGGCCTGGCTGCGCGAGAGGGCGCTGGACCAGCGGCGGCGCGGACTCGACGTCGGGGCGCTGCGCGAGCGCCTCGTCGACCGGTACGCTCCCCTCCTCGCCTCGGCCGACCTCTGGCTCACCCCCACCGTGGCCGTGGCGCCACCCCTGGTGGGGACGCTGGCCGCGCTCCCCCCCGGGGAGGCGTTCTCGGCCGCGGCGGCGTGCGCGGCCCACACGGCGATCGTCAACGTCCTCGGGCGGCCGGCGATCAGCCTCCCGGCGGGGATCTCGGCGGAGGGGCTGCCGATCGGCGTCCAACTGATCGGCGGGATGTTCCGCGAGGAGGACCTCCTGCGGGTGGCGTGGGATCTCGAGGAGGCCCAACCGTGGCGGCGAATCGCCCCCGGATACACAGCCGGGGACGACTGAGACGCCGTCGTCGGACCGGCACCGCGGTGGTCGTTTTCGGCACCAGCGGGTATTTTGTCCGCACGAAGTCCCTCGTCCCGGGTTCGGCCAGGAAGGCTTCCCTCCGTCGTCCCCTCGGGCCGGCGCCGGCAGGGGCGAGGGGGATTCCACGGAAACGCGAGGGATCACGTGGCAGGACGCAGGCGGTTCGGATCGGCCCTGGACGGTCGCGGCGGGCGGTGCTTCGGGAGGCTCCTCGGGCTCCCCCTTCTCGTCACCACCCTCGCCTTCGCGGCGCCCGTCGGCGCGGCGGGGCTCCCCCCGACCGAGACGGTGCTCCCCCGGACGACGCGTGCCTGGGCCAGCGCCCCGGACTCCGCCGCCCTCCGCGCCCGCTTCGAACGCTCGGCCCTCGGCCGACTGCTCGACGAACCCCTCATGCAGCGCTTCTACGACGCGCTCGAGGCCCAGCGTTCGAACATCGCCGGAGACCGGATGGGCTTCGGGATCACGCCGCAGGAACTGGAGCGGATCACCGGGGGGGAGTCGGCCCTCGCCGCGGTCGAGGGGGCCGACGGCACCCTCTCGGGTCTCCTCCTGATCGACACCGGCGGCCGCGACGACGTCGTTCCCGCGACGCTCGAGAAGGTGTTCGCGCGACTCACCGAGAAGGGGGCGAAGCGCCTCCCGGCGCCGGAGCGGATCACCGCCTTCGAGTTGCCGCCGCTGGCCCCGCGTGCCGGCGAGACGGCGGAGCCGGCCCGGCCGCGGCGTCTGGCCTACGCCGCCATCCCCGGCGCGCTCGTCGTGGGGACATCCCCCGAGATCGTGGCCGAGACGCTGCCGGCGATCCCCTCCGGCCGCGACGACTCGCTCGGATCGCTCGAGGCGTTCCGCGTCGTCATGGAACGCACCGGTGCGGCGCTGCCCGCCGGGACGCCTTCGGGACGCTGGTTCGTCGATCCGCTGGCCTACGCCGCGGCGCAGCAGAAGAGCCGTCCGGCCCCGAAGAAGCCCTCCAAGCGGAAGCCCACCGACATGGTGGAACTCGCGCGGCGCAACGGCTTCGATTGCGTCCGCGGCGCCGGCGGCGTCGTCTTCTTCGGCGAGGGGAAGATCGATCTCCGGCACCAGTCGCTCATCTACGCCCCCCCCACCGGCACCGGTACCGAGCGCTATCAGAAGGCGGCGCGGATCCTCGAGTTCCCCAACGCCTCCTCGATCGTCCCACCGTCCTGGGTGCCGGGCGACGCGGCCAACTGGGCCGGACTGCGCTGGGATCTCCCCAAGGTGTTCCGGGCCCTCGAACCGCTCGTCGACGACCTCGTCGGCGAGCCGGGCGTGTTCGACGACGTCATCTCGAGCCTCAAGGAGGATCCCGACGGCCCGCAGATCGACGTCGAGAACGACCTCATCCGCCATCTGGCAGGAACGCTGACCGTCGCCGCGAACCACGTCGTCCCCTTCGGCCCCGACTGCGAACGGATGCTGATCGCGCTGGAGACGAGCGATCCCGAGACGGTCGCCGCCACGATCGCCAAGAGCATGGCCACCGAGGCCAACACGAAGCGTGTGGAGTACGGAGGCCACGTCATCTGGGAGACGATCCCCGACGACGAGGGACGCGCCCGCCGCCCGAGGCGCGTCAG
>CAZMOU010000048.1:0-15653 GCA_964567835.1 uncultured Chitinophaga sp. | reverse complement strand
ATGGAGGCACAGACTGTGACTGTGTACACCATGGACGCGCGTCAGCACGGCGGAAGGCGAGGACGACGATCGCCCGCGCGGCGCGCTGGGGGGAGAGCCCGACACCGCGGCCTTCCCCAACGGCGCCGTGGCGGTGGCCCACGGGCACGTGCTCGTCGCCAGCCACCGCGACATCCTCGAGAAGGTGCTCGACGGCAAGGCGCCATCCTTCGAGAACGAGGCCGATTACCGCGAGAGCGTGGAGGAGCTGAAGGCGATCCTGCCGGGGGACGCGGCCCTGCGCACGTTCGCCCGTACCGGGTCGATGATCCAGCCGACCTACGAACTCCTCCGCGCCGGCAAGGGCCCCGAGAACAAGAGCCTCACCGGCCGCCTCGTGAGCGCCCTGATCGACGCCCGCGAGCATCCCGGCGCCGGCTTCGGCAAGAAACCGGCCACGCCGCGGAAGCCGAGGATCGACGGCACGACGCTGCCCGAGTTCTCGAGCATCGCGCACTACTTCGGCACCGCCGGGATGACGATGCAGACGGTGCCCGACGGTTTCCTGTTCGCGGGGGCGTCGCTCTGGGATGGCGGGGCTGCCGCCGCCCCGGCTGCCGCCGCCGCGTCCGCCGCCGCATCGTCGGCCGAACCGGCCGAGCCGGCAGCGGCGGCCGAGCCCCCCGAGCCGGCCGGGGACTGACGAGGGTCACGGGTGACGCAGGCCCGTCCCGGGGGGCAGCCGATGTCGAGCGCCGACGTGATCGTCCTCGGGACCGGCGCCATGGGCGCCGCCGCCTGTGCGGCGCTGGCCCGTCGTGGGGCTCGGGTCGTCGGCCTCGACCGCTTCGGCGTGGCCCATGACCGGGGCAGTTCGCACGGCGCCACCCGCCTCATCCGGCAGGCTTACTTCGAGCACCCCGACTACGTGCCGCTGCTCCTCGAGGCCTACGCGCTCTGGCGGGAACTCGAGGAGGATGCCGGTCGCCGGATCTTCGACCGCTGCGGGCTCCTCCTCGCCGGACGCGCCGACGCCGAGGCGGTGGCGGGGGCGCTCCTCGCCGCCCGCCTCCACGCGCTCCCGGTGGAGACCCTCTCCGCGCGCGAGTCGAGGCGGCGCTTTCCCCTGGTCGCGCTGCCGGACGACGAGATCGTGGTCTTCGAGGCGGCCGCCGGGTATCTGCTCGTGGAGGAGTGCGTCCGTGCCTTCGCCAGCCGGGCGCTGCGTCACGGGGCGCGACTCGAGGCGGGCGTCACGGTCCGCTCCTGGCGCGCCGAGGGAGCCGGTGTCACGGTCGACACCGACCGGGGACCGTTCCGGGCCGGCCGGCTCGTCGTCACGCCGGGCGCCTGGGCCACCGATCTCCTCCGGCTGCCCGGGATGCCCTTCACGGTCCTGCGCAAGTCGCTCTTCTGGTTCCGCCCCGACGCCGCACGTGCCGCCGACTTCGCCGCCGGCCCCCTCCCCTGCTTCGCCTTCGACACGCCGGCGGGGTTTTTCTACGGGTTCCCCGCGCTCGACGGCGCCGGCGTGAAGATGGCGGAGCACACCGGCGGCGCGACCGTCGCCGACCCGCTCGGGCTCTCCCGCGACCTCGACCGGGAGGAACTCGCCCGGGTGGAGCACGTGGCCCGCGCGCGCCTCCCGGCCCTCGGCACCACGCTCTCGCGCCACGCCGCCTGCATGTACACGATGACCCCGGACGCCCATTTCTGCCTCGGTCTCCATCCCGACCACCCGCACGTGGCGGTCGCCGCCGGGTTCTCGGGGCATGGATTCAAGTTCGCGAGCGTCGTCGGCGAGGCGCTCGCCGACCTGGCCCTCGACGGCGCGACGCCGAGGCCGATCGGATTCCTCGCTCCGGACCGTTTCGCCCGGGGCGGGTCCTCCGCCGCAGAAGGGTGAAAGCGGTGCCAGCCACCCGGTGGCGGTCGCCGGGGGCGGGACGACGGTGGCTGGCACCTTTTTCCCCGGCGGCGACGTATCATCGCTCCCCGTACCCCCGGAGACCCGCCCGTGATCCGCCGCTCCCTCGTCGCCTGGCTTCTGCTCCTGTCGCTCGTCCGCGCCGCCGAGCCGGTCCGTGACCATGCGATCGACGTCGACGACTACTTCACGCTGGCGACGGTCACGCAACTGGCCGTCGCGCCCGACGGCGGCCACGTCGCCTACGTCGAGCAGCGCTGGGAGGGGGATGCCGAGATGCGGAACGCCGATCTGTGGGTGGTCGACGTCGCCACGAAGACCCGCCGCCGCCTGACGTTCGACCGGGCCGAGGAGGCCGCGCCGCGGTGGAGCCCCGACGGCCGCCACCTCTACTTCATCGCGGGCGTGCGCCGCCCCGGCGACGACGCGCCCCCCCACGACGGCAAGACGCAGGTGTGGCGCGTCGCCGCCGACGGCTCCGGCCTCCAGGCGGTGACACGCGTCAAGGAGGGGATCGGCCGGTACGACCTCTCCGCCGACGGCCGGGCGCTCTACCACACCGTGGTCACCGAGGGCACCGACGAGGAGTGGAAGGATCTCCGCACGCGCTACAAGGACCTCGACTACGGCCACGGGGTGACGAAGTTCACGCAGGTGTGGCGGCTCGATCTGGAGAGCTGGCGCGCCGAGAAGCTCGTCGACGAGCGCCGCGTCGTCACGGCGATGAGCGTCTCGCCGGATCAGTCACGGATCGCCATGGTGACGACCCCCGACGACGAGCTGCTCCACCTCGAGGGCTGGTCGCGCGTCGACGTCTGGAACGCCGCGACGCGCACCGTGGAGACCGTGACGCCGGAGGGCTGGAGGGAGGATCACGGCTCCCCCTTCGGCTGGATCGAGGGCCCGGCCTGGTCGGCCGACGGCGCGCTCGCCTTCGCCGTCGACTTCGACGGCCATCCCTGCCGCGTCTACGCCTGCGAATGGACCGGGGGGAAGCCCCGCACCTGGGAGCTGCGCCGCCCGGCGGGGGTGAGCGTGATCGGCACGTCGCTCGCCTGGCGCGGCCCGGCGCGCGAGCTCTGCTTCCTCGGCGAGCAGCGTGCCCGGGCCAGGGTCCACGCGATCGCCGACGTCCGCGGCGGCGGCCAGGGGGCCGATCGCGTGCTCACACCCGGCGACCACGCCGTCTCC
Source organism: uncultured Chitinophaga sp. (assembly GCA_964567835.1). Lineage (GTDB taxonomy): Bacteria > Planctomycetota > Planctomycetia > Pirellulales > UBA1268 > QWOP01. Next base: position 12,556 of record CAZMOU010000048.1, on the reverse strand, counting down.
GCCTTCCATCTCCCCGCGTCGGGGACCCCGCTGGGGGTCATCGACGCCACCGTCACCGATCCCCCCGACGTCTACCTCGTCCGCGGGAACGCGGCGTGCGAGCGGATCACGAAGGTCAACCCGCAGGTCGACTCCTGGAAGCTCCCGAGCATCTCGCTCGTGCAGTGGCAGGCCCCCGACGGCCGCGAGGTGGAGGGGATCCTCGAGCTGCCCCCCGACGCGAAGCCCGGCGAGCGCCTGCCGATGGTGGTGGAGATCCACGGCGGACCGACCGCGTCGTCGCTCCTGCAGCTGCAGTACTGGATCTACGGCCGCGTCCTCCTCCCGGCCAAGGGCTACGCCGTTCTCTCCCCCAACTACCGCGGCTCGACCGGCTACGGCGACGACTTCCTGGAGGAGCTCCTCGGACGCGAGAACGACGTCGAGGTGGCCGACATCCTCTCCGGGGTCGATGCGTGCGTGGCCCGCGGCATCGCCGACCCCGATCGCCTCGGCGTCATGGGCTGGAGCAACGGCGGGTACCTCACCAACTGCCTCGTGGCGCGGACCGACCGCTTCAAGGCCGCCAGCAGCGGTGCCGGCGTCGTCGACCAGGTGATCCAGTGGGGCACGGAGGACACGCCGGGGCACGTCGTGAACTTCATGGGGGGCAGGCTCCCCTGGGCAGAGCCCGACGCCTACCGGGCCGCCTCGCCGATGTACGGCCTCGACCGGGTGCGGACGCCGACGCTGCTCCACGTCGGCGAGCTCGACGCGCGCGTCCCGGCGGCCCACGCCCGCGCCATGTACCGGGCCCTCAAGACCTACCTCGGCGTCCCGACGGAGCTCGTGGTCTACCCCGGCGCCGGCCACGGGCTCGTGAAGCAGAAGCACCGCCGCGCGAAGATGGAGTGGGATCTCGCCTGGTTCGAGCGCCATCTCCGCGGGACGTCGCAGCCGACGCCCCCGCCGGCGAAGTGACAGGGGGATTCACCCGCCGTCGGCGTCGACGCGCCCCCGACGAGATCGCCTCGACCGCCGCCGCTTGGAGGATGTCCTCCGCGGCGTGGGAGTCCCCGGTGGCGAGCCACGCCGCCGCCGACAGGCGGACGCGCCAGGCGAGGAGCACGCGGTGGATCGGGGCGTCGTCGAGACCGGCGGCGTCGGTCATGGCTTCTCCCGCACCATCCCGATCACGATCGGCTGCGGCAACTCGACGGTGATCGTCATCGCGTCGTCGGCGGTGAGCACGTGGCGGAAGCCGAGATCGAAACGGTTTCCGTCGGCCCCGGTGACCGACAGCCGGAGCGTCGCGGCGCCGTCGTCGCCGACGGTCCAGGTGCCGGCGTGCGTCGCCCCGCGCGAGTCGCCGCCCACTTGGAACACGCTTCCATCGCCCGCACCGACGCCGATGATCGCCGTCGAGGGGTTGTCGCCGGCCGTGTTCGCCACCTCGAGGATCCTCTCGGGGATCTTCCAGGAGTAGCTCGTGCGCACCTCCCTGCCGCCGGTGCGCCGATCGACCCACGTTCCCACGATCAGGTCCCACCCCGACTCGCGGAGGATCGTGGCGAGGCTCTTGCCCCGGTCGGGAAAGGGGGCGGGCTGCTCGACGTTGACGAAGAAGAGGAAGTCGTTGCTCGCGAGCCCGCCCGGATTCTGCACCTGCAAGAGGTGCATCCCGTCGTCGGGCGGGGACCGGAGATCGACGACGACCGCATCCCCGTCGACGCGCACGCTCCCCTCCACCCGCCTGCCATCGACGAGGGGAAACGCGCCGGGGGCGACGTCGCTGCCGCCGAGCACGAGCGTCGTGGCGCCCGCCCGCAGGCGGGGAAAGTCCTGATGCCCCGACTGCGCGTGATGCGGGCCCCGCGTCCAGATGGCGGGTGCGGCGGATCCGCACGACGGTCCACCACGCGCCGTCACCGTCGCGGCGAGCCGTCCGTCGGCGGCGGCGGCGAGGAGATCGTCGACGGACAGCGCCGGCCCGCCGTCGATCCTGAAGCCGCGAGCGTCCGCGTCGAAGCGGAGCGACGCGCCGCGCGGGGGACCAGCCTCGGTCGTCACCCCCTCGCCGCGCAGCTCGATCGTGCCCTCCGCGGCGGCCGACGCGAGCGCGACGACGAGGTCGCGCGTCGTCCTCTCGCCCGCGGTCGTGCGGTCGAGCGTCACCTGGCGACCGAAGGCCCCGACGAACCCGGTGCTCGCCTCGAGCACCATGTCCCACACCGGATCGAACCGCTCGCGGCCCCCCCACGACAGCCGCCACACGTCGCGCTCCGGGGTTCCGCGCGCCGCGATGTCACGGAAGAAGTCGAAGTCGATGATGTTGAGCCGACCCTGGGGGAGGATCAGCCAACGGTCCTGCGCACCGCGCCACGTGGGCGCGTCCATGCCGCTGCCGGGGGTGTTGGTGCTCACCAGGTGCGGCAGGCGGTGGCAGTCGCCGCAGACGTTCGGCTGCGGCTTCGACGGGTCGCGGTCGCCCTCGACGTGGAACAGCCGCATCCCGTCGCGGGCCGCGCGGCTCAATGCGTTCGTCGCGGAGCGGCCCGGCGCCGGCGGATAGGGGATGTCGAGGAGGAACTCGGCCAGCGCGTCGCGCTCGGCCGAGGAGAGACGCCCCCCCTTGCCCTCGTCGTTGACGCCGTCGTCACCGACGCGGCGCATCGTGCCTGCCAGCGAGCCGTCGACGAGGTGCCGCGTCGCGGCCCGCGGGTCGCCCGCCGCCGCCGTCGGGGCCACCGGGGCGTGGACGCTCGCCGAATTGATCCCGCCGTACGGATCCCCGGGTATCCCGTCCCAGTGGAACGGCGCGGTGCCGCGGAGGCCGCGGCAGGGCATGGTCGACCGCGGCATGATCTGTTCGCCGCCGGAGACCACCGGCGTGGCGAGCACCCAGAGCAGCTGGTCGGTGTTGCCGTCGGGGTGACAGCTGGCGCAGGAGAACGTGCGCGTCGTCGAAGCTCGGGCGGTGTGGAACGCGATCCGTCCCCGCCGTGCGACGTCGCCCGACGGATCGACGAGCGACACCGTACCGGCGATGCGGGGCGCCGCCCGGTCGGCGAGGTCGACGAGGCTCACCTCGCCGGCGAGGCCCGAGAGCACCCACGCCCGCGCCGGCGCCCCCGACGGATCGCACTCGAGTTCGAGCCCGTCGGGCCACGCCCCGACCGCGACCCTCCCGAGGACGGCCCCCGACTCCACGTCGACCGTGAAGACCGTGTCGGAGCCCGCCGCCGTGGCGACGACCGTGCGGCCGTCGTCGCTCACGGCGATCGCGAAGGGCGTGGCGAGGGCTTCGCCCTCCGCCGGATGCTCCGGCGGGAGCGGCTCGAGGTCGATCGGGCGCGGCGGCTCCCCCGGGGTCACGACCGTGATGCGATTGAGGAACGGGCGGTTCTCCAATTCCGCCAGGCCGTGCTTCCTCGTCCCCGCCCGGCCGTTGGCGTCGTTGCGTGCGTCGGTCTGGGCGACGAAGACGCGCCCGGCGGCGTCGACCGCCACGCCGTACAGCAGCGTCCCGATCCCGTCGACGACCTCCACCGGCTCGTCGGTCGCGGTGTCGAACACGAACAGGTCGCGGTCGGGGACGTCGGGGTGTTTCACGACGTCGACGACGTGCCCGAGGGAGAGGACGTTGTTGTGGCGGATCGAATGCTCCCAGGCGTCGAAGGTGACGAGATCGCCGTCGGGGGTGCCACGGCCGCCGGAGAGCTGCGTGCGATTGTGCGACTCGAACGCGGCGACGTAGAGGCGGCCGTCGCGGACGACGATCGCCCGCGGATCCTGCGCCGGGATCGGGATCGTCTTCACGACCCGCCGGGCCGCCACGTCGACCACGGCGATCCGGTCGGTCGAGGAGAGCGCGACGTAGGCCTTCGAGTCGCCGGCGAAGGCGATGCCCACCGGCTCGTCGAAGCGGGTGGCGAGGGAGAGCGGATCGATGTCCTGGATCGTCGCCACGACGCGGAACCGCGTCGGGCTCCCGGGGTCGGTGTCGATCACGCTCACCGAGTCGGAGACGTGGTTCGCGACCCACACCTCCCGGCCGTCGGGCCGGGCGACCACCGACACCGGCTGGATGCCGACCGCGATCCGCCGCACCACGCGGCGTGACTCGACGTCGATCACGTCGACCGTGTCGGCGGGCGTGTTGGCCACGAGGATCGTGTCGCCGACGCGGGCCAGTGGCCGCACGTGCGGAGAGAGGAAGCCGGGGCGGCCGACGCCGGGGAGCGGGTCGTGCGGGCCTTCCGCCGCGACGGCGTGGATGCCGGCGGTCGGCGCCGTCAGGACCCGTGCCACGGACAGGAGAGCAGCCACGACGGCGACCGGGATCGCTCGGCCGGTGGGGGGCATGGACGATTCTCCGATTGGTTGACGCATCCCGGGCGGCCGGGACGCTCCTGAGGATAACGCGGCAGCGGCCCGATCCTGACATGCAACGGTCCGGACCGGGCGAGCGGGCGGCTGGATCGGTCGGGACGCGGCCATGACCGCGTCACACCGTCCGGGGCGGCGCACGGGAGGCCGCGCCCGTCGGCGACGCTCACCCGGCCCGCTCGTCGAGGATCACGCCGGCTCCGCGCATCGCGGCGAGGGCTCCGTCGAGCGATCCCTCCCGGTCGATCGCCCGGCAGGCGGGGAGGATGACGCGGGTCCGGAATCCGAGCCGGGCGGCGTCGACGGCCGAGGCCGCCACGCAGACGTCGAGGGCGAGGCCGACGAGCGCCACGGCCCCGACGCCGCGCGAGCGCAGGTAGCCGTCGAGGCCGGTCGACGTGGTGCGATCGTTCTCGAAGAAGGCCGAGTAGCTGTCGACGGCCGCGCGGAACCCCTTGCGGAGGATGATGTCGGCGAGATCGGCACGGAGCGCCGGATGAAAGTCGGCGCCGAACGAGCCCTGCACGCAGTGCACGGGCCAGAGCGTCTGCTCGCGTCCCCCGACCACGCCGCTGCCGAACGGTTCCTTGCCGGGGTGGCACGCCGCGAAGGAGAGGTGGCCGGGCGGATGCCAGTCGGCGGTGAGCACGCGCACCGGGGCGGCGGCGAGGAGACGGTTGACCGGGACGACGATCCCGTCGCCTCCGGGCACCGCCAGCGCCCCGCCCGGGCAGAAGTCGTTTTGCAGGTCGACGACGACAAGCGCTTCGGTCATGCTTCGCCCGCGGAAGGGATGGCGGGAAGGGCTGCCGGAGGACGTTTCCGAACCCGCCCCCCGCTTGCTACCACGTTCGGCCCTTGCTTCCAAGCGGCCCGTCCGTGGCACTGGCGGAGACCGCGGGCCCCGGGGCCGGCCGGTCAGGTTCCCGGCCCCCGGCCGTTCTCTCCGTGAACGAGTCGTGGTCCATGCCCGTTCCCCCCCGGGGACGAGTCCCAGGCGACCTCGTCTCGGCGTGCCCGGTTCACCGAATCCCAGCGGGCGAACGATGCACGGCGGAAGGCGACCGCGGGACGGTGAACACCGCGACCGGCGTTCCCCCATAATTCCGTACCGCCGCCCGCCTGCCCGCCGACGCCGCCGGGACTCGCCTGGAATGGAATCCATGACCACCCCCGTCGATCCCCGCCGTCACGACCTCGATGCCCTCCGCGCCGTCGCGATGCTCCTCGGAATCGTCCTCCACGCCTCGCTCGCCTACGTGCCCGGAATCCCCTGGCCCGTGCAGGACACCCGGCCCGCTCCCTGGCTCGGGCTGATGTTCCTCGCGATCCACGGCTTCCGTATGCCGCTGTTCTTCCTCGTCAGCGGATTCTTCACGGCGATGCTCTGGAGGCGGCGGGGACCGGGGGCGATGCTCGAGCAGCGGTACAAGCGCGTGTTCGTTCCACTCGTACTCGGCTTCTGCACCCTCCTGCCGCTCTTCGACCGACTGGCAGGGAACGGCGCCGGGTTCGGCGCCGCCGTGGATCAGGACGCCGCGGCCGGACCCGCGACGGCGATCGCCGCGGCGATCCGCCAGCACGATGCCACCGCCGTCGCCGCGGCGCTCGCGGCGGGGGCCGACGCCCGGGGCGTCGACGCCGAGTTCCGCATGCCGCTGGTCACGCTCGCGGCCCTCGTCGGGGACCCGGGGGTGATGCGGGCCCTCCTCGACGCCGGCGCCGACCCGGACGCCCTCGGCAGCGACGGCCGCACGCCCCTCCACGCCGCGGCCTTCGCCGGTCGTCTGCCGATCGTGAGGCTCCTCCTGGACGCCGGCGCCGATCCGACGAGGCGCGGACCGGAGGGGGCGAGCCCGCTCGACTCGACGAAGGCCGACGCCGGCACGATCGCTTTCATCGCCGGCCTGTTGCGCATCGATCTGGCGGCCCCGGAGCGCCTCCACGCCGACCACGCCGCCATCCGCTCGCTCCTGGCCGCCCGCACCGGGGAATCGGACGAGGTGCCGGTGCCCCCGACCCCCGATCCCCTCACCAGGGCCCGTGATGCCTATCGCGACTGGCTCGTCTCGCCGCGGTTCGTCGTCCCGATGCCGATCGAGCCATCGCCGCAGTCGCTCTTCACCGGCGGGACGTTCGACTATTTGTGGTTCCTCTGGTTCCTCTGCTGGCTGGCCGTGGGATTCGCCGGCGTGGCCGCGCTCGCGACGCTCCTGCGCGTCCCCCTGCCGCCGGGCCGGCTCGTCACCTCCGCCGCCGCGCTCCTCTGGACGCTTCCCCTCACGCTCCTGCCGCAGGCCTTCATGGGGCTCTCGACCCCGCTGTTCGGCCCCGACACCTCGACGGGTCTCCTGCCGCAGCCCCATGTCCTCGGCTATTACGCGGTCTTCTTCGGCTACGGGGCGCTGCTTTTCCTCACGGAACGGAGGGCGGGCGCCGACGTCGAGCGCGTCGGAAGACGATGGCCTCTCCTGCTTGGACTGGCCCTGCTCGTCTGCTTCCCGGCGGGTCTCGTCACGATGCGGTCGCCGGCGGCCACGGCGCTGCCGCAGGCCCTCTACGCGTGGCTCATGTGCTTCGCCGCCATCGGCTTCTTCCGCTGGCTCGTGCCGGGGGAGAGCCGGACGTGGCGCTACCTCTCCGATTCCGCCTACTGGCTCTATCTCGCCCACATGCCGCTGCTCGTGGTGGCACAGCGGGCGACGCGCGACTGGCCGCTCGACGGCACGCTCAAGTTCCTCCTCGTCTGCGCCGCCTCCACCGCGGCGCTGCTGGCGAGCTACCAGCTTCTCGTGCGCCCCACCTGGCTCGGGATCCTGCTCAACGGTCCGCGACGTCAGGGAACCGCGAGGCGTCCCGCGATCCGCTCGGGATCGTAGATACACCCGCGCCAGGTGCCGCCGCTGGCCGACTGGAGGAGCGCCCAGAGCCGCGTGTCTTCGGGGAGCCGTGGATCGGGCGCGAGATCGCCACGCGACGGACGACGGGCGAGTTCCGCGATCGCCTCGTCGGCGCCGAAGCGCAGGCCGCCATGCCCGACGAGATCGACGCTCCCCGTGGCGTCGCGGGTGTCGATCACGATCCGCACGACGTCGCCGTCGACGAGCTTGCCGAGCGGGCCGCCGGCGAGGGCCTCCGGGCCGACGTGCCCGATGCAGGCGCCGGTGGAGACGCCGGAGAAGCGCGCGTCGGTGACGAGCGCCACCCGGTTGCCGTGGGGCAGCGTCTTCAAGGCGCTCGTCACCTGGTAGGTCTCCTCCATCCCGGTGCCCATGGGGCCGACGCCGGCGAGGATCATCACGTCGCCGGCGACGATCCGCCCTGCCTTGATCGCGGCGATCGCCGCGTGCTCGCTCGTGAAGACGCGTGCCGGTCCCTCGTGACGGAAGACGCCGTCGCCCCCCACCACCGCCGGATCGATCGCCGTCGCCTTCACCACCGATCCCTCCGGCGCGAGATTGCCGAGTGGGAAGGCGAGCGTGCCGCGGAGCCCGCGCGACAGGGCACGCTCCGGGGGAATGATGACCTCGTCGGGATCGACGCCGTCGAGCTTGAAGAGGAGATCGCGGAATCGCCTACGACGCTCGCTCCCGCGCCACGCCGCGAGCGACTCGCCGAGCGTGAGCCCGGCGACCGTGCGCACGGTGGTGTCGAGGAGCCCGAGGGCCTCGAGGTGCAGCATCACCTCCGGCACGCCACCGGCGAGGAACACGCGCACCGTGGGATGGTGGACCGGGCCGTTGGGGAGCACGCTCACGAACCTCGGCACCGTCCGGTTGACGGCGATCCAGTCCTCGACCGAGGGCATGGGCAGGCCGGCGGCATGGGCGATCGCCGGCACGTGGAGGAGGAGATTCGTCGACCCGCCGAAGGCGGCGTGGACGACCATGGCGTTGCGCACCGACGCCGGCGTGAGGATGTCGCGCGTCGTCGTGCCGGCATCGGCCAGATGCACGAGCGCTGCGGCCGATCGCACCGCCAGGTCGCGCCACGCCGGCTGCCCCGACGGGACGAGCGCGGCGTGCGGGAGCGTGAGGCCGAGCGCCTCCGCCACCACCTGCGCCGTCGCCGCGGTGCCGAGGAACTGGCATCCCCCGCCGGGCGTCGCGCAGGCCCGGCAGCCGAGGTCGGCCGCCTCCTCGAGCGAGATCTGTCCGAGTGAGTAGCGGGCGCCGATCGTCTGGATCCGCCCCGCGTCCTCCCCCTGCCGCGGCGGCAGCGTCACCCCCCCGGGGACGATCGCGCCGGGGAGGTCTCCCAGCCCCGCGATCGCCATCAGCATCGCCGGCAGCCCCTTGTCGCAGGTGGCGATGCCGAGGACACCCTTCCGCAGCGGCAGCGAACGGGCCAGTCGGCGCAGGACGATCGCCGCGTCGTTGCGGTACGGCAGGCTGTCGAACATCCCCGCGGTCCCCTGGCTGCGGCCGTCGCAGGGGTCGGAGCAGAAGCCGGCGAAGGGGAGCTTGCCGAGGCGCCGCAGTTCCTCCGCGGCCGCCTCCACGAGCAACCCGATCTCCCAGTGTCCGGTGTGGTAGCCGAGCGCCACCGGCCGGCCGTCGGGGGCGCGCACGCCCCCCTGCGTGGAGAGGATGAGGAATTGCGGATCGGCCGACCCGGCGGCGGGCCAGCCCATGCCGACGTTCTGCGAGAGGCCGAAGAGGTCGCCCGAAGGGGCGTGGCGGAGCATGTCGTCGGTGAGCGGCAGACTGCCGCCGGGCCCCTCGGCGGCGCTCGCGACGTCGTAGACGTCGGCGGCGGAGGGGGCGAACGGATCGGTGGGACTGGTCATCGCTGCGGATCCCGATGCGGGTCGTGGTGCGGTGCCTGGCGGCGGGTCTCGTCATGCTCGGGGTCGCCGAGGTCGAGCGGCGTGACGGGGTCGACGAGGAGCCAGCAGAAAGCGCCGAGCAGGCAGACCAGCGACGTGATGACGATGGAGAGATCCCAGGCGCCGAACCGGGCGATGAGATCGCCGAGGAGCGTGCCGGTGCGATCGACCTTCGTGTCGATGATCGCCCCCACCACCCAGGGCGAGACGACGCCGCCGAGGTTCCCCATCATGTTCATGGCGCCGGAGAGCGAGCCGACGCCGCGGCCGCCGATGTCCATGCAGGTGGTCCAGGATCCCGGGAGCGTGAGGTCCATGGCGAAGCTCGCGAGCGAAATCAGGACCACCGCCGCGTACGGATCCTCGACCCGCGTGGAGGCGTAGAAGAGCGCCCCGGCCGACGCCATCGCCACGAAGCCGATCCCGCGCCGCGCGGCGGTGCGACCGAAGGCGCGCACCAAGGGAGGCGTGATCCAACCCGCGGTGAAGGCCCCCAGGCCGCCGAGGGCCAGCGGCATTCCCGCGAGCAGGGCGCTGCTCGCCTTGAGGTCGAAGCCCCGGTCGGCGAGGAGGTATTTGGGGAACCAGGTGATGAAGAAGTACCAGGCGTAACTCATGCACCAGTACTGGCCGAAGAGCCCCCAGGCCGTCGCCGAGGAAAACATCGGCCCCCACGGCACGTGCTTGTGGTCGTCGCCGGAAGCGCTCGCCACCGGGAGGAGCGCCGCCTCCGCCTCGTTCACGCTCGGGTGGGAGCGTGGATCGTCGCGGAACCAGGCGTTGAAGCCGAGCGCCCAGGCGACGCCGACGAGGCCGAAGACGAGGAAGGCCGTGCGCCAGTGGACCACCTCGAGCAGCGCCCAGAGGAGGAACGGCGTGATCGCCCCGCCCCACCGGGCCGAGAACCAGAGCACCCCCTGCGCCTGGGCCCGCTCCTCGGGCGGAAGCCAGCGTTTGAAGGCCTTCGAGATGTTGGGGAAGCAGCCCGCCTCGCCGGCACCGAACAGGAAGCGCACGCCGACCAGCGGCCAGAAGCTCCGTACCCACCCCGTCGCCGCCGTGAAGAAGCTCCACCAGAGCACGATCCGCAGGATCACCTTCCGCGGGCCGATCCAGTCGCCGAGGAATCCGCCCGGGATCTCGAAGAGGGCGTAGGCGAGCGTGAAGGCCGCGAACACGGTGCCCATCTGGGTGTCGGTGAGGCCGAGATCCCTCTGCATCACCGGCCCGGCCTGCGCGATGCAGACCCGGTCGACGTACTGGAGCACCGCGAGCGACACCGCGAAGGCGACCACGAGCCAGCGCGTGTTCGTGGGCTTCTCACCCGCAGCGTCGCCGCGAGCGGCCGTGGAGCCGCTCCCCGACCGGGCCGGGGAGAACCGATTCACGCCGTCCGGGGCGTCGTCGTGGCGGGCGGTCATCGCGTCCGATCTCCCCTCGCGGCCGCTCACTCCGCCGCGGCGGAGAGGGGACGGAGCTTGATGTTCCGGTACCAGCAGTCGGAGCCATGGTCCTGGAGGCCGACGTAGCCGCGCCGGGGATGCTCCGCGTAGGCCACGTCGAACTTGTGCACCGTGCCGTCGGGTCGCCTGTTCGGCTCGATCCAGCGGTCGAGATCGATCGTCGACACCACTTCGCCGTTGATGGCGACCTCGAGGCGGGGGCCCGTGGAGACGATCCGCACCCGGTTCCACTCCCCGGCCGGGTTCATCCGGTTCGCCTTCGGGGCGACGAGGTCGTAGATGGCGCCGGTGTCGTGGAGCCCCGCGGTCGCCGTGTCGTCCAGGGCGATCTCCAGACCGTTGAAACCGACGTCCCTCCCCGGCCGGGGCTCGAGCGGGAAGGTGCGGACGAAGATCCCGCTGTTGCACTTCGGCGAGAGCTTGAACTCGAGTTCGAGTTCGAAGTCGGAAAGCGGCTCGCCGTAGACGAGCATGTAGTCACAAGGGTGGGGATTGAGCGTGCCGTCCTGGACGTGCGACTCCGGGAGGGCCTTCCCCTGGGGGCTCATCCAGCCCGCGGTGGTCTTCCCGTCGAAGAGGAGACGCCAGCCCCCCTCGCGCTCCGCCGCCGTGAGCTCGTTCTCGGCGGCCTCGGACGGCGCGGCGACGGCGCACGACACCAACACGACGAGGAGGAGGTTTCGCATGGCTCACCCGAGCGACCAGCCGGGCCGGTAGTCGATGTGGAGGTGGTCGTTGAGCGTGGGGATGTTCGTGACCTGGAGCGCCGGGCCGTCCCACGCGATCCGCTCGCCGGGTACGCGCATCGCCAGGACGCCGAGGAGGACGGTCTCGGTGAGGGGCCCGGAGACCTCGAAGTTCGACTGCGTCGTCCCCTTCCCGCCGCAGGCGAGGATCCATTCCTCGTAGTGCCCGGGGGAGCGCGGCAGCGTCGCGGGGATCGCCTTGGAGGCCTCGGCGAGCGCCGGCGAGACGCTCGGCATCCCGCCGTGCGACGAGTGCCACAGATGGCCCTTCGAGCCGACGTAGAGCACGCCGTTGTCGGGAAGTTTCACGCCGGCGGGGAGTTCGGCCGGCGTGGGGGGCATCAGCCCCCCCTCGTACCAGGTGAGGCGCACCGGGGGATACGCCCGCCCGTCGACGTCGCGAGCCGGGAAGTCGTAGGTGACGATGGCGGCGATGGGGAAGGAGTCGAAGTTCCGCGTCTCCCCTTCGAGGTAGGCGCCGTCGAGCGTGATCCGGCTCTCCACGGTGCGGGGCGACCCGAGGCCCAGGGCCCACAGCGGATGATCGACGATGTGGCAGCCCATGTCGCCGAGGGCCCCGGTGCCGAAGTCGACCCAGCCGCGCCAGGAGTGGGGGCAGTAGGCGGGGTGGTAGGGGCGCTCGGCGACCGGGCCGAGCCACAGATTCCAGTCGAGCGTAGGGGGCACCGGCGGCGTCTCGGACGGGCGCCGGATCCCCTGCTTCCACAGCCTTCCGGCCCGGTCGGACCAGCAGTGGACCTCGCGGACCTCGCCGATGAGCCCGGAGCGGATCCACTCCACCGTGCGCCGCGCGCCGTCGGTGGCGTGGCCCTGATTCCCCATCTGGGTGACGATCCCCGCCTTCCGCGCGGCCTCGGTGAGCGCGCGGGCCTCGCGGAGCGTGTGCGTGAGCGGCTTCTGCACGTAGACATGCTTCCCGGCGCGGACGGCGGCCATCGCCGCCACGGCGTGGGTGTGGTCGGGGGTGCTCACGGTGCAGGCGTCGAGCCGATCCCCCTCGGCGGCGATCATCTCGCGGAAGTCGCGGTAGCGGCGGGCCCTCGGGAAGGCGTCGAACGTGCCCTTGGCGCGTTCGAGATCGACGTCGCACAGCGCCACGATCTCCGCACCGAGCTTGGCCATGGTGGCGA
>CAZMOU010000047.1:0-26121 GCA_964567835.1 uncultured Chitinophaga sp. | reverse complement strand
GCTGGACGGCGCGGCGATCCTCCTCGCGCTCGTCCTCGCCATGCCCCCCGCGGCGCTCCGCGCGGAGCCCGCACCCACCCACGCCCGGCTCCAGGTGTTCAACCGGTCGGACGAGCCGGTGGAGGCGTCGGCGACCGGGGCCGACGCGCCCGCCCCGGTCGCCGCCCGGGTGGAACCGGGTGCCGACACGGTGATGACGGTGCCCATCGGCACGACGCTCGTGGTGGCAGGCGCGACGACGGGCCACGAGGCACGCGTCACGGCCCGGCTGCCGGTCCAGGCGTACGTCTACCTTCCCGACGGGGACCGAGCCGGGCCCGCCGCGGAATCCGACGCCCGGGGGCGCGTGATCGCGCCACCCCCGTCGCTCAAGGTCGATCCCTTCCATGCCAAGTACACGAGCGCCGGCGGCTTCCCCATCGTGTCGTCGGCACGGGTGAGCGACCATGCGCTCCTCGAGGCGGCGGCGATCGTCGATGCGATGCTGGCGGCCCGACCCGACGTGCGCCGGGCCCTCGTCGATTCGGGTGCCCGCCTGTGCATCATCGGCCACGACGAGTTCACCACCGATCTCCCCGAGTTCGCCTTCCTGGCGGCCGGGGCGCCGGAGGGCTTTCCCGGCATCTCCGGCCGCGACTACTGGGATGCCCGCGCCCGCGGCACCGGCGGCAGCGAGACCGATCCCTACTGCTCGTGCGGCGAGGAGAACCTCCTCGGGTACGAGGGGGATCCCTACTCCGAGGAGTGCATCCTGATCCACGAGTTCGCCCACGCGATCCATCTCCGCGGCCTCGCCAACGTCGATCCCTCCTTCGACGGACGGCTGCGGGCCGCCTACGATGCCGCGCTGCGCGACGGGTTGTGGAAGGGGAAGTACGCCTCGGTCAACCACCACGAGTACTTCGCCGAGGGGGTGCAGAGCTGGTTCGACGACAACCGGGTGGACGACCACGACCACAACCACGTCCATCTCCGCCACCAACTCGTCGAATACGACCCGCGCCTCGCGGCCCTGTGCCGCGAGGTGTTCGGCGACACCGAGCTCCGCTACACCAAGCCGGTGACCCGTCTCTCCGGACATCTGGCCGGATACGATCCGGCGAAGGCCCCGCGGTTCGCCTGGCCGGAACGACTCGAGCGTGCCCGACGCGAGATCCGCAGGCAGGCGGAGGCGCGTTCGCGCGCCGCCGATCCGGCCGCATCCCCCCCTTCCCCCCGGAACGACGATGACGACGCCCCCCGGTGAACCTCCCCGCCCCGCCGCCGGACGCACCGTCGAGGAGATCCTCGCCTCGACGAGCGACGTCGGTCGGGCGACGCTGCGCGTGCTCGGCGAGCTGGTCGGCAACGAGCCGGCCTCGGTGGCGAGCCCCGCCCAATTCGCCACCCGGCACCTCGGCATCGACGCGATGTCGCTCGCCAGCACGCGTTACACCGGCCCCTCCACCGCGCTGTCCGTCCTCGGCAACCTCATGCGCCTGGAGATCGAGCGCCACGGCGACGCCGTCGTCATCGGATCCCCCGGCGACGGCCTGCCCCCCACCTGGTCGCAGATCGACCTCGGTCTCGACGAGTCGGGGAAGAGCCGCGAGGTGACGGTGCCGGGAAGGCTCGTGGCCTACTTCCCGGCCGGCACGCTCGCCGAGGCGCCGCTCTGCCTGCTCATCGACGACCGGAGCTGGGCACGCGAGTTCGCCATCCTCTCCCCCACGGCGGCCAAGGGGATCGCCGAGGCGACGCTCGCCCGGCTCCGCGAGCGGATGAAGTCGGCCGACAACCCGCTCCGGGGGCGCGTCCTCCAGGCGGGCATCAACGACGGCTGCATCCGCATCGGCGTGAGCCCGCCGATCGATTCGGCGCGGGACGGGCTCGTCCTCCCGGACGAGCTGTGGCGCGAGATCGACGTGTTCCTCGCCGCCGCCACGACGCGGCGCGAACTGCTCCGCTCCCTCGGCCTGGGCACCAATCGCGGCCTCCTCGTGGCGGGGCCGCCGGGGGTGGGGAAGACGCATCTGGTGCGCGTCATCGCCTCGGCCCTCGCCGGCCATTACACCACGCTCCTGGCCGACGCCGGCTCGATGCGCCACGCGCTCGCGGACCTCTACGCCGAGAGCGACACCTTCGGGCCGACGCTCGTGGTGCTCGACGACATCGATCTGGTCCTCGGCCACCGCGACGCCTCGGGCGACAACGCGGCGCTGGCCGACTTCCTCGCCACGCTCGACGGTGTCCGCCAGCGGGACGACGTCCTCACCATCGCCACCACGAACGACCCGAAGTCGCTCGACCCGGCCGCGCAGCGATCGAGCCGCTTCGACATGATCGTCACGCTGCCGATGCCCGACGCGGCGTCGCGGGCCCGGATCCTCGGCCGGCACCTCGCGCCGCTCGGCCTGCCCATCGACCTCCACGCCATGGCCGAGCACCTCGAGGGGGCGACCGGCGCCGACGTCCGCGAGGTGGTGCGCCGCGCGGTGCTCGAACACGGCGCCTCCTTCACGCAGGAGCAACTGGCCGACGTCGCCCTTTCCGGCCGCTGGCGCGCGAACGTCAACCGGCGGAAGTATCTCTGACCGCAGCCGGGCATCGGGGGCCGCCCGACGACCTCCGTCCACCGCGCCGCCGGCCGGACGAGCGGGTCGGCGCCACCCGCGGACGGTCGGCCCGCCTCACCCCAGTTCGCGGAGGTAGTCGAGGGTGTAGATGCCGCTCGAATGCCCGTCGGAGAACTCGATCGCGTAGGCGTACTGACCCACCGGGCGCATGCCGGCGACGACCAGCGGCCGCGTCTCCTCGGGGGAGAGCACCTGGAGGAGCACCTTCGGCTTCGGTGCCGCGCGCTCCTCGCGGCAGGTGGCGCAGGGGCAGGCGTCGCGGAGCAGGCGCGGCGGGTAGACCGCCCGCACGCCGTCGCTCCAGCCGATCTCCACGCCGCCGTCCGGGAGCCGGCGCAGCGACTCGGGATGGGCCCCTCCGGCCGCTCCGCCGGTCGCCGGCAACCCCCGCGGCGATCCCCCCGCGCCGCCGTTCTCCCCGGCCCCGTGCGTCGTCTCCCCGCTCATCGTCGCCCCCCTTCCCTTCCCGCCGATCCGTTCCGTTCGTCGAACACCCGCCGCCCCTTCCCCTCGAAGCGCGGCAGCGACCCCGGGGGCACCGTCCGCACGTCGACACGCAACCCCAACCGCACCTGGAACTCGCGCACCACCCGCGCAGGGTCGCCGAGCCGGTCCTCGATCTCCAGTTCGAGTTCGTCGAGGCTCGCGCGCGACCGGACCGTGAGCCGGTACTCGGAGACCTCGGGAAAGCCCCGGAGGATGCCGTCGATGGCGCTGGGGAAGACGTTCACTCCCCGGACCACGAGCATGTCGTCGGCCCGCCCCACGATCCCCCCCACGAGCCGCACCCACGGGGTCGCGCCGGCGGCGATCTCGTCGTCGTCCGGCCACTCGGGTCGCACCAGATCGCCGGTGCGGTAGCGGATCACGGGGGCACCCACGCGGCCGAGCGTCGTGATCACGAGCTCGGCGAGCTCGCCCGGCGCCGCGGCACGGTCCCCCCCCGCGGCGAGGAACTCGGGGTGGAACCACGGCTCGAGGACCTCGAGCCACCGGCCCTGGCGATCCCCCACGCCCCACGGCCCGACCTCGCTCGCCCCGGCATGGTCGAGGACGGCGGCATCCCACTCCAGGCCGATCCGCTCGCGCACGCCGGGGACCGATCCACCCGGCTCCCCGGCCACGATCACCGTGCGCACCGGCAGCGTGCGGAGGTCGATCTTCGCCTCGCGCGCCACCTCCGCGAGGTGGAGCGCGTAGCTCGGCGTCGCCATGAGGACGGTCGCACCGAGGTCGCGGGCCAGCTCGATGCGGGAAAGCGAGGACATCCCGCCCGAAGGGATCGCCATCGCCCCCCGGGCCACGACGCCGTCGAAGCCGCTCCAGAATCCGAGGAACGGCCCGAACGACGAGGCCACCAGGACCCGTTCGCCGGGCCCGACGGCGGCGCGTTCGAGGATCGCGTCCCAGCACTCCATCCACCAGGACCAGTCGGCGGCCGTGTCGAAGACCGGCATCGGTCGGCCGTGCGTGCCGCTCGTCCGGTGGCAGCGCACGTAGCGGTCCGGGGGGAACGACAGGTTCGCCGGCAGGCCGGAGACGCTGCCGGCGACGAGCTCCTCCTTCGTGGTCAGCGGCAGCGCCGCGAGGTCGGCGAGCGACTCCGGACGGGGGGACACGCCGCCGAACTTCGCCGCGTAGAAGGCGTTGCCGGGGATCACCGCGGCGAACAGCCCTCGGAGCCGCTCGAGCTTCCGGCTCTCGAGCGCGGCGCGGGAGGAGGAGTGGCGTAGGGTGGCGGGATGCATGCCGAGAGTATGGCATCGCGCCGCCGGGCGACGCACCGCCTACGGCGCGGGCGGAGCCCCCAGGCCTGGAATCCCCTGCGCCGGGGCGTTCTGGATCGGCGCCTGGAGCGCGGACCCCGGGAACGCGAGCGGACCGGGACCCGGTTGCAGTGGCACGGGGGGCGGAAGGGGGGCCGACTGGAACGGCGGCGGAGGGGCCGGGATCGGCGGCGGCGCCGCCGGCTGCACCGGCGCGGGAACGACCGCGACGGCGGCAGGCAGCGCCGAGGCGGCCTGACGGGCGGCCTGGGCGCGGGCGGCGACGAGTTCCGCCGGTTGGGAGTCGGCCGGCGTCATCGCCAGATCGACGACGCGCTCGTCGCGGATCTCCCAGGGCCAGAGGTTCTCGGTGACGAAATCGAGCGGAAAGACCTCGTACCAGGGAATGGGGAACGGCTGACGTACGGTGAGCGTCTCGTATCCGTCCTTGACGAGGCGGATCTTCCGCGTGCCGTAGTAGACGAAGTCGGTCGACACGGGGGTGGTGCCGATCTGGTAGTCGTCGACGTAGACGAGCGCCCCGGGGGGATTCGAGCGGACCGTCATCCGCCTCTGGACGCAGCCGGTCGTGGCGAGCACGACGAGCAGCGCCGCGCCGAGGCGTCGCACGGCGGAACCGTTCGGTCGGTGTGGGGACCGGGTGGACATGGTCGGCGGACGATAGGGACCGGCGGCCGCCGCCGCCAGACCGACCGGGGGGCCATCCAGGCCGTTTTCAACCCCTTCCGGCGGCGAGGTTTGCGGTCGCGGGAGGGACACCGGACCGCTAGAATCGGCCGCGTCTCCCCCCCCTTCCCCAGGGTCCCTCTCCAAGGCTGTCGTCCGCGTGGGAAACGGCTCCACTCTCGTGTTCGGCGAACGCTCCGACATCGGGCGCCGCCGCACCAGCAATCAGGACTCGCTCGCGGTGGCTCCTCCCGCCAGTCCGCAGCAGTTCCGCACGCGCGGATGGCTGTTCCTGGTCGCCGACGGGATGGGGGCCCACGTCGCCGGCGAGCGCGCCAGTCGCATGGCCGCCGAACACGTGCCGCTGGTCTACGAGAAGAACGCCTCGCGCTCTCCCCCCCTGGCCCTCCTCCGCGGTCTCGAGCAGGCCAACTCCGAGATCAACCTCCGCGGCCGCCAGCAGCCGGAGTACATGGGGATGGGGACGACGTGCACCACGCTCGTGATCCTGCCGCGTGGGGCGCTCGTCGGGCACGTGGGCGACAGCCGCGCCTACCGGCTGCGCGGCACGCGCCTCGAGCAGCTCACGCGCGACCACTCGGCCGTGTGGGAGCTGGAGAGCCAGGGAGGCCTTTCGCGCGAGCAGGCCGAGCGCGCCGTGGGGAAGAACGTCATCACGCGCTCCATGGGGCCGCACGAGCGGGTGGAGGTCGACGTCGAGGGACCGCTGCCGGTCGAGCCCGGGGACGTGTTCCTCCTCTGCAGCGACGGGCTCTCCGGCCAGGTGGCCGACGAGGAGATCGGCCTGTTCATGAAGGAGTTGCCGCCTCGCGACGCCTGCCAGGCGCTCGTGGGGCTGACGCTCGTGCGGGGCGCGCCCGACAACGTCACCGTGATCGTCGCCAAGGCCGGCCCCGAGGAGGCGTCCGCCGCGGGGCCGGGGGAAGCGCCCTGGGCGCTCGACGAGGATTGGTCCCCGTCCGGACCGCCTCCGCTCCCCTGGCGGAAGCTGTCCGTGGCCGCGATCAGCCTCCTGGTGGCGCTCGTCCTCTCCCCCTGGAGCGATCTGGCGCAGCGGCTCCCCGATCTGCCGCGGGCTGTGTCCACGGTCGCCAGCGCCGCGGCGCTGCTCGTGGCGCTCTTCACCGTGATCCTGGCGTTCCTCGGTTTCGCCCTCCCCCGCGGTACCGGCGCGTCGCTGCCGGCCGGCCGGCGGCTGGGCGCGGGTCCCTACCGGAGCTACGACTGCACCGCGCGGGCGTCACTCCTCGACGGCATCGTCTCGAGTGCCGAGTCGGCCGCCGACGGACTCGCCCCGGCGGAATCGGCGAAGATGCTCGCCGCCGCCGCAATGGCCCGGAAATACGTCGCCGCGGGGAGCTTCCACGAGGCCACCCGTCAGGCCGCCGAGGCGATCGGGGTCTATGCCCGGTCGGTCGAGGAGGCCCGCCACGGCGAGACGATCCGCATCCCCGCCCCGCGTCCGGAGGACCGAGGCGCGGTCTGACCGCGACGACGCCATGCGCATCCTTTCCCGCTACGTGCTCGCCGAACTCCTCCAGGTCTTCCTGGTGGCCCTCTCCGCGCTCACGCTGTTCATGCTCGTCGTCGGTCTCGTCAAGGAAGCGCAGCAGCAGGGCCTCGGCCTCCTCCAGATCGCCCGGCTCGTCCCCTACGTGCTGCCCGAGGCGATGCGCTTCGCCGTGCCGGGCACGATGCTCTTCGCCGTGGCCAGCGTCTTCGGACGGATGTCGGCCACCAACGAGATCACCGCCCTGAAGGCGGCCGGCATCTCGCCGATGGCCTCGATGTGGCCGGCCTTCGGCCTGGCGGTGGCGGTGAGCTTCGTATCGGTGTGGCTCAACGACGTCGCCGTCTCCTGGGGCCGCGACGGCATCCGCCGGGTGATCGTCTCGAGCGTGGAGGAGATCATCTACGGGCGGCTGCGGCAGCACCGCTCCTACAGCGCTCCCCACATCTCCATCAACGTCAAGCAGGTGGAGGGCCGCACCCTCGTCCGCCCCACGCTCTCCTACCAACCCGACGACGGCGAACCGGTGACGGTCTCCGCGGCCTCGGCGGAGATGCGGGCCGATCCGGCGAAGGGAAAGCTCTCGATCACCTGCACCGACGGCACGCTCCAGGTGGGGGACGTGAAAGCGGTGTTCCCCGACTCGATCACCCGGGAGATCCCCCTCGACTCGGTGAGCCGGAAAGGGGGCGGCACCACGAGCCCCTCGGAGATCGCGATGGCCGATTTTCCCGCGGCGGTGGCCGAGCAGCACCGGCGCATCCGCCAGTGCGAGGAACTCGCCGCCGCCAAGGTGGGGCTGGCGATCCTCTCCGGCCGTCTCGACATGACGGTTCCCGCACACCTCGCCGCCGAGCGCGACGCGGTCCGCAACGAGACCGCCCGCCTCCATCGCATCGAGATGGAGCCGTGGCGGCGCTGGGCCAACGGGTTCAGCTGCCTCTGCTTCGTGCTCGTGGGGGCACCGATGGCGATCCGGATGCGCAACGCCGATTTCCTCACCAGCTTCTTCATGTGTTTTCTCCCCATCCTGCTCGTCTACTATCCCGTCTTCATGGCGGGGGTCTCGCAGGCGAAGTCGGGGGCCGTGCCGCCGATCGCCGTGTGGGCGGGCAACCTCCTGGTGACCCTGTGGGGAACGTGGCTGATGCGCAGCGTGATCCGCACCTGACCGGCCGCGCCCGGCGTGCCGCGGGGCGCGTCGGTCTTCGGTGCCTACCCCGGGAGCCCGTTCATGCCCCGTCCCGTCACCCTCTTCACCGGCCAGTGGGCCGACCTCGCCCTCGACGACCTCGCGCGGAAGGCGCGGGACTTCGGCTACCAGGGCCTCGAGCTCGCCTGCTGGGGCGACCATTTCGACCCGGTGCGGGCGCTCGAGGAACCGGCCTACTGCGCCCAGAAGCGCGACCAACTCGAGCGCCACGACCTCTCCGTCCACGCCATCTCCACCCACCTGGTCGGCCAGGCGGTCTGCGACCGCATCGACGAACGCCACCGGGCGATCCTCCCGGCGCGGGTCTGGGGCGACGGCGATCCCGCCGGCGTCAACCGCCGCGCCGCCGAGGAACTGAAGGCCACCGCACGCGCGGCGAAGAAGCTCGGCGTGGAGGTGGTCAACGGGTTCACCGGATCGTCGGTCTGGCACCTGCTCTACTCCTTCCCGCCGGTGCCCGCGTCGATGATCGACGCCGGCTTCGCCGACTTCGCCGCGCGCTGGAACCCGATCCTCGACGTGTTCGCCGAATGCGGCGTGCGCTTCGCGCTCGAGGTGCATCCGGCCGAGATCGCCTACGATCTGGTGACGGCGGGCCGGGCGCTGGAGGCGATCGGGGGGAGGGAGGAGTTCGGATTCAATTTCGATCCCAGCCATCTCCACTGGCAGGGAGTCGACCCGGTGCAGTTCCTCCGCGCCTTCCCGGACCGCATCCACCATGTCCACGTCAAGGACGCGATCACCACGCTCGACGGACGTGCCGGGATCCTCGGCAGCCATCTTCCCTTCGGCGACCCGCGTCGGGGCTGGGACTTCCGCTCGCCCGGCCGGGGAGCGATCGACTTCGAGGCGATCGTCCGCGAGCTCAATCGGATCGACTACCGCGGGCCCCTCTCGGTGGAATGGGAGGATCCCGGCATGGATCGCGAGCACGGGGCGGCGGAGGCCTGCCAGTTCGTGAAGAACCTCGACTTCCCGCCCGCGGGACGGGCCTTCGACGCCGCCTTCGCCGAGGGTGCCTGATGCGTCCGCGTCTCCCGTACCTCCTCTTTTTCCTCGCGGCCACGAGCATGGCGGCGTCCCGCGTCGGGGCGGACGATCCTCCCGCCGACGGCGACCCGCCGCCGCCGCGACCGCGTGCCACCGCCGTCGACGCCTCCGACGCCGCCGCGGAGGCGAAGCCGCGGCGCCGGGGCACGGTCGCGTTCGACGACGGTGAGTGGCGGCGCGAAGTCGAGAGCCTGGCCCGTCGGGCCGACGCCGCCGGCCACGCCGTTCTCGCCGCGACGATTCGCGGCTGGGACGTCCCGCCGCTCGGCGACCGGCAGACCGTGTTCCGCATCCCGTCGCGCCTGGAGCGACCGGAATGGCTCGACGCGGCGCAGGAGCCGACCTGGGAGGGCTTCGTGGCGGCGCGGCGCCGGCGTGCGGAGGCCACGTTCGAACGGGCCGTGGAGGCCGCGGGGGCCCACGACCGGCCGAAGACGCGCGCGGAGCTGGCGGCCGAGCCGGCCGGGGAGGCGCGACGACCGGACCGCCGTGGTTCGGAGGCGATCGAGCTCCTCCACCGCGCGCTCCGCGACGACCCCGAGCTCGCCACCGCGCGGGCCGTCGGCGGCTGGGTGAAGCGCGGCGACGAGTGGCTTTCCCCGGCGGTCGCCAGACGTCGCGACCGGGGCGAGGAATTCGACCCCGCGTTCGGGTGGCTGCCCCGCGGTCGCCTCGAGCGGTACCGCGGCGGCGAACGGTACGAATCGGGGCGCTGGATCGACGCCACCGACGACGAGGCCGAGCCACGTCCGCTGAAACGCGCCTGGCGCGTGGAGAGCGACCACTGGCGCGTCCGCTCCACGGCGAATCCGAAGGAAGCCGCGGCCCTCGCCGCCGCGCTCGAGGACGCGTTCGTCATCTGGAGACAGGTCTACGGCGCGTTCGCCTGGGATCCGGCGGAACTGGAGAAACGCTTCCACGGCCGGGGCCGGGCCCCGCTCCGGGAGCCCTTCGCCGCGACGCTGCTGGCGTCGCGCGACGACTACGTCGCCGAGGTGACGAGGTTCGAGCCGGCGGCGTCGCGTTCCGACGCCATCTACTGGATGCCCACGCACACGGCCTGGTTCGGCCCGGCCCCCGGGGACGACGGCGGGAACACCGGTCCGGCCGGAGTCGAGCGCCGCACCATCCTCCACGAAGGCGCGCATCAGGTCTTCGCCGAGGTACGGCAGACGAGCCCGCTCGCGGGGGAGCGCTGCGGGTTCTGGGCGATCGAGGCGGCCGCCTGCTACCTGGAGAGCGCGGTGGAGACGCCGTTCGGGTGGACCGTCGGCGGTCCCGACGGGGGGCGCGTGCCGGCGGCGCGCGAGCGGCTCCTCGACGACGGGTTCCACCTGCCGCTCGCCGAACTCGCCGCCATGGGGCGGCGCGAGCTCCAGGCCGACGCCCGACTCCCGCAGATCTACAGCCAGATCTCCGGCCTGGCCGACTTCTTCATGAACGCCGACCGTGGACGGCACCGCGAGGCGTTCCTCGAGTATCTGGAGCGCGTCTACACCGGCAGCGTCGATCCCGACACGCTCGCCAAACTCTGCCGGCGGTCCTACGCCGAGCTCGACGACGACTACCGCCGCCACCTCGCCCGCGAGGCTGCGGCCGGCGATCGTTGACGGCCGTTCCCGACCGTTCCTACACTTCCCCCCCCGACACCGCAGGAACCGTTCCATGGCCCAGCCCGACATCGACCGCGTCGCGATCGACACCATCCGCACCCTGTCGATGGACGCCGTCGAGGCGGCGAAGAGCGGCCACCCCGGCACTCCGATGGCGCTGGCACCGGTGGCGTACACCGTGTGGAAGGATTACCTCCGCTACGATCCCGCGGCCCCCGCGTGGCCCAACCGCGACCGCTTCGTGCTCTCCTGCGGCCACGCGTCGATGCTCCTCTACTCGCTCGTCCACCTCGCCGGGATCCGCCGGGAGGGCTCGGCGGCGCCGGCCGTGTCGCTCGACGACATCCGCGGCTTCCGCCAGCTCGGCAGCGTCTGCGCCGGACACCCCGAGCACCATGCCACCGCCGGCATCGAGACCACCACCGGGCCGCTCGGTCAGGGCTGCGGCAATTCGGTCGGGATGGCGATCGCGTCGCGCTGGATGGGGGCCCGCTACAACGCCCCGGGTCGCACGCTGTTCGACTACGACGTCTACGTGCTCTGCAGCGACGGCGATCTGATGGAGGGGGTGGCCGCGGAGGCCGCCTCGATCGCCGGTCATCTGGGGCTGTCGAACCTGTGCTGGATCTGGGACGACAACTCGATCACGATCGAGGGTGAGACCGATCTCGCCTTCACCGAGGACGTGGCCGCCCGTTTCGAGGCGCTCGGCTGGCGGGTGGAGCGGGTCGCCGACGCCAACGACACCGGCGCCCTGAAGCGGGCGCTCGACGCCTTCCGTGGCGAGACGGCCCGGCCCACGCTCGTGGTGGTGAAGAGCCAGATCGGCTACGGGGCCCCGAAGAAGGCCGGGTCGCACGAGGCACACGGCGCCCCGCTGGGCCCCGCGGAGATCGCCGGGGCGAAGGCGGCCTACGGGTGGCCGGCCGACGCCTCCTTCCTCGTTCCCGACGGCGTCCGCGAGCGTTTCGCAGCCACGCTCGGCGCCCGGGGTGCCGCGGCACGGCAGGCCTGGGAGGCGGCCCGGGGAGCCTGCCTGAAGGAGGCCCCCGAGCGTCTCCGCGAACTCGACGACCTCCTCGCCGCCCGATTGCCCACGGGATGGGAGGATGCGGTGCCCACGTTCCCGGCCGATCCCAAGGGGCTCGCCACGCGCGTCTCGGGAGGGAAGGTGCTGACGGCGATCAGCGCCGTCGTGCCGTGGCTCGTGGGCGGTTCGGCCGACCTCGCCCCCTCCACGATGACCTTCGTCGCCGGGGCGGGTGATTTCGGGCCGGGGGAGCACGGCGGCCGCAACTTCCACTTCGGCATCCGCGAGCACGGCATGGCTTCGGCCTGCAACGGCATGGCGCTGTCGGGCCTGCGACCGTACGGGGCCACATTCTTCGTCTTCCTCGACTACCTCAAGCCGGCGCTGCGGATCTCCGCGCTCGGGGGGCTGGGGGTGATCTACGTCCTCACGCACGACTCCATCGGCCTGGGCGAGGACGGCCCCACCCACCAACCGATCGAGCAGCTCGCCAGCGCCCGTGCGGTGCCCGGACTCACCGTCCTGCGCCCCGCCGATGCCAACGAGACGGCCGAGGCCTGGAAGGTCGTCATGGGCGCCCCCCACCGTCCCGCGGTGCTCGTCCTCTCCCGCCAGAACGTCCCCACGCTCGACCGCACCCTGCTCGGGCCGGCCTCCGGCACCGCGCGCGGGGCCTACGTGCTCGAGGACGCCGCCGACGGCCGGCCCGACTGCATCCTCATCGGCACCGGGAGCGAGGTGCACGTCTGCCTCGCCGCCGCGGCGCTGCTGCGCGACAAGGGGAGAAAGCCGCGTGTCGTGAGCATGCCGAGCTGGGATCTCTTCGAAGCCCAGACGCCGGCCTACCGTGAAGAGGTGCTCCCGGCGGCGGTGACGGCGCGCGTGGCCTGCGAGGCGGCCTGCGGCTTCGGATGGGAACGCTGGATCGGCACGCGCGGTCGGTTCGTGGGGATGCAGGGCTTCGGGGCGTCGGCGCCCGCCCCGGCACTCTACGAGCACTTCGGCATCACCCCCCGGGCGGTCGCCGAGGCGGCCGACGCGCTCGTCGGCTGACCGTCCGCGGCGACGCCGGCCCGCTTCGGACCGGGCCGCGCCGGGGGAAAACGGCACTCCGCGCGTGACGGATCGGCCCCGGCGATGCGACACTCGTGGCCCCGGGGGACCGCCGCGGCCCTCCGTGTCCTCCTGCCCCCCACGCCCGGTTCCCCCGATGCTCGACGCCCTCTTCACCCTCGGCCCGGGGCAGGCGATCCTCCTGGTGATCGCGCTTGCCATCGCCTTCGGCTTCGAGTGCATCAACGGCTTCCATGACACCGCCAACGCCGTGGCGACGGTGATCTACACGAAGTCGATGAAGCCGACCCCCGCCGTGGTCTGGTCGGGCGTCTGGAATTTCATCGGCGTCCACGCCGGCGGGATCGGCGTCGCCTTCAGCATCGTCCACCTGCTGCCGGTCGATCTCCTCGTGAACATCAAGACCGGCCGTGGTCTGGCGATGGTGCTCTCGCTGTTGGGCGCGGCGATCATCTGGAACTTCGCCACCTGGTACCGCGGCCTCCCCGCCTCGAGTTCCCATTCGCTGATCGGCTCGATCATGGGGGTGGGGATGATGAACTCGCTCCTCGAGAACGGCTCGCTCGCCAAGGGGATCAATTGGCACAAGGCGAGCGAAGTGGGCATGGCCCTCGTTCTCTCGCCGCTGGTCGGCTTCGCGCTCGCCGCCGGACTCCTGATCCTCTGCAGGAAGCTGATCCCGGCGAAGGAGCTCTACGAACCGCCGGAGGGGGACAAGGCCCCGCCGGGCTGGATTCGGGCCCTCCTCATCGGCACCTGCACGGCGGTGAGCTTCGCCCACGGGTCCAACGACGGCCAGAAGGGAATGGGGCTGATCATGCTCGTGCTCATCGGCATCGTGCCGGCGACCTACGCGCTCGACCTCGACGCCGGCCACGGCGACGTCCAGGCCACCGTCACGGCGGCGAAGGCACTCAAGGCCGAGTTCGAGAGGCCCGACATGACCCTGCTGATGACGTCGCTCAAGGAGCAGCACCTCGCCAACGCGCGAGTGGAACGGATCTCCCGCGCGGACGTGGTCGCCGCCGCCGAAGCGTCGCTCGAGCACTCCTCGCTCGACGATCTCCTCGATCCCTATCCGCAGGACGACGTGGTCCTCGCCACGCTCGATCCGGTGCCGCTGGCGGCGGCGGTGGTCGCCACCCTCGAGGGTCGATCCGATTTCCGCGAGCTCTCCAGCGACGACCGCTGGAACCTCCGCACCCGACTGGTCGAGCTCGGGGCCTCGGTACGGACGCTGGTGCGGCAGTTCGGCGACCGGATCACCGAGGACCGGCGGAGGGTCCTCAAGGCGCTCGCCGGCCAACTCGCCAAGCCGGTGGAATACGTCCCGGAATGGGTGAAGTGGGGAGTCGCGTTGTGCCTCGGATTGGGCACGATGTTCGGCTGGGAGCGGATCGTCGTCACCGTCGGCGAGAAGATCGGCAAGGAGCATCTCACCTACGCCCAGGGTGGTGCGGCCGAACTCGTCGCGGCCTCCACGATCGCCATGGCCGACAAGCTCGGCATGCCGGTGAGCACGACCCACGTCCTCTCCTCCGGAATCGCCGGCACCATGTGGGCCAACGACTCCGGTATCCAGGCGGGGACCGTCAGGGCCATCGCCCTGGCTTGGGTGCTCACCCTCCCGGTCGCGATGGCCCTCTCCGGCGGGCTGTACTGGATCGCCACCTGGTTCGTCGGCTGACGCGCGTGCATGGCCGGCGCCGCATCCCCGGCGTCGAGCACACCCCGTCCCCGTCGAACCACTGCCGGATCGGACCGATCCGGAGCCTCCGGAGTGCCGAGAGAGGCAGGCCGGCGGTCAGGGCCGGTGGTGGGAGTCGCCGATGACGGCGTCCTCCTCGTCCTTCCCCGCGGCGGTGACGCCGTCGTGGTTGCGGAAGAGATGGTCGTCGAGGTGGAGACGCGTCTCGTCGATCGTCTCCACGCGTCCGTCCTCCCAGAGCAGATGGTGCCTGCCGTCGGCATGGTTGGCACTCCGCTCACCGGTCTCGTCGGGGGCGTCGGCCATCAGCGGGTGATGGCTGCGATGGAGGCCGCGGATCGGCTGTAGCCGCCCCATGGCGTCACGATGGCCGAGCGTGTAACCGAAGTCGCCCCCCATGCCGTGGACCAATTCCTCGAAGGTGGGGAGCTCGCGGGATGCGTGGAGCGCCTCGATCGTCGGCACCCGGAAGGTGCCGCTGCGGGCGAGCGCGGAACCGGGGGTGAGGAAGGTGCCGTCGTCCGCGGCGACACGATGCTCGGAGACGAGCATGGGGGCGTAGAGGCCGCCACGCGACAGCGGACCGCCGTCGGGGGGTGACGGGTAACGGCGGTGCGAGGAGGCGTAGCCCTGCAGCGCCGACCCGACGCGGGCCAGTTTCCGCTCCGTCTGCGACGACCGGGATTGTTCGACGAGCGTGGCGATCGCCGGGAAGAGCAGGATCGAGGCGGCCAGCGCCGTGGCCGCGAGAATGGCCTTGTCGAGCCAACCCATGCCCGATTCGCCACCCTGTCGGCCCGAATCGATCGGATGGACTCCCGGCGCGGCACCCGTCCCCCCGGTCGTCCGCACCCGCCCGCCCCCGGCCGACCGGCCGTCCCCGGCGGTCGCCGACCGTGCCGCATCGCCGATCGGCGTCGGCTTCGCGGCGGCGGACCGTCGTGCCGCGAGGATCGTGCGGGCGGCCAGGCCCGGCGGTGGTGCGACCGGATCGCGGTCCGCGGCCAAGGGGCGCACCGCCAGTCGCACGAGGTCGAGGTCGCGTCGCAGCACGTGCCCCGAGGCGGGATCGGAGAGGGCGGACTCGAGGCGTTTCGCATCCGGGGCGTCGAGCGCGCCCAGACAGTATCCGACTAGATCGTCTCGCATGGTGATTCCCGCGTCAGGTGGACGTCCCGCTCAGGCTCCCGCCGTCCGTCGTAGCCGTCCGTCTAGAGGTTTCTTCCCGCCGCTTCCCAGGATTCGTTGAGCTTCAGGAGCGCCGAGTGGAGCCTGCTCTTCACCGTGCCCACCGGGATCCCGAGGATGTCGGCCGCTTCGCGGTACTTCATCCCCTGGTGATAGACGAGGACGAGTGCGCTCTTGAGCGTGTCGGGCAGGTCGTTGACCGCACCCCGCACCCACTCCTTGGCTTCCTCGCCCGCCATCCTGTCGTCGGCGGTCTGATCACGGCCCGCGAGCATCTCCACCAGCGCCCCCACGTCGTCGTCGCCGCCGGTCCGCTGGTCGAGGCTGACCATGCGATGACGACGGTTGCGACGCTGGGCGTCGATGGCCTGGTTCGTGGCGATGGTGTAGAGCCACGGTCGAAACCGTCGGCCCTCCTCGAAACCCTCCTTCTTGAGATAGACCTGCAGGAACGTCGCCTGGAACACGTCCTCCGCCATCTCGGCGCTGCCGAGGTAGCGTCGGAGGTAACTGAAGAGTTCCTGCTCGTAACGGTGCACGAGCGACTCGAACGCCCGCTCGTCCCCCGCCGAACGGAACCGCAGCAGCAGTTCCTCGTCGGCGGAGCCACGGTCGGTCGGACCATTCCCCCGATCCCCGGAGCCGTTGCCACCCGCTGCCGCGCCCGAGCCCCCCGGAGGAGACGAGCGGGACATCGGCGGAGAGGGGCCGGTCGCCGTGGGTACGTGCGGCTGGAGTCTCTCCGGGACGGGGATGGGAATCGTGTGCAACCATCGGCAATACGCCGTCGACGTGGGCGGGGTTCGATACCCGTTCGAGAAAAAGGGGGCAGGTCCGCCGGACGACCCAGGAACCCCCGACCCTGCGGGACATGGAGTATAGTCGGGCCCGCGCCGCCGCGCCCGCGGCCCCCCCGAGTCGCCCCGATGAGCATGCCACCCGGCCCCTCCGGCCCCCCCGGTTTCGCGACGTCGGACCGCCATTCCCCCGGCGGCGCCGGCCGGCCCGCGGGGTGGCTCGCCCCGGGGGACGTCAACGCCTTCTTCGGGCTGGCCCTCGACAACCTGGCCGATCTGGTGCTCGCGGTGTCGCTCCTGGCGACGGTGTTCGGCTATCCCGCCTCCTTCGCGCTGTCGCACTTCGTCCCCGGCACCGCGATCGGGGTGGTGTTCGGCGATCTGGCCTTCACCTGGATGGCGCTCGGGCTGGCACGCCGCAGCGGACGCACCGACGTCACGGCGATGCCGCTCGGCCTGGATACCCCCAGCACGTTCGGCATGGTGTTCTTCGTGATCGGCCCGGCGTTCCTCGCGGCGCGGGGCTCCGCCGACGCGTCCCCCGAGGCGATCGAGGCGGCAGCCCGGCACGCGTGGCACGTGGGGATGTGCGCGATCGTCGCCAGCGGCGTCTTCAAGCTCGCCTGCGCGCCGCTCGCCGGGCCGATCCGCCGGCTCGTCCCGCGCGCGGGGCTGCTGGGCAGCCTCACCGCGGTGGCCCTCGTGCTCATCACCTTCCTCCCGCTCCTCGACATCTTCCGCTCGCCGCTGGTGGGACTGGCCTCCCTGGGCATCGTCCTGGCCTCGCTCACCGCCGGCATCCGCTGCCCGAAAGGGATCCCCGGGGCGCTCGCGGCCCTCGTCGTGGGGTGGGCGATCCACCTCGTCGGCACGCGGGCGGGCTTCGTCGCCGCCGCCCCGCATGCGGCGCTCGCCGATCCGTCCGCGGCGCTGTGGCCCGTGGCCTGGCTCTCGGCCCTGCGCTGCGAATGGCTCGAGGCCTGGCCCGACACCGTCCGCTATCTGCCGATCGTCATCCCGTTCGCGCTCGGCACCGTCGTCGGAGGCATCGACTGCACCGAGAGCGCAGCCGCCGCCGGCGACGACTACGACACCGGGGCGGTGATCGGTGTCGAGGCGGTGGCGACGATCGTCGCCGGCGCCTGCGGGGGCATCATCCAGTCGACCCCCTACATCGGTCACCCTGCCTACAAGGCGATGGGGGGCAGGGCCGGATACACGCTCGCCACGGCGCTCGTCATCGGACTGGCCGGCCTCACCGGGACGTTCGCCTATCTCTACCAGGCGCTGCCCCCGGCGGCGATCTACCCGATCCTCGTCTTCATCGGGCTCGAGATCACCGCCCAGAGCTTCCACGCCACGCCGGCGCGGCACTATCCGGCGGTGGCGATCGCCTGCGTGCCGGCGCTGGCGGCGCTGGTGAACCTCCAGGCGGACAAGCTCCTCGCCGCGGGTGCGAATCCGACGCCCGATCTGGCGGGGGAGTTGCAGGTGATCCGCGTCCTCTCGGCCGGCTTCATCGTCACGAGCCTGGTGTGGGCCGGAATGACGGCGGCGCTGGTCGATCGCCGGCTGCGGGTCGCCGCCGCCTGGGCGTCCACCGCCGGCGTCCTGACACTTTTCGGCGTGATCCACTCCCCTTGGCCCGATGGCCGCCTCTTCCTCCCCTGGAATCTGGTCGGGGCACCTTCCGGCGCGGGTGGCGGGCCGCTCGAACTGGCGGCGGCGTACGGGCTGGTGGCCCTGTTGTTCGTCGCCTGGGACGCCCTCGGCTCCCGGAACGGCACGGGGGCCCCGCCCGTCGGGTGAGCTACACTGGCAAGGTTCACGGGGACACCGCCGATGCACCGCCGCCAGCCGCCTCCTCACGCCGTTTCCCGGTCACCGGCCACCGCCGCGGTCGCGATGGCGTGGCTGGTGGGGGCGCTCCTCTCCCCGGGCGTCGGGTCCGACGAGGTGCGCTACGACCGGGACGTGCGGCCGATCCTCGCCGAGCACTGCCTCGGCTGCCACGGCCCCGACGCCGGTGCCCGCGAGGCCGACCTGCGGCTCGACACCGACGACGGCGCGAAGCCGCGGGCCATCCGTCCCGGAGACCCCGACGCGAGCGAATTGGTGCGGCGTGTGACCACCGCCGACCCCGACCTCCGCATGCCCCCTCCCGCCCACGGGCCCGGGCTGTCGACCGCCGACGTCGACGTGCTGCGCCGCTGGATCGCCGCCGGCGCGCCCTACGAGGGGCACTGGGCCTTCCAGCCGATCCGCCGCCCCGCCATCCCCCTCCCCACGCGCCCCGCCGCCACCGACGTCGACCGCTTCCTCGTCTCCGCGCGCGAGGCCCGTGGGCTCCCCGAGCCGGCGACGATCGATCGCCGTCGCCTCATCCGCCGGGCGAGCTTCGATCTCGTCGGCCTGCCTCCCACCTGGGAGGAGACGGAAGCCTTCGTCGGGGATCCGGACCCCGACGCCGAAGCCTTCGCCCGCGTCGTCGATCGTCTGCTCGCCTCCCCGCGCTACGGCGAGCGCTGGGGGCGACACTGGCTCGACATCGCGCGCTACGCCGACACCCACGGCGGCAGCGCCATCGGCTTCACGAAGTTCCCCTTCTCCTACACCTACCGCGACTACGTGTTCCGCTCGTTCAACGCCGACGTCCCCTGGGACCGGTTCGTCACCGAGCAGATCGCCGCCGACCAGATGGGCCTGGCCGCGGACGATCCGGCGCTGGCAGGTCTCGGGTTCCTCACGATCGGGATGCAGTTCCGCAACCGCTTCGACCTCCTCGACGACCAGATCGACGTCGTCAGCCGCGGGCTGATGGGGCTGACGCTCGCCTGTGCGCGGTGCCACGACCACAAGTACGACCCGCTCACCACGGCCGATTACTACGCGCTCGCGGCGACGCTCGCGCCGAGCCGTCCGCCGGACATCCCGCCGGTGATCGGCGCCCCCGCCCCCACCCCCTCCCTGCTCGAGCACGAGAAGGAACTCTCCCGCCGGCGCACCATCCGCGACGACATGGCCCGCGACCAGATCGCGGTCATGCAGGGGAGGCTGCGGATGCAGGTCGGCGACTATCTGCGGGAACTGGCCAAGGGGACTCCCGAGCAGGATCTCACGAGCGCCTTTCTCTCCTTCCGCACCGACGAGGTCCGCCCCCACGTCCTCGACCGCTGGCGCACCTATCTGGCGGCGATGCCGGACGACGATCCGGTGTTCGGGCCCTGGGTGCGCCTGCGTGACCTGCCGGCGGAGGGCTTCCGGGCGAAGGCCGAGGAGATCGTCACCGCGCTCTCCGCGGAGAACGGTGATCCGGCGGCGGCGGCCTCCAGGAACGGCCTCGGCGACGAGACGCCGAAGTGGAATCCGCTCGTCCTCGCGGCGATCCGGGAACGGTCGCCGGCGGCGCTCGCCGACGTCGCCGACGCCTACGGCGCCCTCTTCGCCGCGACGCACCGCGAGTGGCTCGACGGGCTGGCGAGGGCCGCGGAGGAGGCGGTGGGGGACGGCGTCGTCACCGACGAGGATCCGCGCCACCTCGTCATCAACAGCCCGATCCGCCGCCAGCTGCGGCACCACCTCTTCGCTCCCGGCACACCCACGATGGTCGACGACGACCTCGGCCGTCAGCTCCTCAACCGCACCGTCCACGACACGCTCGCCGGCAAGGCGGGGGCGATCCACGAGCTCCACCTCCAACCCTCCGCCCCGCCGCGTGCGATGACGCTCGTCGAGCGTGCCGACGCTCCCCCCACGCGCATCCTCCGTCGCGGCAATCCGCTCGATCGCGGCGACGTCGTCGAGGCACGGTTTCCCACGATCCTCGCCGACGCCGCGGCCGGGCCCTTCGCCGCCGGACAGCGCCGCCTCGGCCTCGCCCGGGCCCTCGTCTCCGCCGGCAACCCGCTGGTCCGCCGCGTGATCGTCAACTGGGCCTGGCAGCACCATTTCGGCGCGGGCCTCGTGCGCACCCCCGACGACTTCGGTACCCGCGGCCGTCCGCCGACCCACCCGGAGCTCCTCGACTGGCTCGCCGAGTCGTTCCGAGACGACGGCTGGTCGCTGAAGAGCCTCCACCGCCGCATCATGCTCACCGACGCCTACCGGGCGGCGGCGTCCGAGGACGCGCAGGCCCGGGCCGTCGATCCCGAGGACGAGACGCTGTGGCGCGCCCCCAGGCGGCGCCTCGACATGGAAGCGATGCGCGACGCGATGCTCGCGGTCTCGGGGGAGCTCGACACCACGTTCGGCGGCGCCCCGGTCGATCTCGCCGCGACGCCGGTGATTCCCCGCCGCACCGTCTACGGGTTCGTGAACCGGGACATCGTCTCGGCGCTCGCCGGCACGTTCGACGGGGCGAATCCGGCCGCCTGCACCGCCCGCCGCCCCGACACGACGATCCCGCAGCAGGCCCTCTTCGCCCTCAACTCCGCCTTCGTGCAGGACCGGGCGGCGGCCTTCGCCGCCGCGGCGGCGGCCGCGCCCGCCGGCGCCGAGCGCGTGGCCTGGATGTTCCGCCGGGCCCTCTCGCGCGATCCGGCGGCGGAGGAGTCGGCCGCCGCGCTCGAGTACGTCGCCCGCGAGGCGGCGGTGCCCGGGACGGGGCCCGACCTCCCCTGGCAGCGTCTCGCCCACGTGCTCCTGGCTTCGAACGAGTTCCATTTCCCAGACTGACCGCCGACGACGCCTCCGCCCGCCGGTCCACGTCCGACCGTCGCCTCCCCCGGAGCCCCCCCGGGCCACCACCGATGCTTCCCTCCCGTCGCGACTTCCTCCGCTCGAGCGGCATGGGCTTCGGGTCGCTCGCGCTCGCCGGCCTGCTCGGCCGCGACGGTTCCGGCACGCCGCTGCCGACGCACTTTCCCGCCAGGGCGAAGCGGGTGATCCACGTCTTTTTGAACGGCGGCATGTCGCAGGTCGACACGTTCGACCCCAAGCCGGAGCTCCAGGCCCGGGGCGGCCAGAGGCTCCCCTTCGACAACCTCCAGACCGAACGGAAGACCGGCGTCGCCCTCCCCTCGCCGTTCACGTTCACGAGGCACGGCCAGAGCGGGATCCCGATCAGCGAGATCTTCCCGAACCTCGCTCGCCACGCCGACGACCTCGCGGTGATCCGCTCGATGCACGTCGAGCTGCCGAACCACGAGATGTCGCTGATGCTGATGAACACCGGCCACATGCGGCAGGTGCGCCCCAGCTTCGGCTCCTGGCTCACCTGGGGCATGGGCCAGGAGAACGACAACCTCCCCGGCTTCATCGCGCTGGTGCCGGGCGGCATGCCGGTCGGCGGCGCCGGCAACTGGAAGAGCGCCTTCCTCCCGGGCGCGTTCCAGGGCACGCACGTCGACACCTCGAAGGCCGATCCGAGCGAGCTCATCGACCACATCCGCAATCCCCGCATCCCGTCCGACCGGCAGCGGGAGCAGTTCGCGCTCCTGCGGGCGCTGAACGACCGGCACGCGGCCGAGCGGCCCGGGGAGGCGGCGCTCGAGGCACGCATCCGCTCCTTCGAGCTCGCCTACCGGATGCAGCTCGAGGCCACCGACGCCTTCGACGTCCGTCAGGAGCCGAAGCACGTCCTCGACGCCTACGGCGAGGGGCCGCAGAACCGCCAGCTCCTCATGGCCCGCCGCCTCGTCGAGCGTGGCGTCCGCTTCGTGCAGACCTGGCACGGCAACATGCAGCCCTGGGACAGCCACTCGAACATCCGCGACGAGCACGCGCGCGTGGCGCGGGAGTGCGATCAGGGGCTCGGGGCACTGCTCGGCGACCTCAAGGACCGGGGCATGCTCGACGACACGCTCGTCCTCTGCACCGGCGAGTTCGGCCGGACGCCGAGCGTGGAGATGGGCACCAACGGCGCCGGTGCCTCGCAGGGCCGCGACCACAACCACTGGGGCTTCTCGCTGTGGATGGCCGGCGGCGGCGTGAAGGGGGGCACGATCCACGGCGCCACCGACGACTTCGGCTTCAAGGCGGTGCAGGACCCGGTCAGCGTCCACGACCTCCACGCGACGATGCTCGAGCTGCTCGGGTTCGACCACACCCGCCTCACCTACCGCTACGCCGGCCGCGACTACCGCCTCACCGACCTCGAGGGGGTGGTCGTGAGGCCGATCCTGGCGTGAGGGGCGAAGGCTACTCGAGCCCGTAGGCGCCGGCCATCGGCAGGTCGATGCCGGAGCGGCTGGCGAACTGCGTCCGTGACAGGAAGCGCGGCTCGAGGTTGAAGGTCACGCCGACGTTGTTGCGGCTGTAGTCGACGTTGAAGCCGAAGGTCATGAGGAAGCTCTCGCCGATCCGCGTGAGCTGGAAGTTCTGGCCGATGTTCATGCCGCGGAGGTTGAGCGCGGTGCCGAAGGAGCTCGCCCACTTGGGGCTCATCCGGTAGGTGTAGGAGCCGACGAGGACGCTCGCGTCGATCGGACCGCCGAACTCGTTGAAGCCGACGTAGAAGCTGCCCCGCGGCGTGCGCGCGAGCAGGGCCCCGATCGTGTAGAGCTGCTGCCCGCCGGAGAAGAAGTCGACGTCGGCGGTGGAGAGGATCGTGGTCCGGTCCCCCACGTGCCAGCGGAAGTCGTACTGCCACAGGCCCATCGTCTGGCCGAAGTTCTGGCCCGTGACCGGGAACAGCTCGCCGTCGATGTCGAGGGTGATCCAGTCGATGATGCGTCGGTTGCCCGCCGGTCCGCGCTTCGTCGGCCAGCGCTGCCGGGCGGCGAGGCGGAAGGCGGTGAGGTCCTGGGCGATCTCCGCCGGTCCGGTGACCCATCCACCCATGCCGCGGCGGACGAGGTAGGAGCGGGGGTCGTACTTGCCGTCGGGGCCGAAGACGGTGGTGTAGGGCAGCGGTGTCGCCTGCCCGGGGATGGCGCCGTAGTCCCAGTAGGGGATGTTGCGCCGGTATTGGTTGATCGTGTCGTCGTCGATCTGGTCGTACAGCGGCAGCTGGTTCATGTCCTGCGTGCTGTCGGCGTAGGAGAACTCCCCCTCGAAGACGACCTTGTGGGCCAGACCGTGGACGTTCCACAACTGGCTCTCCACCGTGTTGTCGGCCCACCACATCGGGAGGCTCGAGCGCACGCCCACCTGTCCGTAGGCCCGGTCGAGCGGCGCGCCGGAGAGGTCCTGCCCCCAGTGGGAGAGGTCGCCGAGCGCGTAGGGGACGATCTTCACGGCGCCGGCCTGGAAGGGGAGATCGAGTTCCTGCCTGGTGGTGAAGCGTTCGCCGATGACGTTCGCCTCGTAGGGGAGCGTCGTCCAGTAGTCGAGCCCCTGCCCCGGGGTGGGCGTCTGGGGCAGGTTCTGGCGGGCGTACGTGATGCCGCTGTGCTCGTACCAGCTGATGGCGTCCCGGAGGAGCGGCTGACCCATAAAATAGTGGTCGAGACGCGGCCACCATTCGGTCTGGGTGAAGAACGGATCGACACGCACGCTCGTCAGCAGGCGCAGCTCGCGGTTGTCGATCGGTCGCCGCAGGTCGAGCCAGGTGCGCTGCTCGTAGCCTTCCTCCCACTCCGCCTCGTAGTACTCCTCGAGGAAGTTCATGTCGCTGATCCATCCCGCCGCGCCGCGGGCCTGCCAGCCGCCGGCGAGGTCCTGTCGGTGCCGCCAGAACGTGCGGCCGCGGAAGGCGTCTGGATAGGTGAAGTCGCGCCGGTAGAGGCCGAGGTTGTCGATGCCGCGATCGCCGATGAACCAGGCGTCGAGGACGCCGTTGGCCGGAGTCCCCAGGCGGAGGAAGTCGGGACGGTTGTAGAGGAGCGACGTGCCGCCGCCGACACCGCGGTAACTCAGGTAGTCGACGTCGAAGTTCCAATCGACGCCGTCCGGCGGCCGCCGCCAGCCGAAGACCTGGAAGGCGTCCCAGCTGGTGAGGAGCTGCGTGCCGAAGATGCGGTCGTTCTTCAGTTGGACGTTGTTGACGTAGAACGTGGGCTTCTTGGCGTTGGTCGCCAGGACCGGCCACCAGAGCACCGGCACGCCCCCCATGGTCACGGTGTTGCCGCGGCTGGTGATGAACTGCTGGTGTTCGAGGACGGGCTCCCCTGTGCCGGCATCGACCAGCGGACGGCCGTCCGGCCCGGCCAGCGGCACCTGCTCGTCGGTGAACTCGAGCTGCCGCGAGCGGAACTCCCAGGAAGGCACGCCGAGCCGGCTCGACGTCACGCCGCTGCGCTCGGCGACGAAGCGGCTGCGGTCGACCTGGCGGAGCACGTCGGCCCGGACGCGGACCAGCCCGGCGTAATTGTCGACGGGGGTGAGGACGGTGGCCCCGGTGATGACGCCGGCGGAACGCGGCACGTCGTAGAACATGCTCATCGCCTCGACGACGCGCTGCCCCTGGCGGAAGACCACGTTCCCCTCGAGGTAGAGTTCGAGCGGCGTGTCGGCCGACTGTGCCGCGTTGCCGTCGAGTTCCGGCTGGGTGCCGGCCCGCGTCCAGATGACGACGCGGTCGGCGGCGATGTCGAGCGGACCGGCGGGGTCGACGCCGTCGACGACGAGATTGACCCCCGAGGTGATCACGCCCACCCACTCCCCACCGGCCGGGCTGGGGAACCAACGGATGGAGAGCGGGACGCTCGACCGGGGGAAGGCCCGCAAGCGGCGCGCCGGCGCCGCGACCGAGAGCCCGGGTGCGGCGGGCGCCGCGAACTCGCTGTACTGGGCGAGATCGGTGTCGCCCTCCCGCACCGCGTACTGCACCTGCTCGACCTCCCCGGCGGCATCGCCGCCGGGGCCGGCCCCCCGCGCCGCCACGAGCGCCGCCGGGACGTCGGCCGGCGCCTCGTAGACAGGGGGCGTCCCCCCGGCGGGCACGACGCTGGCGAAATCGAGCCGCGGATCACGCCGCGTCCAGAATCGCCCCGTCCAGCGCGGACCGCGCACGACGGAGAGTCCGGCGCCTGGGGCGGGGGCGGCGTCGCCGGCGGTGACGGTGACGTCGCCCGCCATGCGCACGAGCATCCCGCGCACGGCCGGCACCGGCGCGTCGGCCCACGCCGGATCGCCGTCGGCCGCCGACGCATCGGCCCGTGGATCGGTCGTGCCCGGGTCCTGCTCGATCCACACCACCGCCTCGTGCGCCTCGGCGACGGTCGGCCCCTGCTCGACGCGCACGCCGCCCGTGAGGTGCCAGACGTCGTAGGAGCCTTCCGTCCAGCGCGACGCCTGCGCGGCCCGGATCTTCACCTGCTCCGACGGATCGACCGCGGGCACCTCGATGCTCGACGCCTCGGCGATCGCCGCGGCCAGCCCACGCGCCGGAAGCGCCGCGAGGACGCCGGCCGCCGTTTCCGGCGGCGCGACCGACTGTGCCGCGACGCGGCACGCGCCGACACTCGCCAGCACCATCACGGCGACGCACCAGGCGCGCGCGTGCCGGCGCGGCACCCGCGCGGGGTGTCGGACGGAGGGATCGGACGTGACGACGGGGAAGGGCAAGCGCGGTTCCGCGGAGCGGGGGACAAAAAACGGCGCGGACTATAGGAACGCGTCCGGCGGGGGGCAAGGCGGGGCGGCAGCGGCACCGTGTCCGCAAGTGCCATGCTTCGAACGGTTTACCGTCACCCCGTCCGCCGACCCCGCCGGCCGCGCGTCGGAGCGGAGGGTGGGACGCGACAAGCGCTTCCGCCGCCCGGGGGCGTCGCCATCGACGCGGCTTGGGCAAACCGCGGGACGGCGCCGGGGAAAGCGGGAGGGACGGGGCGGCCCCGCATCCACCACCGACTAAGATGTCCCGGTTCCTCCGTACCCCGCGGAGCCCCCAACCACGCCGTCCGCTGCCCGGCCCCGCCGCGCCCCCCCCCCCCCCCCCCCCGCCCCCCCCCCTCGCCCCCCCCCCTC
>CAZMOU010000046.1:0-26993 GCA_964567835.1 uncultured Chitinophaga sp. | reverse complement strand
TCGCGGCGCTCTTCGCCACGCCGATCCCGGTGCTGCTCTGCCCGAGCGATCCGGCACCGGCGGTGCACACCGTCACGGTCGTCGCCGGCGGGCCGTTCACCTACGGGGGCTTGAGCTACATGGTGAGCACCGGTTCGGGGACGGGGACGGCCTACGACCAGCGCTGGCCCACCGACGGCATCGTCCACGAGGGCTCGAATGTCCGTCTCGCCGCGGTCACCGACGGCCTCTCGAAGACGGTGTTCATGAGCGAGACCGTGCGGAGCACGGGTGACGACCTCGTGCTTCCCGCCGGACAGACGCCGCGTTTCCCCTGCCAGAAGACGCTCAACGGCTCCTCCGGCGTCACGAGCACGAAGCAGGCCACACCCGGCTATCCCGGCGGCGGCGCGTGGGGTGCGGGGGTGAGCGGCGGCATGATCCAGAACCCGCCGCTCGAGCGGATATGGCCGTCGTTCACGTCGTGGCGCGGCGCCAACACCAACACCGTCCGCGGCCGCGGGACGTCGTGGGCGATGACCGGGGCCTCGAACACCCTCACCAACGGCTACACGCCCCCCAACTCCAAAGTCCCCGACGTGGTGATCCATGCCTCCGGCTTCTTCGGTCCGCGCAGCTTCCATCCGTCGGGGGCCCAGGTGGCCTTCGGTGACGGATCGGTGCGGATGCTCTCC
Organism: uncultured Chitinophaga sp.; assembly: GCA_964567835.1. Classification (GTDB taxonomy): domain Bacteria; phylum Planctomycetota; class Planctomycetia; order Pirellulales; family UBA1268; genus QWOP01. The sequence continues at coordinate 26,319 of CAZMOU010000046.1, read as the reverse complement.
GACGGCCTCGACGCGGCCGTCTGTCGGGCGCTGCACAGCATCACCGGGGGCGAGCACGTCTCCGTCGAGGACTGACGCGTCGTCGGGAAGTCCCCCCGCCGGTTTTCCTTCCCGCCAGACCCTCACGCGGAGCACGCCTGTGCACGAGTCTCCCCCCGCCCGATCCTGGCCCGACTCCCGCGCCGTGTGGCGCTGGCATTTCTACGCCGGGCTGTTCTGCATCCCCTTCGTCGTCATCCTCTCGCTCTCCGGCGCCGTCTATCTCTTCAAGGCGGAGATCGAGGCCTGGGAGGAGCGGCGCTACGACACGCTCCGGACCCCCGACGCCGTCCTCCCCCCCTCGGCGCAGGTCGGGGCGGCGCTCGCCACCTTCCCGGGGAGCCGGTTCGAGGGCTACGAGATGCCGGTGGGACCGGGCCACGCGGCGCGCGTGATGCTGCGTTACGCCGGCGACGGCGCCACGGTCGGGGCGTTGCCGCGGCCCGGCTCGGGCACGCTGCGCACGTACGTCGATCCGGCCGACGGCACGGTGCTCGGCAGCGTCTGGGACCGCGACCGGCTCATGCGCCTCGTGTTCCGCATCCACGGCGAACTCCTCATGGGCGACCGCGGCTCGAACCTCGTCGAGATCGCCGCCTGCTGGACGATCGTGATGGTGCTCACGGGACTCGTGTTATGGTGGCCGCGCCACCGGCGGGGGCTGGCGGGTGTCGCCTGGCCGCGCCTTCACGGCGGCCGAAGGCTCTTCTGGCGCGACGTCCACGCCGTCACCGCCGCCTGGCTGTCGCTGGTCACGCTGCTGTTCATCGGCAGCGGCCTCCCCTGGGCGAAGTCGTGGGGCGACTGGCTGAAGACGGCGCGACGCTGGACCGGCACCGCCGCGGTTGGCCAGGAGTGGTCGAACGAGAAGGGGCGCGCGGCCGGCGCGGCGACCGGCGGCGGGCATGGCGGCCACGACGGGCACGACGGCCGCCGCACCGCGGCGCTCGGTGCCGACGGCCTCGCCGCGCTTGACCGGGTGGCGGCCGTGGTCGCTCCGTTGGGTCTCGAGGCCCCCGTCGTCCTGGCGCCGGCCGGGAACGGGTCGGGGGGGGACTGGACGGCGAAGTCGATGACGGCGAACCGGCCGAAGCGGGTGACTCTCCTCGTCGACCCGCGGCGCGGCGTGGTCGTCTCCCGCGACGACTTCGCCACGAAGCACTCCATCGACAGGGCGGTGGCCGTCGGCGTCGCGCTCCACGAGGGGCGATTGTTCGGACGGCTGAACCAAGTCCTCGGCCTCGTCACCGCCCTGGGGCTCGTCGTCGTGTGCGGCAGCGCGGTGTGGCTCTGGCTGCGGCGGCGCGACCCGGGCACGCTCGGCGCCCCGCCCGCCGGCGTGCCGGCGCGGCGCTGTGCCACGCTCGTGGCCGCGCTCGTCGTGATGGGGGTGGTGCTTCCCCTCTTCGGTCTGTCGCTCGTGGCGGTGCTCGCGGTGGAGCGGCTCGTCCTGCGCCGGTTGCCGGGGGTGGCCGCTTGGCTCGGGCTCGCCGACGCCTGACGCGTCAGGCGAGGCGGGCGGCGGCGGCGATCGCCGCGGTCTCGATCCGGAGGACGTGACGGGCCAGGCGGACGCGCCTGGCCCCCGCGGCCGTGGCGACGGCGACCTCCTCGGGGGTGAAGCCCCCCTCCGGGCCGACGAGGACGAGCGCCGCGCCCGCCGCGGGGGTTTCGAGCGGCTCCCCCGCGGGATCGGCGAGGAGGATCGTCGTGCCCGACGCGGCAGCGGCGATCGTCTCCGGCAGCGTCGCCGCCGCGCCGATCGTCATCAGCCGGTCGCGTCCGCACTGCTTGCAGGCCTCGATCACGCCGCGCTCGAGCCGGGCGCGGGCCGAGTCGGTGGCCTCGGCGACGCCCCGCGCCGTGACCAGCGGCACGAGCGCCTCCACGCCCAGTTCGGCGAGCTTCTCGACCAGCCACTTCTGCCGGTCCCCCTTGGGGAGCGCCACGGCGATCGTCACGCTCGACCGGGGCGGATCGTTCGCCGGCAGGGCCTCGCCGACGTCGAGATCGACGACGTCGCGGCCGACGCTCGCCACGCGGGCGGTCCAGGCGTTGCCGCGGCCGTCGAAGAGGGTCACGCCGTCCCCCGGTTTCGCGCGCAGCACGCGGGCCAGATGGCGGGCTTCGTCCCCCTCCAGCCGGGCGCGGCCGTCGTGCGGGGGGGAGGGGTGGTAGAAGCGTTCGCTCATCGGTGGGGCACGCGTCGGGGATCTGGGGGGAGTGTGACGGTCGCCGGGTCGCCTTCTGCCGTGGCAAGCATAGCCCTACACTCACGCCATGGCACGCGCAGGCTGGCAGTTCACCGCGCCCCCCTTCGCCGGCGGTACCGAGCCGGCGACCTTCCATCCCGGGGCACCGCAGGAGGAGGCGATCGCGCGCCTCCAGTGGCTCGTCGAGGAGCGGCAGCGGCTGGCGCTCGTGGTCGGCGACGAGGGCTGCGGGAAGAGCCATCTGCTCTCGATGGTGCCGCGCCGACTCGGGGGCCTGGGCTGCGAGGTGGCGATGGTGTCGCTCGGCGGCCTCGGCGACGATGACTGGCTCGAATTGCTCCTCGCCCGTCTGCCGCTCGAGCCGCAGGCCCGTGCCGAGGCGACACGCCCCTGGCGGAAGCTCGAGGACCGGCTCCGCGAGAACGTCCTCATGGAGCGCGGCACGGTGATCGTCTGCGACGACGTCGACCGCGCTCCCGCCGCGGCCCTCGACGGACTGACGCGGCTGGTCACGACGGCGGAGCCGTTCGCGGCACGCACGCTCCTCGTCGTCGCCGCCACCCCCGCCGGATCCGCCCGCCTCCCCGGCGCCTTCCTCGACCGGGTCGCGGTGCGCATCGAGCTCCCCCCCTGGGACGAGGACGACGTCGGCGCCTTCGTCGCCGGGGCGCTCGCGCGTGCCGGAGGCGATCCGCGGCTGTTCACGACCGCGGCCGTCGCCACGCTCGCCCGCTTCAGCGGCGGCGTGCCGAACGTCGTCCGCCGGCTCGCCCGACTCGCGCTCGTCGTCGGCGCCGCCACGGGCATCGACCGGGTCGACGCGGCGACCGTGGAGCGGGCCTGGCGCGAACTGGGGCCGGTGGATCGCTCGGTCCCTCCGCGCGCCGACGCGGATACGCCCGTGGCGGAGGCGGCGCCGCCGGGAAGTCCGCGGGTTCGGGTGGTGCGACGCCTGGGGGAGTGACCGGCCCCCCGCGGCGTCCGCCGTCGGGCGCGGCCCCGGCGGCGGCGGCCGTTTTGATCCGCGCCCCAACTGCTACACTCCGTGCCGTCGACCTTCGTCCACGGAGCCCTTCCGCCGTGCCCCATCCTGCCCGCGACGATCGCCCCTCCGGCGCGACGGTCGCCATCTCCCCCGACGACGGCGCCTTCATCGACCTCAAGAACCGTTGGTTGGCGGCGTTCCTGGCGTGGTGCGTCCCCGGACTGGGGCACCTCTATCAGGGGCGGACGCACAAAGGCGGCCTCTTCATGGGAGCGATCCTGGGGATGTTCCTCGCGGGGCTCTGGCTGGGTGGTGGGAAGGTGGTCTACGCCTCCTGGCGCCCCGAGCCCCGCTGGGCCTACGTCTGCCAGGCGGGTGTCGGGATCGCCGCCCTGCCCGCGCTCCTGCAATCACGGCAGATGGCCGGCCCGGCCAAGCAGCCGCTGTTCGCGAGCACCTTCATGGCCCCGCCCCTGCAGCCCGGGCAGGTGGTGTCGCGTGGCTACGCCGACAGGGTCGTGGCGGCCGACGCCGACATCGACGCCGACGACTTCCTCGACCGGGCCCCGTACCGGCTCTTCCGCGGCGAGCAACTCTCGCTCTGGCAGCGCCGGCTGGGGAGATGGTTCGAGTTCGGCACGCTCTACACGATGCTCGCCGGGATGCTCAACGTCCTGGCGATCTACGACGCGTTCGCCGGTCCGCTCGGGGCGGGCTCTGAACGCGGCGCGGAGAAGGACGGCCAGACCGCCTGACGTGCGGCGGGCGTGGGGAGGGTCCCCCGCCCCCGCGAGCCTCCGGCGGCACGAACGCCGCCGGTCCGAGTTCCGTGAAGGATCACCCGACGATGATCGTTTCCCTCCTCGCCCTGGTCTCCCCCTTGGCCACGCTCGCCGACCGGGTTCCCGGCTTCCTCTTCGGCCTGCCGCTGGTGGCGCTGGCGAGCCTGGTGTTCGCCGCCACCCACCACGAGGACCCGGGTGCGATCCGCCTCGCGGCCATCCACTGGATGGTCTGGCTGGGCGGGATCCTCGGCATGGTGCTGGCGGGTGTCCTCGTGCTCGGCTGGTTCGCCTGAGGCGGCCCCTCCGCGGCCCCGCGCTTCAGGGGTCCGTGGCCCCCGCCGCCCGCCCGGCCGCCAGCCGGCGCAGCTGACCGCAGGCGGCGTCGATCCGCGCGCCCTTGCGCCGCCGCACCTGGACGTTGACCCCGGAGGCGCGGAGGAGATCGATGAAGCGGTCGCGGCTCGCCGCCGTCGGTTCCTTCCAGGGCAGCCCCGCGACCGCGTTGTAGGGAATGACGTTGACGAGCGCCGCGCGGCCGGCGAGGAGGCGCACCAGATCCCGGGCGTCGTTCGGGGAGTCGTTGATGCCGCCGAGGAGCACGTACTCGAACGTCAGCCTCCGCCCCGAGGCCTCCCAGTAGCGGTCGGCCGCCTCCATCACCGCCTCCAGCCCGATGGCCTCGTTCACCGGCACCAGGCGCGTGCGGAGGGTGTCGGCGGCGGCATGGAGGGAGACCGCGAGATGGTAGCCGGGATTCAAGTCGGCGAGGCGGTCGATGGCGGCGGGAAGGCCGACGGTGGAGATGGTGATCCGGCGCTGCGAGATCCCGAATCCCTCCGGATCCTGCGCGACGGCGAGCGCCGGCAGGAGCCTGTCGAGATTCGCCAACGGCTCGCCCATCCCCATCACGACCACGTGGCTGAGGCGCTCGTCGGGGGGCAGCAGCCGGGCGAGCCGGACGAGCTGCTCGACGATCTCGGCGGTGGAGAGGTTCCGGACCACGCCGTCGAGCCCGCTCGCGCAGAACACGCACCCCATCGCGCATCCCACCTGCGAGCTGATGCACACCGTCCGCCGGTCGCCGTCGCGGAGGAGCACGCATTCGATCCGGTGCCGGTCGTGGAGTTCGAGGAGCAGTTTCTCGGTGCCGTCCTCGGCGGTCGAGTGGGTGGCGATCGTGGTCGTCCAGACGCGGAACTCCGCCTCGAGGGCGGCGCGGAGGGCCTTGGGGAGATCGGTCATCTCGGCGAACGACGACGCCCTCCCGGCGAACACCCAGCGCCGCACCGCCTTGGCACGCCACGGGGGGTGACCGAGTTCCGCGAGGCGGCCGGCGAGGGGCGAGGCGGGGTCGAGGAGGTGGTGCATGCCGGGGGAGATGCCGTTGCCGCGGGCTGGGGGAGGGTGCCGGGCCGCACTGGTGCGGCGATCGACCGCCGGGTAGAGTGCAGGGACGTCGAGGCCCACATCATATCCCCGCCGCTGTCCAGGTTTCCGCCATGACCGCACCCCGTTCCGAAGACCGCACCGAGTGGGTCTACGACGACAAGACCTTCCCGGTGTGGAACTCCTCCTTCGACCGTGCCGCCCGCAGCGAGATGATCCAGGACGACCTGTGGGCGGGCCGGAGCATCGCCATGCTCCTGGCGGCCCTCGTCACCATCGGCGTGTCGCTGGCGCTGGCGACGGTGATCTTCGTGAGCAACTGGCGGTAGGGGAGGATGCAGCGCGGCGGTCGGCCCTGTGCGGCCCCCCTCCGGCGGCCCCCGTTCGCCGGAGGTTGACCCGCGTCACCCCGGGCCGATATCGTGCTCCCGTCGGGGGGTGTCTGCAGTCTTCCGTCCGCTGTCCGCCCGGGCCGCCCTGCGCGGTGCCGCGGCGATCGGCGGCGTCCGCGGGGAGCGTCCGTGATGGCATCGCGTGACGGAGCGAGGGGATCGGGATCCCCACCGTTCGGAGTCGTGCCGGACGCGGCATCGTCGGCGCCCGCGATCGAGATGGCGGCGCCGGCCAAGCTCAACCTGTCGCTCGCCGTGCTCGCGCGCCGACCCGACGGCTTTCACGCGATCGAGTCGCTCATGGTTCCGGTGTCGCTCGCCGACCGGCTCGTCGTGCGCGCGAGCGACCGGCCGGGCACGCGCCTCGCCGTGCGCTTCGCCGGCCGGCTCGCCTCGGCCGCCGGTGCGGTCCTGGCGCGGGACGTTCCCGCCGACGACACGAACCTCGTCGTCCGCGCCGTGCGCCTGCTCGCCGAGGAGGCGCGGGAGGATCGCGGACTCGACGTGGAACTCGTCAAGCACGTCCCGTCGGGTGCCGGGCTGGGCGGCGGGTCGAGCGACGCGGCGGCGGCGCTGCGGGCGGCGTCGCGCGCCTGGGGGATCGACTGGCCCGACGATCGGCTGGCGGCGATCGGAGCGGCGATCGGCAGCGACGTCCCCTGGTTCTTCGCCGGGGGAGCCGCGATCGCCTCCGGCCGTGGCGAACGGATCGACCCGGTCGCCTCCTTTCCGCCGCTCCACGCCGTCATCGCCTGCCCGGCGGGCGGGCTCTCCACCGCGGCGGTGTACCGCGAGTGCGTCCCCGACCCCGCCCGCGCCGGCGACGCCGGACGGCTGGCGGCGGCGCTGGTGCGCGGCGACCTGGAGACCGCGTGCGGACTGATGCACAACGCGCTCGAGGCTCCGGCACGGGCGCTTTCCGGTGACGTCTCCCGGTTGCTCGCGGCGCTCGCCGACGCCGGGGCCATGCGGCCGATGCTCACCGGCTCGGGCAGCGCCTGCTTCAGCCTCGCCAGGACCGCCGTCGAGGCCCGCGCCGTCGCGGCCCGGCTCGACGCGGCGGGATGGCCGGGGGTGTTCGCGGTGCGCGTGGGTGGGATGGCGGAGGATCGGGACAGGGCGGCAGGGTGAGCGGCACGACGGTCGCCGGGAGGGCCCGGCGTCGTGCGGGGGACGGGTGCGGGGAACAGCGTCGGGGAGTGCCCGCGCGACGCGGCGGCGGGCGAGGGGACCGTACCGTTGGAAGGGGGGACGGCATGGAGATCACCGAGGTGCGGATCAAGCTCATCGACGATCCCTCGGAGCGGCTGCTCGCCTTCTGTTCGATCACGCTCTCCGCCGCGTTCGTGGTGCGCGACCTGAAGATCATCGTCGGCCCCTCCGGGCCCTTCGTGGCGATGCCGAGCCGGAAGCTTTCGGCGCATTGCCCGTCGTGCGGATTCAAGAACTCGCTCCGCGCCGTGTTCTGCAACCAGTGCGGGAAGAAGCAGCCCGAGGTGACGGTGCCGCGGGACGGCGACGGCCGACCCAGGCTCTACGCCGACATCGCCCACCCGATCAACGCCGCGTCGCGCGAGGTCATCCAGAAACGGGTCGTGACCGAGTACGAGGCCGAGCTCGTCCGTGCCAAACAGCCCGGATACGTGTCGCGGTACGACGAGATCGGCGACGAGGACCACCGCCCGCCGCGCCGCTGACGTGCTACCGCGTTGTTTGGGGGCGCCGGCCGGCCGGTGCAGCGGACGGCGGTCCGTGACACAATGGTCGCTCCCCCCCGGAGCGACCCCATGCCGAAGCCCGCCACCTCCTCGATCCTCCTCCTCCTCGTCGCCTGCGGCGCGGCCGGCGTCCGGGGGCAGGAGCCGGTCCTGCGTCCCGCGGAGAATCTCGTCGCGGAGGGGATCCCGCTGATCCCGGTGGCGCTCGCCGACGAGGTGCGGCGCTACACCGAGTCGCGCGGCGCGAGCTTCGTGGGCTGGCATCCACGGGGCGTCGAGCTCCTCGTGGCCACGCGTTTCGGCGCCACCAACCAGATCCACGCCGTGCGCTCGGCCGGCGGGGCGCGGCGCCAGCTCACCTTCTTCGCCGAGCCGGTGAACGTGGCCGAATGGGATCCCCGCGAGGCGGCCTTCCTGCTCTTCGCGCGCGACACCGGGGGGAACGAGTTCGCGCAGATGTACCGGCTCGACGTGGCCACCGGCGACGTCACGCTCCTCTCCGACGGCGGCCGCTCGCAGAACGGCGGCTGGGAATGGAGCCACGATCGCGGCCGCATCGCCTACACCTCCACGCGCCGCAACGGCGCCGACCGCGACGTGTGGGTGATGGATCCGCGCGATCCGTCGAGCGACCGCCTCGTCGCCGAGTGCACGGGAGGGGGATGGAGCGTCCTCGACTGGTCGCCCGACGATACGCGCCTGCTCCTCGGCGAGTCGCTCTCGGTGAACCGCAGCCGACGCTGGCTGCTCGATCTCGCCACCGGAGAGAAGACGCGGCTCGACCGGGATGCCGACGGCGAGGTGGCCTGGGGGGGCGGCACCTTCACCCCCGACGGGGCCTCGATCTGGACGACCACCGACAAGGATTCCGAGTTCGCGAGGCTCGCCAAGTGGACCCCGGCGACGGGGGCGATCGAGCCGGTCACGGCCGACATCCCCTGGGACGTCGAGGGATTCGACGTCACCGACGACGGCCGCAGCGTCTGTTTCGTGACGAACGAAGCCGGCGTCTCCAGGGCCTTCGTCGTCGACGCCGTCACCGGCAGGCGGCGCGTGGTGGAGGGTCTGCCCGCCGGGGTGATCGGCGGGGGGAAGTGGCACCCGGACGGCCGCCATCTGGCCTTCACCGTCGGTTCGGCACGGTCCACGGCCGACGTCCACGTCTGGGACGCCGAGACGGGGAAGGCGGCGCGCTGGACCGAGAGCGAGCTCGGGGGACTCGTCCCCGAGTCGCTCGTGGAGCCGGAGCTGGTGCGCTGGAAGGGATTCGACGGCGTCGAGCTCTCCGGATTCCTCTATCCGGCGGCCGCCCGGTTCGCGGGGCGGAGGCCGGTGATCGTCAACATCCACGGCGGGCCCGAAGGGCAGTCGCGCCCGGTCTTCCAGGCACGCAACAACTTCTTCATGAACGAGCTCGGCGTGGCCATGATCTATCCCAACGTCCGCGGCTCGACCGGCTACGGCAAGACGTTCGTGAAGCTCGACAACGGGCTCAAGCGGGAGGATTCCGTCCGCGACATCGGGGCCCTCCTCGACTGGATCGCCGGCCGGCCGGACCTCGATCCGCAGCGCGTCATGATCACCGGGGGCAGCTACGGCGGCTTCATGACGCTGGCCTGCGCCACGACCTACGACGATCGGATCCGCTGCTCGCTCGACGTCGTGGGCATCTCACACTTCCGGACCTTCCTCGAGAACACCGAGAGCTACCGGCGCGACCTGCGCCGCGTGGAGTACGGCGACGAGCGGGTGCCCGAGGTGGCGGAGTTCTTCGAGCGCATCGCGCCGCTCAACAACGCCGCCCGGATCACCAAGCCGCTGTTCGTGGTCCAGGGCGCCAACGATCCGCGCGTGCCGGCGAGCGAGGCGGAGCAGATGGTGGCCAAGGTCCGCACCAACGGTGGGCCGGTGTGGTACCTCAACGCCAAGGACGAGGGGCACGGCTTCCGCAAGAAACCCAACGCCGACTTCCAGTTCTACGCCACGGTGATGTTCGTGCGCGAACACCTGCTCGGCCCGTAGCGGCCGCCGGCCGCGGAAGAGGCGATCCGCCGCCGCCCGGCCCGGTCAGCCGCGGACGAGGGCGTGGAAGTCGGCCGAGAGCCGCTTCGTCACCGGCCCCGGCACGCCGTCGCCGATCTTCCGTCCGTCGATCTCCACCACCGGGACCACCTCCGCGGCGGTGCCGGTGATGAACACCTCCTCGGCGGTGTAGAGGTCGTGGCGGGTGAGCGTCGCCTCGCGGCAGTCGATGCCGGCGGCCCGGGCCAGATCCATCACCGCCCCCCGCGTGATCCCCTCGAGGATCCCGGCGTCCGGGGGCGGGGTGAGGACCGCGCCGCGGCGCACGGCGAAGACGTTGTCCGCCGTGCACTCCGCCACCTCGCCCTTGTGGTTGAGCATCAGCGCCTCGACGCAGCCGGCCTGGAGCCCCTCGAGCTTGGCCATGATGTTGTTGAGGTAGTTGAGCGACTTGATCCGCGGCGAGAGCGCCGCGGGATGCGAACGCTGCGTCGCCGCGGTCACGATCCGCAGGCCGCGCTCGTAGTGCTCGCGCGGGTAGAGCGCGATCGTGTCGACGATCACGATCACCTGCGGATCGCGCGTCCGGTTCGGGTCGAGGCCGAGCGTGCCGGAGCCGCGCGTGACCACGAGCCGGATGTATCCGTCGGGGAGGCCGTTGGCGGCGACCGTCTCGTCGACCGCCTTGGCGAGCGCCGCCTTCGTGGTGGGGATCTCGAGGGCGATGGCGCGGGCGCTGTGCCAGAGACGGTCGAGGTGCTCCTGCATGCGGAACACCCGGCCGCCGTAGGCCCGCATCCCCTCGAACACGCCGTCGCCGTAGAGGAGGCCGTGGTCGAAGACGCTCACCGTCGCCTCGGCTTCGGGCACGAGGCGGCCGTTCATGGAGACGATGCGGGGCATGGCTGGCTCCGGCTGGGAAGTGCGGCACGCGGGCGTGCTGCCGACGGGCACGACCGCGGAGCGGTCACACGTCCTCGACCCGCCCCGCCACCAGGCGCACGATCCGGTCCGCGCGGCGCGCGATCGACTGGTCGTGGGTGACGAGCACTATAGAAAGGCCGTCGGTGCGGTTCAACTCGCAGAGGGCGTCGAGAATCCCCGCGCCGCTCTCCTCGTCGAGATTGCCGGTGGGCTCGTCGGCGAGCAGCAGCCGCGGCTGCCCGACGAGCGCCCGGGCGATCGCCACGCGCTGCATCTCCCCGCCCGACAACTGCCTGGGCTTGTGGGCGAGACGCCCACCCAGGCCGAAGCGCTCGAGGAGGGCCGTGGCTCGGCGGCGTGCGCCCGCGGCCTCGCGGAACCAGGCGGCGACGCCGTGGCGCACGAGCAGGGGAGAGAGCACGTTCTCGAGCGCCGAGAGCTCGGGCAGGAGATGGTAGGCCTGGAAGACCATGCCGATGGCGGTGTTCCGCAGCCGGTCGCGCCTGGCGACGGGGAGATCGTCGATGCGACCGCCGGCGAGGTGCACCTCCCCCGCGTCGGGCGCGTCGAGGAGGCCCATGAGGTGGAGGAGCGTGCTCTTGCCCGATCCGCTCTGTCCGATCACCGACACGAATCCGCCCGGTTCGAGCTCGAAGTCGACGCCGCGGAGGACCTCGAGGCGGCCGGCCCCGGAACGGTAGGCCTTCCGCACGCCGCGGACCTCGAGGAGGGGGGAGCCGGGGACGGTGTCAATCATGCCGCAGCGCCTCCACCGGATGGAGCCGCGCCGCCCGCAGCGCCGGCAGCACGCTCGCCGCCACCGCGATCCCCACGGCGCCGGCGATGATCCAGGCCACCGTCCACGGATCGACGATCGTCGGGATGCGGAAGAAGTAGTAGATCGACGGGTCGAAGACGCGCTCCCCCGTGAGCCACTCGACGCCGGCACGGATGCGGTTGATGTTCCAGGTGATGCCCAGCCCCAGGGCCAGGCCGGCCCCGGCGCCGACGATCCCGAGGAACAGTCCGTAGCCGAGGAAGATCCCCGCAACGCCGGAGGAGCTGGCCCCGAGCGACTTGAGGATGCCGATGTCGCGCGTCTTCTCCACCACGATCATGAAGAAGATGGCCAGGATCCCGAAGCCGGCCACGGCGACGATCATGAACAGGAGGATGTTGAGCACCGCCATCTCCATGTCGACGGCGGAGAGGAGCGGGCCCTGCTTGTCCTTCCAGGAGGAGACGGCGTACATGTCGGCCGGGAAGGCCGCGCGGAGCCGGTCGCGCACCGCCTCGAGGTCGGCGCCGGGCCGGAGCTTGATCTGGATCGAGTTCACGCTCGCCAGCCCCGTCTGCGGGTCGATCATGCCCCGCGCCCGCTCGAGCTGCTCGATGGGGACGAAGACGAAGTTCGAGTCGTACTCGCTCATCTTGCTCTCGTAGAAGTCGACGACGGTGAAGGTGTCGGTCACCGCCTTGGGCGGGGTGGCCGCCGTGGGGAAGGTGATCTTCACGTCGTCGCCGGGGAGCACGAGGAACCTGTCGATCCCCTCGGAGTCGCGGAAACTCGCCAGGCCGATGCCGGGCACGATCCCGGTGAACTGCTCGTTGGCCGGATCGAACGTGCGCCCCTCCTCGGGCTTGGCGGCCCGGAAGGGATCGGCCGGGGCGGCCGAGTCGGCGGGCACGAACGGGGGCGGGGAGTCGGACGTTGGAAGGTCGGGAGGCATGGCGTCGACGGCGGGCTGGGCCAGCGCCGCCGCCGGGACGGCGGGCTCGGCATTCGCCGCCGGGACGGCGGGCTGGGCATTCGCCGCCGCTGGGACGGCGGCGTGGGCCAGCGCCGCATCGACCTGATGGTCGACCGGCCGAACCGGCCCGCGGCCGCGCGGCGCGGAGGCCTGATCGGCCGTCGCCTCGAGTTCCGCCTGACGTTGCCGCCAGGCGCGTTCCCGAGCCACGCGCATCCGCCGGTGCGGCCAGCCTGCCCCCTCGAGCGCGGGCCGCGTTTCGCCGGTTTGCCCCTCGGCCTGGCTGTCGACCGTGTCGTAGCCGCCGTCGCGGAGCGAGAAGGAGAGCTGGCGGCGGTTGTCGGGGTGCTGGAGATAGCGGCCGAAGTCGCTCACCTGCGCGTGGGTCGACTCGTCGATGCCGATGAGCATCACCTGCCGGGTCACCCACTGGCCGCGGACCTGGAAATTGAGCATCGCCGGCACCGCCACGGTGGGCGTCATCCCCTCGATGTCGCCGGCGCCGGCGCGGCGCAGTTCCTCCATGTGCCACTGCGGGTCCTGGAAGCCGGAGAGGGAGTGGCTCTCGAAGACGAGGTCGGAGAGGATCCCGTGGATCCGCGACTGCATCTCGTGCGCGAAGCCGGCCATCACGGCGTTGACGACGATCATCGTCGCCACGCCGAGTGTCACGCTGATCACGCTCGCCAGCGCGATCCAGCGCGTCCGCAGGTAGCGCCAGCAGAGGAGGAGGGTGTACAAGGTTCTAGCCCCCGGCCTGCGGGCGGTGGATCGGGAAGAGGATCACGTCGCGGATGCTCGACGACTGCGTGAGCAGCATCACGAGCCGGTCGATGCCGATGCCCAGGCCCCCGGCCGGCGGCATGCCGTGGCGGAGGGCCTTGATGAAGTCGGTGTCCATCCGGGCCATCGACTCCTCGGCGGCCAGCCCCGCCAGTTGCGTGCGGAAGAGCTCCTCCTGGAGGTCGGGATCGTTGAGCTCGGTGTAGGCGTTGGCCAGCTCCATCCCCGCCACGTAGAGCTCGAACCGCTCCGCGATCTCCGGCCTCCCCGCCTTGCGCTTGGTGAGCGGGCAGATGGCGGCGGGGTAGTCGATGACGAAGGTCGGCGAGGAGAGCGTGCTCTCGCAGGCGGCCTCGAAGAGGTCGCTCTTGATCACGTCGGGGTGGCGGCCGGCGGTGTCGATGCCGCGCTTCGCCGCCTCCGCCGCCACGCTCGCCGGGTCGGCCGGATCGCAGCCGGTGACGCGGGCGAGGAGGTCGTCGTAGCGCACACGCTCGAAGGGCTTCGAGAGATCGACCTCGTGCCCCATCCACTGCACCACCGGCGGCGTGCCGGCGACCTTCGCCGCGTCGCGGATGATCGCCTCGGTGAGGTCCATCATCGTCTCGTAGTCGCCGTAGGCCTCGTAGGCTTCGAGCATGGTGAACTCGGGGTTGTGCCGCGGGCTCACGCCTTCGTTTCTGTAGACGCGTCCCAGCTCGAAGACGCGCTCGAGCCCCCCCACCAGGAGCCGCTTGAGATGCAACTCGAGCGCGATGCGGAGCACCAGCGCCATGTCGAGGGCGTTGTGGTGGGTCTTGAAGGGGCGGGCGGCGGCGCCGCCGGCGGAATCCTGGAGCGTCGGCCCCTCCACCTCGAGGTAACCGCGCCGGGCGAGCGTGTCGCGGATGCTCGCCACGATCCGGCTCCGGGCGATGAAGCGCTCGCGCACCCCCTCCCCGTGGATCAGGTCGACGTAGCGCATCCGCTGCTTGAGCTCGGTGTCGACGAGGCCGTGGAACTTGTCGGGCGGCGTCTCGATCGACTTGGTGAGGAAGGTGAGCCCGGAGGCGAAGACGGTCAGCTCGCCGGTCTTCGAGTAGCCGAGGCGGCCGTCGACGCCGACCAAGTCGCCGAGGTCGAGGCAGTCGACGAGCTTCCAGGCTTCGGGCCCCACCTGCTTCTTGCCGAGCATGATCTGGATGCGCCCGCTGCGGTCGGCGAGCGAGAGGAAGACGAGGCTCCCCGCGCTCCGCTGGAGCATGATCCGCCCGGCGACGCGCACCGTCGGCCCGTCCTCGGCCGGCGGCTCCCCTTCGGGCCGCTCGAGGCTCTTGCCCGCGGCGCGGACCTCCGCGATCGGCGCGGCCCCGTCGAAGCGGCTCCCCCACGGGTCGAGCCCCATCCCGGCGATCCGGGCGAGCTTCTCGCGACGGGCCTTTTCCAGTCCGGCGGCGACGCCGGAAGCGGTCGATTCGGGGGTGGCGTCGTCGGGGCTCGGCGGCACGGCGGGTGGCTCGGGGAAGGGAACTATGGCCGGGGGTGGGGCGGGGTGGGGGCCCGCCCGGACCGCGGATTGTCAGGTGTGGCCGGAAAATCGAGAAGAGCAGTCGGGCGCCGGACGACGGGGCCGGGCCGGACGCTGGTCGCGCGGCCGAATCCGCGGGAAAATGGCGGAGGCCGACCACCCCCGCCCGCCGCCGGAGCCTGCCAGCACCGATGTCCGATTCCCTCCGAGCCGAGCTTTTCGCGGTCGAACTGCGCACCGCCCGCTTCGAGGCGATGGTGGCCTGGTACCGCGACGTGCTCGGCCTCCGCTCGCTCCTCCGCGTCGTCGACGACGGCTACGCGCTCCTCGGGGCCGGCGCCGCGCGGATCGCGCTGGTGTCCCGGCCGGAGCCGGGGGCTCCGAGCGACCGGGTGAGCCTGGCTTTCGAGGTCGCCGACCTCGCCGCGGCGCGCGGGCGCCTCGCGGCGGCCGGCGCCGAGATCGGCACGCGGCCGAGGAGCCACGAGGGCTTCGAGGAGCTTCTCACGCGCGACCCCGACGGAAACCGCCTCCGCCTCTTCTCCTGGGGCGAGGGGGGACGGTGAGGCCCTTCACCCCTGGCGGACGCGAATCGCCGCCAGGACGACGATCACGGCGACGTTGATCCCGACCCAGACCCCGTGTGACCAGCCGCGCGGATCGAGCGCCGAGAACGCCTGCGGCGCGAAGAGCTGCAGGCCCAGGACGACGACCGAGAGCACCAGCGCCAGCACGAGCGCGACGTCGGACTTCGTGATCTCGTCAGGCATGTCGCTCCCTCCTGCACGGTTGCATCGTGGAAGTCCAGCGAGGGGCGTGAAAGTGCATCCCCGATGACGGGGTGATCGTCAGATCGGTGGCAGAATCGCGTTGCCAAAAGCTTGCTCCCCCACCCCCCCAGTATGCTACAAGCCAGCTGGTCGGGGGGCTCGCCGAAGGGGAAGCGGCATGTCGATCGCCGGAACGAGCAACGTGGCTGCCGCCCTTCTCCTCGGCCCGCTCCTGCTCGGCTGTCTCCAAGCGCCGGCGTCCGCGCCGGCATCCTCCGAGCGCTCCGTCGATCTCGGCCCGCTCGCTGCCGATCGAGCGCCGACGCACACCTTCCGCATCGCCAATGCGTCGGACCGAGCGATCCGGATCACCTCGGTCGAGAAAAGCTGCGGCTGTCAAACGGTCGGCGTCCGTGAAGGGGACACGATTCCCCCCGGAGGTTCGCTCGACGTCTCCTACGCCCTGCCGGCCGACCGGCCCGGCCCCGTCGGCGGCCTCCTCACGCTCCGCACCGACGCCGCCACGCCCGAACTCGCCACCATCCGTCTCTCCCTTTCGGCGACGCTGCCCCGGCGCGTCTGGAGCGAGCCGGGCACGCTCCGGCTCGGGCGCGACGCGGCGGCCACTCTCAAGGTCCGCTCCGACCTGCCAGGCATCCTGGAAACCTTTCGCGATTGCGGCACCGTCCGCGGGCACGTGGTCGTCGAGGAGGTGGAAAGGGTGCCGGGAGCCGACGGGGCGATCGGAGGAATCGTGCTCACGGTGCGGCTCAGCCCCGAGGCACCGGCGGGGCTCGTGAGCGACTACCTCGCCGTCCGATTCGACGATCCGCGGGTGCCGCAACTCGACGTGCTCGTGCAGGGTGAGGCCGTCGGGTCAGCCCCATCTCTGGAGACCGCGCGATGAAGCCGCGACTGCCGATCTTCGGCCTGATGATCGTCGCCTCGATCGGGGCGGTGACCGGCAGGGCGATCTTGGGCGCCGACGTCCCTCCGCAGCCATCGGCCCGGGAGGTACTCGAGCGGGCGCGCGAGGCGATGACGCCCCCGGTGCAGTACCGGATCCGAGTCGATGACGTCGAGTCGATCGTCTCGCAGAAGGTGATCGGCGAGCAGGGGGTCGCGGTTCGTACAGAATCGATCACTCCGGGATCGGAGCAGTACTCGCTCGTCCTCGGCGGGGATATGTACCGCTGGACCGCCGGAAGCGACCGAGGATTCCGTCTCACGGGCCTCCTCGGGGGCATGCTCACGCCGGCTCTCGCCGCCACCCAAGGGGCGGCACCCGCGAAGGCGCCGGACGCGGCGGCGACGGTCACCTTCGGCGAGCCGACGACGATCGACGGCGAGGAGTGCCTCGTGGTCGAGGAGGTTCTCCCGGTCGGCATCATCGACGGCCTGTTCGCGAACCTCCCCGTCGGCGGCCCGATTCCCAGAGGCACCCGATCGGTGATCGGAAAGCGTTCGGGGCGGCTCGTGGAAACGACGCAACTGTGGCGGAACGACAAGGGGCCGCCGATGGTCGTGCGGTACGCCGACATCACGCCGAACGCCGATCTCGCCAACGACCTGTTCCTGCCGCCGGATGGAGTCACGTTCAAGACGGTCGGCTCCCTCGAGGAGTACGCACGAGTCGAGAACGAAGCGACGCTTGAATCTGTCAAAAGCTTCAAGGTGCGGAACTTTGTCAAGCCGATCGAGGCTCCACCTTTCGATGAGGAGAAAGGTGTCTATGTGCTTCCCCCGCCACCGGGTTTTACCGCCGAGGAATACGATGCGGCGGTAATGAGAATCGTTCTCGAAGAGAGGCAACGTGGGCGCGATCGACTGCCGGGCGAGCCGACGGCCCTGGAGCGGCTTCGAGAACTCCGTTTGTCCCGTGCCCAGGAAACCGGTCTTGCCGAACCACCGATGCAGGCGACGCCTCCGCCTGCGGTGGTCGAGCCGTGGTACCGGAGCCCATTCTTCATCGCATTCGAATCGTGTGTCGTCGTCTATTTGGCTTGGCGGGCTTATCTGCGGTTCCGTACCGTCGATCAATAAACGCTCTTTGGAGAGCGACGTACCCTGGTCTGTGTTTTGGGCTGTGGGGACTTCCTTGCGCCGTTGATTTCTTTTGATTCTCACGAAAGGAGATGAGCCCGATGTTTCCTTTTCGGACGGATGCCACGATGCGAATGGTTGTCGCCGTGGTGTTGGTGTTGTTCAGCCCGGGCCAAGGCGCTCGAGGTCTTCAGGTGTCGCCGCCTGCGGGTGGGGGAGGCACGACCACACCGAGGAACTGCGAGGCGGAACGAGATGACAAACTCGCGAAGGCAAAAAGGGCGTTCGACTTTGCTCTCGTCGACATTCGAAGGCAATTCGACGTGGACGTGAAACGCTGTCAGGACATGTTCGACATAGTCGATGTTCCGGCTTGTCTCGACGCGTACGAAGCAACCATGCGTTCTTTACTTGGGCAGGCGCTCGGCACCGCCCCTTTGTGTGCTGCGGTGTGCGCTGCTTCCGTGGTTCCGCCGCTGTATGCCATGGCCCCAGCGTGCATTTCCTGTATTGGTGCCGCGACCGTGGGAATCTGTTATCAGGCGGACCAGGCAGCGCGAGTCAAGGCGAACTGCGTCAAGACTGCGGAGAGGAAGGCGCAGGTGTGTGGTGAGAGCGCGTACGACCAGGCTCAAAAGGACATGGAGTCAGCGATGGACGCTCTTCGCATCGCGGTCGCGGAAGCTGTCGCTGATTATCAGCGGTGCAAGGCGAGCGCGGGCGGTTGAATCCAGGGGCCGGCGAAGGTGAGAGTGGCCCGATCCCGCGCGATCGAATCCTGAACGGTGGAGCCCTCCAATGAAGCTCTATCAAGCGATCATGCTCGCCATCGGTGCGGTCGTGATCGGTGGGGCCTTCGCTCTCCAGCATCGCGATGCGATGCGCGCGGTGATGGAATCGCGCCCCTGGGAGGTCGAACTTCCGGTCAAACACCCCCTCGTTCGTGATCTTCCCTACTTCGACGAAGCGGCTGGAAGGTTCAGGTTTCCGCCCCCGCCAGGTTTCACGGAAGAGGAGTACTACGCAGTGTTCGCCCGCTTGGTGGCGGAGGAAGGGCAGCGGACTGGTGATCGTCTGCCCGGGGAGCCATCCCTCGACGAGCGAATCAAGGCATTGGACAGGTCGCGGCTGACGACGTCCCAACTGGCGGACCTGGAGTACTTCGAGAAGCGGGAGTCCGCCCCGGCAGCGTCTCCGGCGCCGGGAGCCTTCTCCAGGGACAATCCTTCGTTCTGGTGGAATGTCTTCTTGGTGTTGATGTGGGCCAATACCTTCGGCTGGGCCGCGTACGCAGTGTGGCTGGTCGTGAGGCGCTCTCGCGGCGCCGTCGTCGGATGAAGAGCCGATTCCAAGTGGTCTCGTTCCACGTGGCCTCGCCATCGCGTCGCGGCGATACGATGAGGCGACCCGGCGCCCTGTTCGGACTCGCGGAATCAATGAGCCGATCGGGAATATCTCCATGACATGCTCTTGGACAGTCCGAACCGTTCGGCTGGGCGTGCCGTGCTTGCTCGGGTTCATCGCGGCACAGTTGCACGCGGATGACCTGACGGCTGACGGGATTCCGGAACGGAATCGGACGGCGTCGGCGCCTCCGATTCAGAGCCGGATCGAGACCGGTGCGGTCGGGGACGTGGTGAACGAGGGACGGGGCGACGCCGATCTCCCCGATGACCAGATCGTTCCCCACAAGGGCCATGCGTTCAGGCCACCGGGTTCGCTGACGGAGGCCTACGACGAGGCCGATCGCCGCTACCTCGAAAAGACGAAGGCGGCGAGGGCCGCTTGGTTCAAGGCGATCGACGAACAGATTCGCAAGGACATGCAGGATGATCCGATCCGACGCGATCCGGCCACCGGCGAAATCCTGCGCGATCCAAAGACCGGACATGCCATTCTCCGTGCACCACCTGGGTTCTCGGAGGAGGAGTACAACCGAGAGGTCACGCGGATCGTCATGGAGCATCGACTTCAGTCAGGGAACGAGGACCCTGGAGATCCGAGATTGGTCGAGAAAATCCTGAGGCTGAAGGCATCGCGAACCACAGGTTCACAGGTCGCGCCACCGACCCCGCCGTCCTCTCCGGTTGTGGCTCCGCCGCCCTCAGTCAAGCCAGTTCGTCGCATGCCCTTGGTCTTGGTGAACGTTGCCGTCGTGCTTCTGTTGGGAGCATTGGCATATTGGCGAATCTTGCGGAAGAGGGCCTGAGGCCGTATGAGCCACTCTTCGATCGTCGTGATCGTGATCCTCTCGGCATGCTCTTTTGCCGCCGCTGCCGCAGACGCGGTGGAGGGCCTGCGTGGCGTGTCGATCGCCGCCTTCGGCGCACGGTCGCTCGCCGGCCCGGCGGCGACGCGGACGCTCGCGGACGTGCGGGCGCTCGGGGCCGACGCCGTGGCGATCAACGTCTCCTGGTGGCAGGACGACGCCGCGTCGACCGAGATCGGCCCCGACGAGGCGAAGTCGGCGACGCTCGAATCGGTCGGGCAGGCCATCGACGAAGCCCACCGCCTCGGGATGAGCGTCATGCTCAAGCCGATGGTCGATGTCCGGTCGCGCGTGTGGCGGGGCACGATCCGGCCGCGCGACCCGGAGGCGTGGTTCCGCAGCTACGGGAAGTTCGTCGCGACCTTCGCCGACCTGGCGAAGCGGAAGAAGGTGGAGATGCTCTGTATCGCGACGGAGATGAACACGCTCGAAGGCCCGGGGCACGAGGCCCACTGGAGGCGGCTCATCGGCGACGTGCGCCGGCGGTATCCCGGGAAGTTGACCTACGCCGCGAACTGGCACGAGGGCCCGGATGCGATCGGCGGCTACCGGGCGGTGCGCTTCTGGGACGCCCTCGATCTGGTCGGCATCAATCCCTATTTCGCCATCGCCGAATCGAGCGACGCGGACGCCGAGACGCTCGTCGCCGGCTGTCGGGCCTGGATGGACACGCTCGAGGCCTGGCGGAGCGCGGCGGGAATCGACAAGCCGATCCTCTACACCGAGATCGGCTATCCCTCCTTCGACGGCGGCGCGACGAAGCCCTGGGGCTCGGACGACGCCGGGCTCGATGCCGACCCGGCCGAGCAGGCCGCGTGCTACGAGGCGTTCCTCTCCACGTTCGGCGAACGGGAGTGGTGCGCGGGGGCGTTCCTGTGGCGCTGGGAGCCCTATCCCCATGCCGGCCTCCGCTATCCGACGGGCCACACGCCGCAGGACAAGCCGGCCCAGGAAGTGATCGCCAGGCTGTGGGGGGGAGTGGCCCCCGCGCCGCCGCCGCGGCGGGAGTCGCTCGAATGACGCCGGCGCGCGGTGCACAGCGACGGCGTCCGCGGCGATCGCGGCATCCCGCGGGGCTGACGCTCGTGGAACTGCTCCTGGTGATCGCGATCGTCACGCTCCTGATCAACCTGAGCATCCCCGCGGCCCAGCAGGCGCGCGAGGCGAGCCGGCGGACGCAGTGCCAGAACAACCTCAAGCAGATCGGCCTGGCGATCCTGAATCACGAGTCCGCGAAGCGACGATTCCCCTCGGCGGGCGGCCCGTCGGGGGATTTCCACACCGTGCCGATGGCGCCCCACGGCTTCGTGCGCGCGGGGTGGGGGATCCAACTGCTCCCCTTCATCGAGCAGGAATCGCTCCACCGGCAGGCGGAGGAGTTCGATCCCGGCGTACGGCCCCCGGGGAGGCCCGCACTCGTGGAGACGCCCGTCCCCCTCTACGCCTGCCCGACGCGCGGGCAGCGCTTCTCGCTGTCAGGTGCCGACGGAACGAGAGCCGCCATCGGCGACTACGCCGGCGTGGTCGGGGAATACTTCTTCGAGTACGACCCGGCCAAGCCGCCGCGACCTGCCGAGGCGCGCGACAC
The DNA here is from genome assembly GCA_964567835.1 of uncultured Chitinophaga sp. GTDB lineage: Bacteria > Planctomycetota > Planctomycetia > Pirellulales > UBA1268 > QWOP01. The sequence continues at coordinate 5,144 of CAZMOU010000046.1, read as the reverse complement.
CTGGCGCGGGATCGTCGCCAAGGGGGGGCATGGCACGCGTGCCTGGCGGCCGGTGACCGCGGCGATGGTCACCGACGGCCTCTCGAACACCGTGGCGATTCTCGAGAAGGCCTGCGCCCAGGGGAACTATTCCCCCGATCCGCGCGATTGGTGGGAGTTGCCGGGGTGGGCGCAGGCGGCCGACTGGTCGACGATGCGCATCGCCCACGTGGAAGGGGAGTATCCCCCGGTGGCCGACGGCACGCGCCGCCGGATCGGCGACCCCTTCCTCCGCGACTTCGACACCGGCCGCTACAAGGAGCTGGCCTTCGGCTCGCCCCATCCGGGCATCGTGCTCGGCGTGTTCGGCGACGGGTCCGCCCGCCCGATCCGCCTCTCCGTCGATCCGTGGGTGTTCCACACCCTCGGCTGCCGCGACGACGGCGAGACCGTCGGCAAGGCCGACTGGGAATGACTCCTCCGCCTCACGGCCCGGGCAGCGGGCCGGTGGTGGAGAGCGTGGCGCGGCAGAGGTGGCTGTCGGCGGTCATGTAGAGCGTCCTGCCGTCGTCGCCGAAGGCGCAGTTGGCGGTCGCCTGGCCGGTGAGGAAGGTCCCCAAGTGGGTGCCGTCCGGGGCGATCACGAGCACGCCGCCGGGGCCGGTGGCGAAGACGTTGCCCTGTGCGTCGACCTTGAGACCGTCGGGGAGCCCCTTCTTCCGCTCGGCGAAGAGCTTCGTACCGTCGAAGAAGGTCTTCCCCTCGTCGAGCGTGCCGTCGGCCTTCACGTTGAACACCTTCCAGATCGGCGCCTGCGGATCGGACTGGGCGACGTAGAGCTTCTTCTCGTCGGGGGAGAGGCAGATGCCGTTGGGCCGGGTCATCGTGTCGCACAGGAGCGTCACGACACCGTCGGGCGTGACGCGGTAGACGCCGCAGAAGTCGAGCTCGCGGCGCTCGTCGTCGTAGCCCTTGGGGAGGCCGTAGGGGGGGTCGGTGAAGTAGATCGCGCCGGAGGAGTGGACGGTGCAGTCGTTGGGGCTGTTGAACCGCTTGCCCTTGTAGTTGTCGGCGACGGTGCGCTTGCCGCCGCCCGGCGTGAGCCGGCTCACGCGCCGGTCGCCATGCTCGCAGGAGATCAGGTTCCCCTGCCGGTCGAGCGTGAGGCCGTTGGAGCCGCGCTCGCTGCCGTAGGCGCCGGGGCCTGTGAATCCCGCCGGCTCGAGGAACACCGACAGCCCCTCCCCCTGCTTCCAGCGGTTGACCCGGTTGCGGGGAATGTCGCTGAAGAGGATCGCCCCTTCCTTCTTCACCCACACCGGCCCCTCGGCCCACTCGAAGCCGCTGGCGAGGACCTCGATCACCGAGTCCTTCGGCACGAGTTTGTCGAAGCGGGGGTCGAGCCGCTCGATCGAGCCGAGCGTGGGGAGGAGGTCGGGCGGGCCCCCTTCCTCGGCACGGGCGGCGGCACCGAGACACGAGGCGACGAGCACGAGCGCGGCGAGGCGGAGACGGGGCATGACGGACTCCTCGGAACGGGATACGGCCGGAGGAACGCACGCGACCGGCGTGACTTCCCCCGCGCGGCAGTCTACCGTTCCTCCGCGCTCCGCTCCATCGGCACCGGGGCGTCGAACTCGTCGCCGCTCCAGGCGCCCGAGCCGGGCCCGATCGCGAACCAGAGCGCCACGGCCGCCATCAGCAGGCCGAAGAGGAGGACGAGCGTCAGCGCGATCCCCATCGCGCAGCCCGCCTGGCCGTCGTTGGCCTTGAAGGAGGAGAGCTGCGCTTCGGTGAGCCCGTCCCCGGTGCCGGGCATCACGGTCTCCCGGTTCACCGACGTGTCGATCGCCAGGAGGAGGGCCCGCGCGTAGCGGAAGAGCCACAGCGGGAGGAGCACCGCCGCGGCGAGGCAGACGGCGAGCGCCGTCTCGGCCGAGAAGCCGGCCGAGAGGACGAGCAGCCCGTAGAGGCCCATCGTCGCCAGCGCCGTCACGCCGTAGTTCACGTAGATCGAGCCGAGGTAGAAGCCCGGCTCGCGCACGAGGTCGAGGCCGCAGGACTCGCAGACCGGCTCCATGGCGAACCAGCCGGCGAACAGCCGGCCGGTCCCGCACCGCGGGCAGCGGAGACGCAGGGCACTGACGAGGGGCAGGGGACGCTTTCCCGGACCCGGGCTCACGTGCCGTTCCACTCGAGCCCGAGGATCGAGACGTCGTCGAGCGGGCCCTTCGGCTGGCACCACGTCTGCACCGACTCGAGGAGCCTCGTCACGACCGTGTCGACCGGCTGGCCGCGGAGCGACTCCACCAGCGACGTCATCCGGTCGTTGCCCATCTGCTCGAGTTTCTCGTCCATCGCCTCCGGCACGCCGTCGGAATAGAGGAACAGACGGTCGCCGGGGGCGAGGTCGAGCGTCTCCTCGGCGAACTCCACGTCGGGCACGAAGCCGACCGGGAAGCTCTCCACCTCGAAGAGCTTGAGGGGCCCGCTCTTGGGGACGTGGAGGAGGGGCGGATGGCCGCCGGAGCAGAAGCGGAGCTTCCCCGACGGGGTATGGAGCACGCCGTAGACGATCGTGAAGTAGAGGCCGGCCTGGTTGTCGGCCTGGAAGAGGTTGTTGAGTTGCGTCACCACCTCGGCCGGCGGCACCACCACCGGCGGCCCGCCGTCCTTCCCCGGGCGCACCAGGAGCGACGAGTCGGAGACACGGTTGGTGAGGAAGGCGCCGATCGTCACCGAGAGGAGCGACGACGGCACGCCGTGGCCGCTGACGTCGACGACGAACATCCCCACGTGCTCGTCGTCGAGGGGGAAGATGTTGAGGAAGTCCCCCGCCAGTTCGTTGCAGGGGACGTATTTCCAGGCGGCGACGGAGCGGGGAATGTCGATCGCCGCGGCGGGCAGGAGCGACTGCTGCACCTTGGCGGCGGCGTTCAAGTCGCGCGTCATGCGCTTGTTGCTGCGCTCGATCTGCTCGTTGACGGCGACGAGTTCGGTGTTGGCCTTCTGGAGCGAGTCGCGCGCCACCGAGAGCGACTGGTTGGTGACGATCAGTTCCTTGTTCTTCGTCACCGCGTTCTCGAAGATCGAGACGAGCAGGTTGAGCGCCTGCTGCCGGCCGGCGTGCACCCGGAACTTCTGCCCGGCGACCGTGACCTCCGTGGCCGGACCGGTGTCGGCGGGCTCCGCCACCAGCGGCGTGTCGAGGAGGGAGTCGATGCGGCCGAGGAGGTAGTCCGACTCGTACGGCTTGGTGACGTAGTTGTCTGCCCCCGCCTCGAGGCCGCGGATGATGTCGACCGGGTCGGAGAGACTCGAGAGGAGGATCAGCGGGATCGTCTGCCAGTCGGTGCTCGACTTCACGATCTTGCAGAACTCGTACCCGTTCATCTCCGGCATCTCGATGTCGGAGACGATGATGTCGGGCCGTTTTTCCCGGAGCAGCTCCACCGCCTTCTGGCCGTTGATCGCCCAGCGAACGGTGTGGCCGGCGTCGGTGAGCCGCTTCTCCAGCATCTTCGCCTGGATGCGGCTGTCCTCCGCCATGAGGACGTCGACGCGGTGGCGGGGCCGGTAGGCAGCCTGGGATTCGCTCATGGCACCGATCGGGGCGGGGGGGAGACGGCGGGGTCGGACGGCGCGGGGCCGATCAGAACTTCCCCAGCGCCTCGGCCTGATCCTTGTGGATGGCGAAGAGCTTGTTGAGATTCGTGAGCTTGAAGACCTCGTAGATCTGCGGGTGGATGCTGCACATCTTCAGCTTCCCCTTGAGCGTCCCCATCTTGCGGTGGATCTGCCCGAGGAGCCCCAGCACCGCGCTCGACATGAACTCGACGTTCGAGAAGTCGAGGAGGAGGTTCAGCCCCTGACGGTCGTTGATGAGCCGCAGGAGCTCCACCCGCAGTTCGTCCAACGCCGTCTCGTCGAGGATCTTCTTGTCGCGGAACTTGGCGATTTCCGCGTTGATCTGCTTGGAGACCTCGAGCCTGCGGTAGGCGTCACTCATGGACCATGGACCTCGTGCCGGGGGAGAACGGGATGACCGGAGCCAGAGTATAGCCCGTGGGGAGCGGCGACACCCGCTCCGGGCCGCAGGGCCCGCGTCCGGGCGATTGCCCCGAACGGGGGGGTGGTCGATTTGCCAGGCGTCGTTTCCTGACCTAGGTTTCCACCGGCACGTGCGGCGCGGCGTCGTCGTGCCCTCCCGGCGGAGCGGCGGACGATGGTCCGAACCACGATCGACGGCCTGTTCCCCAGCGCGGCCTGGGGCCCTCGTCCCCGCTGGGCGCTCCTGCCGGCAGCCGCCGTGGTCGCCGCGCTGGGATGGGCCGACCGGCCGATCCCCGCCGGCCGTCCCGCCGCCCCGGTCGCCGTCACCGCCCTCAAGCCTGCCGCCGACGACATCCCCGCGGCGGACGGAACGGGCCTCCTCGCCGATGGCATGCCGATCGAGGTCGCCTATGGTGTGCCTTCGTCCCGCACCATCGGACTCTGGACACGCCCCTGACCGGCGCGGGCCGTTCGTGCACCGGCAAGGCATGGCCCACGCGGGGATTCCGTGGCCCCCGACAGCGGCGCAGGCCGCCTGCCACGCATTCTTTCCGACGATCTCAAGTCTCATCCAGCAGAGGGTTTGCGACTCGTCGCCGGGGCCTGAGGAATGCCGTCGGCATGCCATGTGCAATGCCGGTTCCTCGATGGCGGCGGCTCCGCCGGGCGGGTAGGCTTCCCCCCGACTGAACGCCCATTCCAACGGCGGCGCGGGTTCCCGAACGGGGGTCCACGCCGCCGTCGGCGTTCCGTCGCAGCGGTCGGGTCGGGCGCCCAGCAGCCCCCCGCGGCCCGCTGCCCAGGCACCGGAGTCCCCATCATGGCCCTTCGTCCGTCGTCGTCGATCCGTCGCGCGTTCACCCTCGTCGAGCTCCTCGTGGTCATCGCCATCATCGGCACGCTCGTCGGCCTTCTCCTCCCGGCCGTCCAGGCGGCCCGCGAGGCCGCCCGGAGCATGTCGTGCAAGAACCAGCTCAAGCAGCTGGGCATCGCCATGCAGTCGATCAACGACGCCAAGCGCGGCCTGAGCGGGGGCCAGAGTACGACGACGTCGCCGCCACGGCCCGGCACACCGCGACGCCGTGCGCCGGCGCCTCGAATCGTCGCTCGGC